>CAYRRZ010000015.1:8640-10155 GCA_964426815.1 uncultured Gammaproteobacteria bacterium | reverse complement strand
TTCATGAAGCGCAGTCAATTGAAAGCCTATAATCAATTGATGCAAAAACAAGGAAAACCAGAACTCGCAAATCCACGTAATGCCGCCGCAGGTTCCATTCGGCAGCTTGATCCAAAGATTGCCTCTGAACGCGGTTTGTCTTTTTTTGGATATGGCATGGTAGGTGAATATGGAACGACCACCCATGAACAAACACATGACATGATCACCTTGTTTGGCATTCCAACCAATCCACTCAATACGCATTGCAATTCGCTTGAACAGGTTCAAACATTTTTCACCAAGATCGAAAATAAGCGCGACAGTCTAGACTACTGGATTGATGGTGTCGTAGTGAATATCAATGACGACAAGTTGTTTGCAGAACTCGGCATCGTTGGAAAAACACCGCGTGGATGCATCGCCTGGAAATTCCCGGCCGAGCAGGGGACAACAATTGTTCGTGATATCCACGTATCCGTTGGACGTACCGGGGCTCTAACTCCCGTTGCCGTGATGGATCCGGTGCAGCTTGCTGGTACCACGGTTACCCATGCCTCGCTTCACAATATTGATGAGATCGAACGTTTAGATGTGCGCATCGGCGATACCGTCATCGTTGAAAAAGCGGGGGACATCATTCCAAAGATTATCCAGGTCTTACCAAATTTGCGTAGTGGAAAAGAAAAGAAATTCCACATGCCAAGTCATTGTCCAATTTGTGGTTCTGCCGTAACCCGAGTTCCAGGCGAAGTTGCGATTACCTGCACCAATTCAAATTGTTTTGCGCAAGAAGTTGCGCGTTTGTTGCATTTCGTCAGTCGCACGGCTTTGGATATCCGTGGGATCGGTGACAAAATCGCCGAACAACTCGTCCAAACCGGCCTCGCAAAAGAACCGGGAGATTTATTTGAATTAACCAAAGATGACTTTTTGTCGCTCGAAGGCTTCGCTGAGATTTCTGCACAAAAGGTATACGATGAAATTCAACGTCATCGCGAAATTCCCTTTGATCGTTTTATTTTATCGCTCGGCATCCGTCATGTGGGCGAAGAAACGGCGCGAGATCTAGCGGCTCATTTTTTGTCGATTGAAAAATTTCGTCAGGCAAGCAAAGAAGAATTGGTAGCGGTTGAAGGAATTGGCGAAGTCGTCGCTGAATCGATTTTTGAATTCCTGCATGATGAAAAAGAGGTTGAACGTCTGAGTCATCTGCTTGCTCAGGTATCCGTTATCGCTCAAAAGCCAAAAACAAAGGGCGGAAAATTCGAAGGCACGACTTGGGTGTTTACCGGCACCCTTTCCAGCATGTCGCGCGATGAAGCCAAAGATCGCGTCCGCGCTCTCGGTGCTGATGTGAGCGAATCTGTCTCCAAAAAAACCAGCTATGTCGTGGTCGGCGAAGACGCTGGCTCAAAAGCAGATAAAGCCGAGCAACTCGGTGTGCGTATTTTGGATGAAGAAGAGTTTTTGAACTTGCTATAGGTCTTTAAAAAAAAAGGGGGGGCTCTTACTGTGTCATCCCGAGCGAAGCAG
>CAYRRZ010000015.1:3867-8540 GCA_964426815.1 uncultured Gammaproteobacteria bacterium | reverse complement strand
TTCCTTCTTAGAGCGACTCCATTTCTTGATTTGTTTTTCACGAGCGATTGCAGATTCTATATCGCCAAAATATTCGAAGTATATGAGAGCTGAAATCTTATATTTTTTAGTGAAGCTGGGCGTGATAGATATTTGATGCTGCATCATTCTTCTGTCGAGAGAATTTGTAACGCCAATATACAGGGTGCTCCGAGTGAGATTTGTCAAAATGTACACAAAGAACGTTTTTTTGTAGTGCATGCATATACAGCTGACAAGATTTTAGTCAGAAGTCAAAAAAAGAGGGGCGGAAGATCTCTCCACTTCGCTTCTGCTCCGGTCGAGATGACGAGTGGGGACTTCGGATGAGCAGTTCAAACAAGAGAGTAGGGTATGCTCTGCATTGACAAAATCGCTTTTTTCAGGCAATCATGTTTTTGAGCACTCACCTTGAAAGGATCGCTCATGCAAAAAATTCTGTTGCTCTTTTTGGCCTTGAGTGGCCTGGTTTCTACCGGCTGTGCTGGTTCGGTCGTGTACCGAGAGCGGGTGTATGTGGGGCATCGGCATGCGCCGCCTCCACCTCCGCCTGCGGGCGTGTATCAACAACCGGCGTACATCCCGCCGCCTCCACCTCCGCCGAGGGTCATCGTCGTCCAGCAGGCACCGCCTCCGCCGGCCTATGGCTCGCCTGGCTATGGTCCAAGCGGCTATGGCCACGGTCATCATCACGGCCATGGTCGAGGTGGTGGAGGCAAATCCACCACGGTCATCAACAATACGACGGTCGTGGTCGCCCCAACGACCACGGTCCAGACCGGAGGTCGCGGTCGAGCTCCGGCTCCTACCTCTCGTCCCACCGGCCACGTCTACGCGCAGCCGACCCGTCGTCACTGAGGCCTGTGGCCACTCCGCTCTACGCCATTCGGTGTAAGCACCCCCGCATCACATGGTGTGGGGTTTTTTTGTTATGCCGACTTGCATATATTGACAAAACCCCTATTTTTTGCTATATTCTATCGTTCAGAAAACCTGGAATAGACCAGGTAGCTGAACGAGCTCATTGTAAAAAAAGCACGAGGTACAAATGAAAGAGGTTCATCGTATTGAGTTCTTGGCAGGCAATCCGCGTCGATTGCCGCAGTATGAGCAGTTGCATGCTCGGTTCGGATACCTCGACGAGGAACTCCTGGGGGCGATCGCCTATCAGATTGCTCCGCTTAGATCATTTCGAGGGGAGCCGCGCTTGGTCACGGGCCATCTGTTCACAGTCCCGCCGAATGCGACCACGCACCAAATTGTGAGTCAGATGCGGCGTGACTTTCAGGCAAGGCCTGCAACGTTTGTTGAAGCCGCTGAGCTTGCTCTTCAGCACGGGTGTCCGACGGATGGCTTCGTTACCGCCCTCGGTTCGATTTATTTGACCGAGTCTGGCGTCTGCGCTCCAACGATGTATCCTCGTAAGGACGACGGACGCCTCGAGTTGATCCTCGATCCTATCGAGGACGTGTCTTGGAGTGAGGATCACCACTTTTTGGGGATAAGCCTCATTGAGGCTGAAGCCAACGTACCCAGAGACACGCACTGACGCCCAGCGTCTTCTTAGCCCGCTCATCCCATCATTACATGGGGGTGACGGGTTCTTTTTTTTGGAGTTTCTTTCTGACTGGAAAAAAACAGACTTTCCCGGTAACCTTGCATCATATGTCTATTACGCGCGATGAAGTCCAGAAATTGGCTGAACTGGCCCGCCTAGAGCTGTCAGATGCCGAATTGAAAAAAGCCGAAACCGATCTTGATGCGGTGCTCGGTTATGTTCAGCGTTTAGCTCAAATTGATACCACCGGCGTCGAACCATCGGCTGCCGCTGCGATGGCTGAAGGTTGGCGCGAAGATGTCGCTATCCCTTGCGATGATCTTGGACATGAATTGATTTTATCGAATTTCCCAGCACGCAAAGGCAATCTCTTGCACACGCCTGGCGTCTTCAGTGCACCAAAAAAATAATTTGTATGAAACCACTGAATGAATTGTCATTGACCGAAGCTCGTGCCGCGCTCGATGCCGGAACCATCACTTCCGAACAATTGACGAAAGATTGTCTCGCAAAAGCAAAAGGCTTAAATGGGGCTTTGAATGCCTTGCTTGAAATCTACGAAAAAGAAGCGCTCGAACAAGCTCGTGCCGCAGATGCTCGCCGTGAACAAGGAAAAATCGCTGGACCTTTGGATGGCATTCCGCTCGCACTCAAGGATAATATTTTGAATCAGGGTCATGTGGTATCTGCCGGGTCAAAGATGCTCGCAACCCATGTGTCTGCTTCGGATGCAACCGTAACGCGCAAACTCAAAGAACAGGGCGCCATCATTCTCGGTCGTGCCAATATGGATGAATTCGCGATGGGCTCCTCGAGCGAACGCTCGGCCTTTGGCCCAACCCATCATCCACGCGATCCAGAGCGCGTTCCGGGTGGTTCTTCGGGTGGGAGCGCCGTAGCTGTTGCCGCAGATTTTGCGATTGCTGCGCTTGGTTCTGATACAGGTGGCTCGATCCGTCAGCCAGCTGCTTTTTGTGGCATTGTTGGATTGAAGCCAACCTATGGCCGTGTCTCTCGTTCTGGCTTGATCGCCATGGCTTCTTCGCTCGATCAAATCGGTCCCATGACCAAAACGGTTAAAGATGCTGCCATTTTATTTGATGCGATTCAGGGTTCCGATGTGCTCGATCAAACCACGGCTAAAGTCGCGCCTTTTGTTCCTGCATGGAAAAAAGATTTGAAAGGTGTTCGCATCGGCCTGCCTCGCCAAGCTTGGGGAGAGGGGATGCAGCCTGGTGTTCGCACGCGCGTGACCGAAGCGGTCGACGTTCTGAAAGGTCTCGGCGCCGAGATTGTCGAAGTCGATTTGCCATATGTTGAAGAAGCATTGGCTGTCTACTATGTGCTCATGCCATGTGAAGTGTCTGCCAACTTATCGCGTCTCGATGGCATGCGATATGGTTTGCGCTTAGAAAATCTGCCTTTGTTTGAAACCTATGCGCAATCACGCGCTGCTGGTTTTGGCCCAGAAGTAAAACGCCGCATCTTGCTTGGTACCTATGCCTTATCGCGCGGCTATTACGATGCCTATTATCTCCAGGCAAAGAAAGTGCAGACCTTGATTCGCAAGGCCTATGCCAAAGCCTTTGAATCGGTTGATGCCTTGCTTACGCCAACTGCTCCAACCACGGCTTTCAAAATCGGCGAAAAGACCACCGATCCGCTTGCGATGTATTTGGAAGATATTTTTACCGTCGGCGTGAATGTCGCTGGCTTGCCTGCAATTTCGGTGCCATGTGGCGGTTCGCCTGATGATGGCTTGCCTGTTGGCTTGCATTTAACCGGTCGCGCCTTTGACGAAGCTGGCTTACTCGCGATCGCTGATTGCTACGAAATGGCCACCAAGGCCTAAATCTATGTTCGAAGAAGTCTTGCAGGACGGAACCGATCTCTCGCAAACGCCCACTTCGATCTGGGTCTATATTGGCTTGATCATTCTTGCCTTTGTCGTTTTTATTGCGATCGTGATCGGCGTCCGCAAGTTGATTCGCTACCTCACTCGCCCCGAAATGCAGGGGATGAGCCGCGAACAAATTATCGCGCGCTGGGCCGAGATTCGAAAAACCTCCGAACAAGGTGTGATGGGAGCCAAGCTCGCGATCATGGAAGCTGATACCTTGCTTGATGCCGGACTCAAATCCATGATGATGCCCGGCGAAACTCTCGGCGAAAGATTAAAAGTCGCTTGTTACAAATATCCAAAATTGCGCGATGTGTGGCCAGCACATAAACTCAGAAATTCGCTGGCACATGAAGCGACATTTCAAATTTCGTCGCGCCAAGCAAGACAGGCAATAGATGAATTTGAAAAAGCGCTTAAAATTTTGAACGTGATGTGATTCCCTGGATTGAATCTCAAGTCATACAACTCGGACCGATTCCACTACGAACCTGGGGGACTTTCGTCGCCTGCGGATTTATTGCTGGTGCTTGGATGGCAGCTCGTCGTGCCAAGAAAAATGGTCTTGATCCAAAAAACGTGTGGGATATTTCGGTCTGGTTATTCATTGCTGCGTTTATCGGTGCGCGCCTGTTTCATGTATTTGTCTATGAACCGGGCTATTTTTTCGCGCATCCGTGGGAGGCATTTGATCCGCGTCTTCCGGGATATGCGATTTACGGTGGGTTTATTGCTTGCGCATTAACGTTTTGGTTTTGGATAAAGAAAAATGGTCTCGATTTTATTCAGTGGGCCGATACCTTGATTTGGGGTTTGCCTATTGGTTGCGGCATCGGTCGTATTGGTTGTTTTTTGATTCACGATCATCCAGGCACGCTTTCGCATTCGTTCTTAGCGGTGAAATATCCAGATGGGCAAACACGCCACGATCTTGGATTGTATTTGTCGATCACGGGTTTTGTGATCGCATTGCTTTTCCTCGCCTTTGATCGAAAGACGCGTCATCCAGGATTTTGGTTTGGATTGTTTTTGACTTGTGATTCGATTTCGCGTCTCTGGTTAGATTTTTATCGTTTAGCTGACGTGCGCTATATCGGCTTAACACCCACCCAATGGGTAACGCTTCCGCTGATCGGCATCGGTTTGTTTTTACTCATAAACAAGCCATCGAAAAAAGACGAAGTACGAGCGTAAGGA
>CAYRRZ010000015.1:2640-3767 GCA_964426815.1 uncultured Gammaproteobacteria bacterium | reverse complement strand
TCCTACACCTCACCCATCCTATCGCCTTAGATAGGATAGACACCGCCTCGAGCAATCAGGCGGTTTTTTCATACAACAGATTATGTGGTTTGCCTGCTATACTCCGTACATGACATATGACTGCATCATTATTGGTGGAGGTCCGGCAGCCTTAGCGGCGGCGATTTATCTCGCTCGGCAAAAAGTGAATTTCTTACTCATTGCCGGAACCATTGGCGGCAAAACCCTGTGGAGTGCAGATGTAGAAAACTATCTTGGTTTTCATTTGCTCTCTGGAATTGATTTGGTAAAAAAGTTTGAAGAACATGTAGCTGACTATCAAGAAAATTTTACCTTGAAGCAAGATGAGCATGTCGAAAAAGTCGTGAATGAGCTTACGGGTTTTCGTATTCATTCAGACAAGGGCGTGTACACCGCACGCACGCTGTTGATTGCTACCGGTCAAGAAAATCGCAAACTGAATGTTCCTGGCGAAACCGAGCTCTATGGACATGGGCTTACATATTGTGCAACCTGTGATGGTCCTTTGTATCGTGATCGTCAGGTACATGTCATAGGTGGTGGAAATAGCGCCATGGATGCCGCGCTCTTGCTTGAAAAATATGCAGAGCATGTCACTATCGTTTGTCTCAATCCAGAATTATCTGGAGACACCGTCATGAAGCAAAAGTGCCTTGCAAGCAAAAAAATTACGGTCTTGGCAGGAACGCGCACTACCAAGATCAGCGGCATTAAAACAGTCGAAGGAATTGGTTTGATCGGCCCAGATGGGGTCGAGCGCGTAGAGCCGAGTCAGGGTGTCTTTATCGAAATCGGACAAGTTCCAAATACGGGTTTTATAACAGGTATTGAAACCGATCGCGCAGGACAGATCATTGTGGATGTAAGAAATCGCACCACGATGCGCAATGTCTGGGCAGCAGGCGATGTAACCAATGTCACCGAAAAACAAATCGCGGTTGCGGTAGGCGAGGGGAGTAAGGCAGCGCTAGATATTATCAAACATCTTCAATCACAATAGATATGAATGAACAAAGAACCAGACAACTTTTCTTAGGCGGTACGGCATTTTTGTTTGTGCTTATTCTTGTTGGTTTGGTCTGGGCGATTATTGCAGGCCCATCACC
>CAYRRZ010000015.1:0-2540 GCA_964426815.1 uncultured Gammaproteobacteria bacterium | reverse complement strand
AAGTTTTGGGAATATCGCCAAAAGTTATACGAAACACAAGATGCTTGGGCAGGGTTAAATTCACCAAGTGCGCAATTTGTTGAAATTGCAAAAACCCTCGGAATCGAAGCTGATCCATTTACCGCCTGCGTCAGCAATAAAACCTATGACGCCAAGATCCGGGAAGATATGTCAGAAGGTGTGGCGAATGATGTGAATTCAACGCCAACCTATTTTGTCGGGAATGTCCGATATTCAGGCGTCATGTCTGAAGCAGAGTGGGACGCGATCTTGTCGAAGGCTATCTCCGGGTCTTGACATCTTTTGCTCGACACGCTCCCGCGGAGCAAATATGATATTCCATACAATTCATTTCTTAAACTCATCTCGCACTCTCTATGTCAGATATGCATGACCACAGCGGCCACGACCATCATCACGGCAGCTCAATGCAGGGCAATCCAAAGACCATGTTTTTCTTGGGCTTATTTGCCGGCATTGCTGCCTGTACCACGGTTGCTCTTATTTTCTTGGTCTGGTCAATTGCGTCTGGAAAGGGTTTGAGCCTTGGCGTAGGCGCTGCTCAAGCTCAACAACAGGTTGCACAGCAACCAACTCAGCCAAATCAACCAACGGCTCCTGAGGTACCATCTCAGCCAGTGAAGCCAGTGGATGAAAAAGCAGATCACATTATTGGTGCAAAAAATGCCAAGGTGACCTTGATTGAATATTCTGACTTTGAATGTCCATTCTGTAAGCGCCACTTCGCGACCATGAATGATGTCATGAAGGCATATCCAAATGATGTGCGTCTCGTCTTCCGCCACTATCCATTGTCCTTCCACCAGAATGCCATGAAGCAAGCAGAAGCTTCAGAATGTGCTGCTGAAATCGGTGGCAATGACGCCTTTTGGAAGATGCATGACAAGATTTTCACCGAAACCCAATCGGGCGGTACCGGTCTCTCGAATGATCGTTTGCCAAAGATTGCAAAAGAAATCGGTTTGGATGAAAAGAAGTTCACTGACTGTTTGAACTCAGGCAAGTACCAAGACAAGGTTAACCAACAGTTGGCTGAAGGCTCAGCTGCTGGTGTCCAGGGTACGCCAGGAACCTTTGTGAACGGTATCTTGGTCGAAGGCGCTCAGCCTCTCGCAACCTTTAAGGCCGCTATCGACGCTGCTTTGAAGAAATAAGCCTCACGGCTTGCAACAAGCTCCAAACTCGTAAGAGCGACGGAGGCAAAACCCCACACCACATGGTGTGGGGTTTTGTATTGACGAAAATCCAAAAAAAGACTATTTTCGTCCAACCATGAACTCTCAAGCCAAGTCAGTTGTCCTCGTCCTGGAGGATTACTCAGCGGTGCGTGTGCTGTATCAGGATCTCTTGTCCGTATGGGGCTATGAGGTCATTGCAGCTCCCAGCATGAAAGGCGCACTCCAGCTCTTCAATGAAGAGCGACCACGTATCGTCGGGGTCATTTCAGACGGCGACGTGGTCGAAGGGGAATTTGGTCCGATCTTTGTTGAAGCTATCCGGCGCATGGGCTTTACGGGTCCAATCGTTGCAGCCTCGATGAGCAAATCCTTGATGGAAAAGCTTGTGAAAGCGGGCTGTGACCTTCAGGCACACGATAAAGGCGAAGCGCCCCAAGTCCTTCATCAGGCCATCCAGTCGGCCCAAACTCGACCCACGTAAACCGTGGGTTTTTTCGTCCCTTGATTTAGCGGCGGCCATTTGGTAGTCTATGGCGGCTAAACGAATCCCGTGGAGGGGTCGCATAGTGGTCTAGTGCACTTGCTTGGAAAGCAAGCGTACCGCAAGGTACCGAGAGTTCGAATCTCTCCTCCTCCGCCACGTCGCTCGCGAGCGACGTGGCTCCGCCAAAATAAAATGGCGGAGCCACGACTCAAATAGCGAGACCAACAAAACCGCCTGAAAAGGCGGTTTTGTTATTGACCAGCGATATGTGATTCCATACAATGAATCCTTAGTATGATAACCATCAATCCCTACATCAATTTCAACGGAAATGCCGAAGAGGCTTTTACCTTTTACAAATCCGTCTTCGGTGGAGAATTCGGAAAGATTACGCGCTTCAAAGATATCGCTAGTGCTGAATTTCCTGTGCCAGAAAAAGAAGAAAATAAAATCATGCGTATCACTTTGCCAATTGGTAACAATCTGTTAATTGCGAATGACGTTCCAGAAATGATGGGACCAGTAAATGAACGTGAAAACCGATCTAAAATAGCGATCAGTGTCGACAGCCGTGAAGAAGCCGACAGATTATTTAAGGGTCTTTCAGAAGGGGGAGAGGCTGAAATGCCTATGGCCGAAAGCCCATGGGGTTCGACCTTCGCCATGTTTAGAGACAAGTATGGTATTGAGTGGACCGTAGAGTTTGATCCAAACGCGAAGAAAGCATAATCCACAAAAAGAAAAAGCCTGCACGATGCTTTGTGCAGGCTGGTCGACCAAGCTGTAGAAGAGGTCCTCGGCTAACATGCCGAAAAACTTGAAGAACGAATCACCGGGGATCTCGAAGTCCTGAAAGC
>CAYRRZ010000014.1:8774-25033 GCA_964426815.1 uncultured Gammaproteobacteria bacterium | reverse complement strand
AATCCCTTCGCACCCGCCACAAAAACGCCTCGAAAGAGGTGTTTTTGTTTTAAACGTACAAAACGAAAAAACCACATCCGAGTGTCGAACGAGAGTTGTTCGAGGTGGATGTGGTGTTCTTTGAGACGGGCCGGGGCGGTGGGGATCGACGCTAGCGGATCTCCACGAGGTGCCACGGGTACGTAGGGCTTGTTGTTTGCGCGGCTCGTTGGTAATTCATTCGTCGGTTCGAGGACGGTGTGCGTGCCTCCGTAGGTGTACTCGACGATGAATTTTTTTCCGAGCGGAAAGCGCTGGAAGTGTGAAAGGGTTTTGGGTTTTTCCGTCCAGGTGCGGTCACTGGCTTTGAGCGTGAAGGAATATTCTTCGCTTCGATTTACGCGCTGGTCTTCATTGCGTGCCTGGAGACCAAACCAGTGAACTTGCATATTGGTGCCGCTCGTTTCCTCTTGCTGGATTTGCGTCCATGCGTAGAAGTCGTACTCGCACCAGTTGTCGTAGACCGGGCATTGATCGTAGCACGTGTCACATACTTTTTTGGTGCAGGTGTCGCACTTCTTTGGGTGCGTACATTGTTCGTATTCGGTCTTGGTGCATCTATCGCACTTTTTTGGTTTGGTGCAGGTTTCGCAAGTCCGTCGCGTTGTGCAGCTAGCCGAGCCATTTTTTCGCGGGACGCATGTTTCTTTTTCCTTGCAACGGCAGTCGTATGTTTCTCCGCCGGTGCAGCGGCAGTCATAGGGAACGGGGCGCGGATTGCACGGGTATGTGTCCCCACCGGTGCAACGACAGTCGTATGGCACATCGTGGCAATGGCATTCGTGAGGATTGCAATCTTTGGTTCCTTTTTGTCGCGTCACACAGGACACGTTAAAGGAATTGTCCGGGTGGCCCCACCCTGAACCATGCTTGATGCTGCGTTGTTCGAGCTGTTCGATGTAGTGCCAGGATACGGCACTTACGATGGCGGTCGTCTTATGTGGTATGAGGAGCCACACGAAGATTCCCATCATCAGGATGGTCATGATGACGATTACGCCGCCGATGATCTTTGTGCTCTGATCGGCACCATCACGAATGGCTTGTATGGTTTGAAGATCAGCCTCCGCATCGTTTTTGGAATGAGCGGGTGGATGAAGGGTAGCTGGCGCTTTGTAGCCAGACGTAGTCGGTGGCGTGGGGGAGGTGGTTTGGTCCTCTTCCTGACCATCGTCTTCCTCTTCACGACCATCGTTTATCTTGCCATAGCGATTGGCGCCGCAGTTTTGGCATTCATCCTTGGATGCGCGCGTATCCGTTCCGCACTTGGAGCACTTCCAGTTTTCGCCTGCATTGGCGAACTCAAGAAGGCGCTTATCGGTGACGGTGGGTGCGGCTGTGGTGTCGTCCGGCATGAGGTACTCTTCTGCGTCCTTGATATGGCCGCAGTGTTTGCATGTCATGCCTTCGCCCTCTCCGGCGAGCCCCGGATTGCGGTGCTTGCAGAAACGGCAAACCCAGTCCATCTCGATGATACGCTCGCGAATAATTGTCTCTGACATTCATTCCTCCTTCATGAAGGGGCCTATCAAGGTCCCTCCGGAATACAACTCAATGAATTGATTAAGTCGTATTCTGGAAATACCTTAGAGTCTTATGGAAGATTCTTTGATCCTACGGGTACAGCTTTTGTACGTTTGAAGGGTCTTCTAGGGGTCTTGTTTGTGAGGGGATGCGGTAATGTTTGAGCGGAAATCATTGATGGATTTAGATACTATATATTTGGCTTTTTGTCAATGGTTTCTTCATACTCTTTTCATGATTGTTGGGCTATAGTTTATCTATGAAAATCCTGGTGGTTGAAGATGAGCCAAAATTGAATGCGGGTTTGGTACAGGGATTAAAGCAACGTGGGTACACGGTTGATTTTGCTTTTGATGGAGAAGAAGGGGAGCGCTTGGCGCGCATGAATTCTTATGATGTGGTTCTGCTCGATATCATGATGCCAAAGCGGAATGGGTTGGATGTGTGCCGCAATTTACGCGCGGCAGGTATGCATGTTCCGATATTGTTTTTAACTGCAAAAGATTCAACACAAGAAAAAATTACAGGTCTCGATATTGGCGCGGATGATTATCTTGTTAAGCCGTTTTCTTTTGATGAACTCGTTGCTCGTCTTCGTGCTTTGCAAAGACGGCAGCCGATTGTGACATATGATGTGCTTGAATTGGATGCGCTTCAATTAGACACGCGTTCGCAAAAAGTGAGTATTGCGGGCAAGGAGATTTCATTGACTTTGCTTGAATATGGTTTGCTTGAATTTTTTCTTCGGCATAAAGGGGAGGTGGTGACACGTGAGGATATTTTGAGTCATGTGTGGGATCGGTTTTACGATTCCTTTAGTAATGTGGTAGATGTTCATCTGAAGAACCTCCGTAAAAAATTACCTGTCGCTTATGCAAAACGGCTTAAAACTGTTTGGGGAAAAGGATATCGGCTTACTTAGTGGCCGTTTTTCGACGGCGCGTGCAAAGCTGACATTCATGTACGTGGCTATTTTGGCCATTTTATTAACGCTTTCGAGTAGTAGTATTTACTCGGCTTTTTCTTCGCGTTTAGAAAGACGTTTTGAGCGCTTTCGTCCGCGTGCGCCTTTGATTTTGCCAGAAGGAATTATTCCCCCAAGCTCGGATGAGTTACGGGCTGATTTGATGTATTCGTTATTTTTAGTCAATGGAATTTTGTTATTTGCCGGCGGGGCATTTAGTTATTTTTTGGCTGGGATAACTTTGGCGCCGATTCAACAAGCATATGAAAGACAACAGCGCTTTTTGGGTGATGCCTCGCATGAATTGCGCACACCATTGGCAATCCTACAGACGGATTTAGAAAATGAATTGCATCGTTCAGACCTTGCCCCGCAGGCGCGTGAACAAAGACAGAGTAATTTAGAAGAGGTGCATCACATGAGCCGTTTGGTGAGTGATGTATTAGCTTTGTCGCGTTCGGATGAAAGTGAAATGCCGAACCTAGGTTTGATCAAGGTGGATGTGGTTGCGTTTGTGCGATCACTTGTGAAAAGTTTGCAATCGGTCGCTGAGGCTAAATTGGTTCAGCTTGCGATAGAATCGTCTTCGGTTGAATCTGCTTATGTATTCGCGAATGAGGATATGCTGCTGCAAACCCTACGGAATTTGATTCAGAATGCGATTATCTACAATGTGCCTCAGGGGCAAGTTCAGATTTCGATTGCGACTGAAGCAAAGCGTGTGCGAATTACGATTGTGGATACGGGTATTGGAATTTCTGCATCAGATCTGGATCAGATTTTTGAGCGTTTTTATCGGGTTGATAAAAGCCGATCGAGACAAACTGGTGGGAGCGGTCTTGGACTTTCGATCGTTCGCGCACATCTTGAACGAATGAAGGGGACACTTGAAATACAGAGTGAACTAGGAAAAGGCACGCGAATTACAGTCTTTTTGCCGTTGGAGAGCGCTTCATGATTCCTTCATGCGGTATCTGTTACGCTAGATTTACGATCGAGAAGCAATGAACTGCGTCACAGCAGCATGCGAACCGATTGGTCAGTCTGGAGGCGTGCTTCTGGGTTGTTCCAATTACTCGTCACTCTCGATCTGGTGGCTAGCCCGTGAAGGAATGTTTCATTCTTTATAGAAATACAGCGTTTTCTTTTTCTTCTGATCAAAGATGAAGAGAACGGGTATTTTTCCGACCAATACAACCTATGAAATCAATGAAAAAAATTGCCATTGCTGCCGCGAGTGTAGCGGGTGTGGTGACGATGGGAGTTGGTGTTTTGTACGCTGCTCCCAAAACAGATCGGGTGAACCCAATGAGTAATTTGGTCACCGCGATTTCTGAAAAGTTTCATCTGAATTCGAATGAGGTGCAGCAAGTATTTGATGCACAGCATGCGCAGATGCAACAAGAAATGCAGGCAAAACATCTTGAACAACAAAAGGCGATGCTTGACCAGGCCGTGAAGGATGGAAAACTTACGCAAGACCAAGAGGACAAGATTATTGCAAAGCGTACGGAATTGAAAACAGCGATGGAAGCTCTGAAGGATAAAACTCCAGCGGAAAGACAGGCTGCAATGAAAACGCAGATTGATGCGTTGAAGCAGTGGGCTAAGGACAACAATATCCCAGAGCAATTCACGACTCCGTTTGGGGGAGGTCGTGGGATGGGTGAAAAGCGCGGTGGAGGCATGATGGGCGGTCGTCCAGGTATGCGTTCATTTGAAGGCGCCGTTGGTTCTGTGAGATAATTTCTCTGACTTCAAAAAACGCCTTAAAAAGGCGTTTTTTGTTTTGTGTTAGGTTGTTTGTCTGGCCAGAAATGCTCTTGAGTGGTATCACTATCATCTTAATCATACTATTCCTATTTTATGAATCCGATCTATCAATTCACCATGCCGATTTTTACAAAGTCTCTGAAGGCTTTGGATGGCGTGTTGGTTAAGGCTCAGTCATATGTGGCTGAAAAAGGGTTGAATGAAGCCGCTTTGCTCGAAGAGCGCTTGGCGCCAGACATGTTTCCGTTTGTGAAGCAGGTGCAAATTGCTTGTGATAATGCAAAGGGTGCTGCAGCCCGTTTGTCTGGAACCGAAATTCCTTCGCATGCTGATGATGAAAAGTCTTTGGAAGAATTGCGCGCTCGTATCGCCAAGACCTTGGCCTATCTCGCAACAATCACCGAAGCCTCATTTGAAGGTGCAGAAACACGTCAGGCGACATTGCCGTATTTTCCAGGCAAGTTTATGACGGGTTTGGACTATGCTCGTGAATATGCGCTTCCAAATTTCTTTTTCCATGTGACGACGGCGTATGCAATCTTGCGTAAGCATGGTGCAGCGATTGGGAAGATTGATTATATGGGTGGCTTGCCATTGCAGGACATGAACTAAATGTAGAAAAGTATTTCAACAAAAAAGCCCCGGTCCAGATGGATCGGGGTTTTGTTCAGAAGTCAGAGAGACGCCAGCTGCCGCGGTCGAATCGCCAGCTGAACTCGCTGTGCTTTCCGCTGCGAAAGTCGATCGTGATCCTGACGTCTTTGTCTGGATCGGTGACCTCGTCAGACGGATTGATGTTGGCGCAGTGTTCGCTACTCGCAACGCCCTTGAGCGCACCAATCGCTTCCTGGAGGAAGAGCAAGAGGCTCAGTTGCATGCCCGTGTACGGATCTTTTGCGAAGACCTCCATCACGAGTGGATTTTGCACCATGCCCAGCGCCGGCAAGCCCTTACGCAGGATGAGTTCATTTGAAATGAGGGGCACCAGGCGATCCAGATTTGGACTGCCTGATGACATTTCGTGCATGAACCTGTCGCATGAGCGCTGGAGTTGTTTGGACATCCAGTCCGCATCTTTTTGACGCTTGAGAACATCGTCCGTTTTCTTTAGGACGGTCACGACTTCGCTGGAAGGGATCGCGAGGTTTACGCCTTGCCTTCCTCGAATGACCAAGGTATTGACGCCGACGACTTGTTGCTTCATGAGAAGCGGGCCGCCGCTGCTGCCGGGGTCGATGGGAGCCGTGTGTTGAATGAAGCAGCGTTTGCTGCCACCACGTTCGAAGTCGGCTTCTTTCAAGCAATTGTTTGAGACTTCGCCTCGCGTTGCTTGATAGGATCCGTGACCCGCGAGTCCTGGAAAGCCGAGCGCATGAACCTCTTGGAGGTCTTCAGGCTGTTCGGTCAGAAGGTCGAGAGTTGGGATTTGAGACCGGATTTGAATCACGGCAAGGTCGACATCGGAGTCGATGTAGACAATCTCGCCTTCGGTGGTGGACGTGCCTCCATCGAAGGAAATCGAGACTTTCTCGCCCTCATCAACCACATGACGGTTGGTGACGATGCGAGTTCCCTTGGAGCCGCTCGCCACCGCGAAACCGCTTCCGCTCACCTCTCTGGAGGCGAAGCCGAGAAAGACGTCACGGACATCTGGATCCAGGTTTGGGATCGTGGAGACCTTTTGAAACAGTCTCCGCAGTTGCTCCGGCGGTCGAACTTGGATGAAGGCGGTCGATTCCCGCGGATTCGTTTTGCGGGTGGCGCCGCCATGCACCGGAGGCGGCTGAGGTTGACAGCTACTGCTACCGATTCCCGCTGTGAGCAGGACGGATGCGACGAGGTGTCGAAGGTTCATGGTCTAATCCTCGGTCTTGGGTTTTTAAGAAAAGTGCGCCTGAGTTTAAGTTGCGAGAATGTTCCATGGATTGAGGTTCTTGTCAATACGGGAGGGAATAAAAAACTGCCCTTTGGGGCAGTTTTTTATTGTAACTTGTTCTTCGTAAAGCTAAAGGTCGACATGATTTGGTCGAGATGAGCGTCAAAGGTGGCTTCATCGAATCCGGCTTGAGCCGCTTCTTTTGAAAAACTCATGACGATGAATTTTTTTCCGAAAGGAATCGTATAGATATGGGTTAAGATGAGATTGTCGCTGCGAAAGGCAGACATCTGATGACAGAAGGTATTGCCATTTAAGACTTTGGTTTCACCTTCAGTGCATGGGTCGGTGTCGGCGAAGCTGCTGTCCCACTTTGGGGCATAGCGACCCTTGGTTGGCCATTGGAAGCTAAACTCGCCGGATTTATTGGTATAGGTTTTCCAGGTGTCGTCGATTATGGGGAGGGTGATCTCTGGGTTGGTTTTTGTTTCCGTTCCTGTTTTTTCGTTTTGGTTGATTGCGGCGATTGCTTTGTCAGTGGTTTGTTTATTTGGGGGTGTTTTTGGTACCGAGCCCGTTGGGAGATCTGTTTTTATTGTTGGCTTTGGGGATTGGTTTGAATAGAGATAGAAGCCGCCTCCGAGAATGAGAATCAGCCCGATGAGACTGACTACTTTAGTGGTGTTGGTCATATAGTGTGGATATTTGCCTTCTGTAACGCGCACTCCGGCGGTTTATTACAGGTTTATCCGGTTGATCTTGGAGGCCAAGATGAAGTCATTGTTCGAAAGGCCACCGATGGCATGTGTGGTTGAGATGAGTTGAACCTTGTTCCACCACCAGTGAATGTCGGGATGATGGTTTTCGCCTTCGGCAACTTCGCCGACTTTATTGATGAAGATGAGTGCTTGTTTAAAGTCCTCAAAAGTATATTCTTTTGAAATTGATGTATTGTCCGCGGCCAAGGTCCAGTCATTTACTTCTGCGGCTAATTTGAGAGCTTCTGGTTTTTGAAGCGCGGGAACCCCGCCTTCGCAGGGTACGCAGTGTTGTTCATGGAGAGGGGGCATATGGGAATAGAGTAGCATGATGTGCTATCGTTTTCTGACTATGGCCTATTGGATTCTCAAAACCGAACCGGGTGTCTATTCCTATGAAATGCTTGAACGTGACCGCCAAACTGAATGGACGGGGGTACGTAATTTTCAGGCGCGGAATAATCTGCGTGAGATGAAAAAAGGGGATATTGTTTTTATCTATCATTCTGGAGAAGAAAAGATGATTGTTGGGATTGGTCGGATTGTGAAGGAAGCTTTTGCTGATTCAACGGCAACGAGCGGGGATTGGTCGGCGGTTCAGGTTGAGGCGATTAAGTCTTGTCAGCGGCCGGTAAGCTTGGACGAAATGCGTAATACCCATGGTTTATCGGTAATGCCGCTCGTGAGCCATTCGCGTTTATCGGTGTGTCCAATGACCGAAGTTCAGGCTCATATGGTGATGAAGATTGCGAAGACCGAGGTGTAAGGTTTTTGATTGCCAAAAACGCCTAAATAGGCTTAAATAGAGGTAATATGAAAAAACCCGTTATCCTTGGGGCGATTGTGTTTGTCGTCCTGTTTTGCGCCTTTAGTGTCTGGTTTTGGTCTTTGGGTGTCGTAATGGCTTCTGAGGGCGTGCCGCCGATTCGTGTTGATGTTGTTCAGGGCACGGTTGAAATTCGGTCCACCGGAAGTGATGCGTGGAAGACGTTGACGGCTTCAACCAATGTCGCGGTCGGTGATAGCTTGCGTACAATGGAATCAGGTAAGGCGGAAATTCATTGGGGTGATCGCGGAATCACACGTGTAGATCCAAAAACCGAATTACAGATTGAGGCTTTGCCAGAAGCAGGTGCTTTGACGAATGCTTCGGTGAAGATGCGTTTAGCTTCTGGAAAGGTGTGGAATCGCATGTATAAGTTGTTGGATGTGCAGAGTGATATTCAAGTTCGGACAGATACCGTTGTAGCTACGGTTCGCGGTACGGCTTTTGGAGTCGGTGCGGATGCGAGTGGTCTTGAAACAGCTGTGACCGAATCGGTGGTGAATATCGGTTCGCTTGATGGCAAGGTTGGAAGTTTGGTGCGTGAGGGTCGTTGGGGTCGTTTCGCGAAAGATGGTTCTCCAGAAATTATCCGTAATCTGACGGAGCAAGATTCTTGGGTTACTGAACAGCGCGCAAAAGATCAAACCTATGATCAAGAAATGCGTCGCGCGGCAGATGAACGTTTGAAACGAATGCAGGGCAAGGGTCCAGCGTGGTTGCGAGCTTTGTCAGAACAATTGCATTTAGCAACGGCTCCTGAAAAAGATGCCGATGATTTAGCTTCTGCCTATGCCGCTCGTCGTTTAGCTGAGGCTGCTCAGGCGCAAGATGAGAGTAGTAAGACTGCGGCATTTGCGGCCTTGCTTGAGCGAGCTCGCAAATCTCCAGCAGCTTGGCAGGCATATCTTTCACGTGTTCGCGATTTGTCTTTATTGTCAGATCCTGCGCAGTCACAGGGTCGTTCGGTGCGCGATACAATGTGGCGTTTGCGTGAGCAGGCGCTCGGTGAAACCGCTGTTGGTCGTCGCTATGTTTTAGCTTTGAATATTGATGACAAGATCGATGAGCTCTTGGCGCGTCCGGTGGATGCTTCGCGTGAAAGTGATGCGGAGAAGTTGCGCCGTGAAGTAGATGATTGGCAACAGGGCTCGCGCGATGGTTTGACTTCGGATGACATGTCTAAGCTTGCGAGTAAGGCCGATGCATTGCGTGAACGTTTGCGTGAAATTGGTTCTGCAAATGAAGTTGTTATTCCTCCAGCACCAATTGAGCCAACAAACTCGACAACTACGAGCTCGACTCCTGGCGAAGTTCCAACTCGTCCAACAACGACAGGAACCGGAACCAAGCCAGGTACAGGTACGACGACTCCAGTAAATACGCCTCCAACAACCGCGGTGTGCGCATCGCCGCGCGTGAGCTTATTTATTAAGCCATCGACCATTTCATTGTCGGAGACAGCTGGTTTGGTGCTTATTAAAGCTTGTGCTGATGGAAAGACAGAAGACATTTCTTCAAAGTCCGTCTTTAATGTGAGTGATTTAGCAATTGCTGATGCTCGTGGCGCAAGCGTGCTTCCAAGAAAAGTCGGACGTGTTGCTGTTACTGGTTCGTATACAGTGGACGGTCGGACATTGAGCGATACGCAAACGTTGGTGATTACCGACGCAGCAGGAGAAAAGAAATTGAGTGGTGTTCGTGTTTCGACGGGTGGCTCAACGCAATTGACGACTGGTCAGCGTGCGCCGCTTGATGCCCTAGCTGTCTATGCAGATGGCACGACAAAATCAGTTACATATCAATGTGTTTGGAGTACGACCAATGCACGCTTGGCGATGATTTCTGGAAATACATTTCAACACTTACAGGGAACGGGTTCAGTTGACGCTGTTTGTGCCTATACCGAATCTGGCACAACGGTAAAAGGAAGTTTGACCTTTACGATTGGTCTTGATCCAGCGCTTCAACCAACCAATGGTCGCAAGCCGGGTTATCAGTATCCAACAAGTTTTATTCCGTAATCTTTATGCAACAACAAGCTTCCTATCTTACGACGGCTATTCCGTATGTAAATGCTCCGCCTCATATTGGGCATGCATTGTTGTTTATCTATGCGGATATCATGGCCCGGTATCAGCGTTTGTTGGGAAATGAGGTTCGTTTTTTGACGGGCACAGATGAGCATGGGCAGAAAATCGCGAACAAGGCGTTTGAACAGGGAAAATCGGTAACGGTTTTTGTCGATGAAATTTCGCAAACCGTACGTGATATGGCGCAGCTTGTTGGAATGTCGAATACGGATTTTATTCGAACGACAGAAGAGCGTCATGCGCGTGCGGTTGAGACTTTTTGGAAACGTGTTGAAGCAAATGGATGGATATATAAAAAACGCTATGGTGGTTTGTATTGTGTTGGCTGCGAGCAGTTCAAAACAGAAAAAGATTTGGTAGACGGGATGTGTCCAGATCACAAAGTAAAACCAGAATATATTGAAGAAGAAAATTACTTTTTCAAATTGTCTGCATTTCAAGAAAAATTATTGGCTTGGTATGCGGAGCGTCCAGAATATGTGGTGCCGGAATCTCGCTATAATGAGATGAAGCGTTTGGTTGAGGGTGGTCTTGAAGACATGAGTATTTCGCGTTCAAAGGAGCGCTTGTCTTGGGGGTTGCCCGTGCCTGGCGATGATACCCAGGTGATTTATGTCTGGTTTGATGCCTTGGTAAATTATTTGACTGGTTCTGGTTTTGGTTCGGTTGATGAGGCTGAGTGGATGAAGTGGTGGGGAAATGTGACGCATGTTTTGGGTCAAGAGATTAATCGCTTTCATTCTATTTTGTGGGTTGCGATGTGTATGGCGGCGGATATTCAGCCTCCAACACGTTTTGCGGTGCATGGATGGATTACGGTTGATGGGCAAAAAATGTCGAAGTCCTTGGGGAATGTCATTGCGCCTGAATATTTGCGTCAGACTTTTGGTTTGGATGGAATGCGCTTTTTGTTGGCACGCGAATTCGTGTTCTCAAGCGATGGTGATTATTCTGATGCGCGTTTTCGTGAGCGCTATAATGCGGATTTGGCAAATAATTTTGGCAACTTGGTTAATCGCACGACGAGCATGTTGCAAAAATATTTTGGGGGAGAAATTATTCGCCAAGCTCAGGGTGATATGAGTGGTCACTGGACCGCTTATCGATATGCCATGGATCATGTTCAATTTGATCGTGCGCTTGAAGCTGCGTGGAAAGCGATGCAGGATTTGAATCAAGATATTGATATTCAAAAACCTTGGACATTAGCAAAGGAAGGAAAGACCGATCATTTAGCGGATCACTTATATAATTGGCTTGAATCGATTCGGCAGATTGCGTGGATGATTCGACCATTTATGCCGGAGACATCGGATAAGATTTTGGATGTGCTTGGCGTGACGGGCGATCGTTCGCAGATGAGTTATGACGAAGTGTCTTTGTGGGGAGGAATTCAAGTTGGGCAAAAAATCGGCCTCGCTCCACCATTGTTTCCTCGTTTGGAAGCGGTTTCGGGTTAAGTGAATATGGCTTTTATTCGACAAGCTGAAGACTTTACCTGCGCTCATTGTGGGGCTTTTGTGAAAGGAAATGGATACACGAATCATTGCCCGCAGTGTTTGTGGAGTATGCATGTTGATATTGAGCCGGGTGATCGTGCTGAAAGTTGTGGAGGGATGATGGAGCCGATTGGTATTGAGATTCGACCAAAGGGAACGATCATTCAGCAGCGTTGCATAAAATGTGGGCGCATTTGGAAGAATTCTGCCGCAGAGAATGATAATGCTGCGGTATTGATTGCAATATCAAAAATGCCCCCACCTGGATTTTTTACGGTTGATAAAACGGCAAAAACGGCTTTAGAAAAGTATAAGCAAAAGCATAAAAATAAAAAGAAGAAAAAGAAGAAAGTGGTTGATGATGTTTTAGACGAAGAAGTTGAAGTTGAGGAGGATGATACCTAAACAAAAAGCGGCCGCATCCAAGGAGGGGATGTGGCCGCTGAGATAGCTGCTCATTGGCAGCAGTTCGATATGTCGACGTTTTTGGCGTCGACCCATCTCATCAAGCGATCTTCTTTTCCGCAGTTCAGGCTCTTGGGCCAGTTGCGGGTAGAAAACTTATTGATGTCGTTGTTTGATCGACCTGCTGCCCAGGGTTGGGCATCGACCCAAGCTTGCGTCACGGGGACACAGCTGGAGCTCATGGGTGCCGCGGGTGCGGTACTTGTTGTCGGCTTTGCTGTCGCCGTGGGCTTTGCGCTCGGCGTCGCAACCGAGGCGCTTGCATTGGGCGCGGTGCTACTCGCAGAAGCGAGGAGCCCTTCCATCGAGGCCGAGATCGAATCGCGACCACTGTAGACGATGACGCCGATGAAGGTGCTGATCAGTGCCACCAGGATCGCGGCAAACCAGCGGCGCCTGCTTCTGCGTAGGGCGCTTTGTTCGCTGGTTCGACTCGCTCCCATCAGTTCTGCCTCGTCTCGGACGAGTCTTTCGGCTGCGTTTTGCGACGGCGGGACAGGGGCGGGGGCAGGGGCAGCAGCGGGTTTGGGTGACGCTTGTGGCGAGATCATGGTTTGGCCGGTGCTTGAATCGCGCTTTTTGGCACGTTCCTTCGCCTCCTTGAGATCAGCGTCTAGCTGCTTCTGCAGCTCCAGGCGCCTCTTCGCGGAGTCGCTCAGGTTTGGAGGCTCGGTCGCCCCTTGTTCAGCCGCAGGCGTAGGCGCAGGTGCTGGTGCAGGCGTAGAAACCGTTCTGCTTCCGCTGTCCGGCGGTGTTTCCACCTGCGGCGGCAAAGGGGAGAAAGACGGTGTCGCTCCTGCATGAAGCTGGACGACATTGTTAGACACCGCAGGTTCCGGTTCTTCCGGGGGCGGGCGGTCGTGTATGGGAGAGGTCGGGGGCTTAATCGGTTTGATCACTGGGCTCCTTTGGGCAAAATGGGGGAAAGATCGATCCTCAGTCTTTTTTAGGACATACGAGGAGGTTTAAGACATACCATGGAATTCGTTTTTTGTCAAGATATAGCTTTACGTTTTTTGGCTTCAGAATGGCTTGCTCCGGACGCTCCGAACAGGTATCCTGGAAATCCATGGTGATACAGAAATATGGCTAAACCGAAACCGGTCGTTTTAATGGTCTTAGATGGCTTTGGTATTGCGCCAGATGCCGAAGGAAATGCCGTAACGCATGCAAAAATGCCTCGTTTTCAGCATGCAATTCAGACCTATCCAGCGATGACGGTTTTGGCTTCTGGGTCAGCCGTTGGCTTATCTTGGGGCGAAATGGGGAATTCTGAGGTGGGTCATTTGACCATCGGAGCCGGACGCATTTTTTTTCAAAGTTTGCCGCGTATTACTTTCTCGATTGAGAATGGGGAGTTTTATCAAAATAAGGCTTTTCTTGAGGCTTTGGCGCATGCCCAAAAAACAGGTGGCGCGGTTCATTTGATGGGCTTGGTTTCACCTGGAAATGTCCATGCAAGTGATGCGCATTGTGCGGCTTTGCTTGAATTGTGTAAAAGACAAAAATTCGATCGGGTATTTGTTCACGCTTTTCTTGATGGTCGCGATGCGATTTATAATAGCGGTATTAGTTTTATTGGAGATCTTGAGGCGAAGATGAAGGAATTGAAGACGGGAAAGTTGGCCACTATCGCAGGACGTTATTGGGCAATGGATCGTGATAATCGTTGGGATCGGATTCAGAAGGCATATGATGCCATGGTGCTTGGAGCAGCTGAGGTGACGGCGACTTCAGGGGTTGATGCCATTCAACATTTTTACGATCAAAAAATCTACGATGAACAAATTCCGCCAACCGTTATCACCAAGAGCGGCAAACCGGTGGCGACAATTAAAGCAGGTGATTCGGTGATTTTCTTTAATTTTCGCCCTGATCGTGCTCGCGAAATTGCCAAGGCTTTTGTCTTGCCGCATTTTGAAAAATTTCCACGCGAGTATTTGTCCGATGTGTTTTTTGTGACATTTACGGAGTATGAAAAAGATTTGCCGGTGACGGTGGCATATCCGCCACAGCTATTAACGAATTGTTTAGCGAAGGTGGTGTCAGATGCGGGTTTGAAACAATTGCATATTGCGGAAACGGAAAAATATGCCCATGTGACATTCTTTATGAATGGCATGATTGAAGAAGAGTTTCCGGGTGAAGATCGAGTGATTATTCCAAGTCCGCGAGTTTCGACCTATGACAAGGCGCCCGAAATGTCGGCAATTCAAATCGCAGAACGGGTGGTGCAAGAAATTGCAAAAGGAAGTTATGATTTGATTATTTTGAATTTTGCGAATGCGGACATGGTTGGTCACACAGGTGATGAAGCGGCCACGGTTAAAGCAAATGAAACTGTTGATCAAGCCATGGGAATGATTATTGATGCGGCTTTAGCTGTTGATGGCGTTTGTTTGGTTACGGCTGATCATGGCAATGCGGAAGAGGTAAAAAACTTGATGACGGGTGACATGGATAAAGAACATTCGACTAATCCGGTTCCTTTTTTGATTATTGGTAAACGTTTCGAGGGCGTACGTGCGCCATCGGGTGATGTGAGTGGTGGTGATCTTTCATTGACGACACCGGTTGGGATGCTCGCGGATATTGCACCTACAGTTTTAAAATTATTAGAAGTTCCGCAGCCGCCAGAAATGACTGGACGTGCGTTGATTTAATTCTTTTGGAGGAAGGAAAGATATGCCTGAACTTCCAGAAGTTGAAACGGTTCGACGGCAATTAGATGAGCGTTTACAGGGAGCTGAAATTGTATCCGTTCAGATTTTTCAAACGGGGAGAGAATTTCCAAGCGGAAAAAAGTTTATCCAGGCGCTTGTTGGAAAGCGGATTTTGAAGATTGATCGTCGTGCTAAATTATTGCTGTGGGATTTTGCGGATGGATCGGCCATGGCTGCGCATTTAAAAATGACGGGTCGTTTTGTCTTTGTCGAAGCGAATGCGGCCGCGCAAAAACACGATCGTATATTGTTTGTCGTGAAACATCCGAAGTTTGGGATGCAATATGTGATGTGGTCGGATGTGCGTAAGTTTGGATTTGTAAAAATGCTTACGGCTGCAGGGCGTGATGAAGTTGTGTCGGGACATGGTCCAGAGCCGCTCATCACTTCAGCGGAGAAATTGGCTGAGCGTTTGGAACTTCCAAAAACAAGAAAAGTAAAAGCAGCTTTATTGAATCAACAGGTTATAGCGGGGATTGGAAATATTTATGCGGATGAAGCTTTGCATCGTGCAGGGATTTTACCGACGCGTATTTTAGGAAAGATATCCGCGTCAGAACGTTTGCTTCTCGCGCAACAGGTTAAAGAAATTTTGGCGGAGTCGGTGGCGCAGCAGGGAACGAGTGCAAATGATTATGTAGATACGCGTGGTGAGAAGGGTGGGTTTTTAGATTTTTTGCGTGTCTATGGACGAGAGGGCGAAGCGTGTCGTCATTGCGCACAACCGATTTCAAAGATTGTCCTTAATCAACGAGGGACGCATTTTTGTCATCGGTGTCAAAAATAATGTATGCCGCATCCGCAAGCAAAACGTGTTGTTGAAACACTTCAAAAAACCTATACCGAAAAGGGAATGGTTGATATGGGGAATCCGGAACATACCTTGATCGCGACTTTACTTTCAGCGCGAACAACGGATGTTCAGGTTTTGAAAGTGTATCCCGGTTTACGCAAAGCGTTTCCGACATTGTCTCAGCTGGCGGATGCGAAGGAGTCAGAAATTGCAAAGTTGATTTCGAGTATTGGTTTGTATCGAAATAAAGCAAAGGCGATTAAGGCTTTGGCACGCATGCTTTTAGATGAGTTTAAGGGGGAGGTTCCGAAGACTTTGGATGAACTTGTTCGATTGCCTGGTGTTGGTCGTAAAACGGCGAGTTGTGTTTTGTGGTATGGCTACGGCATTCCGGCAATGGCGGTTGATACACATGTGTTTCGGATTGCGCATCGCTTGGGTTGGGCAGAGGGGAAGACGGCAGAGCGGGTTGAGGAGGAGCTCAAACAAGCGATTCCTCGAGCTCTTTGGGGAGAGGTTAATCGGACATTTGTTCAATTTGGGCGAGATGTCTGCCGTCCGGGTAAGCCGCAGTGTTGGCGCTGTCCTGTGGCTAAATGGTGCGCTTTTTCGCCAAAAACGTCGGCTCCGTAGGAGACACTTGTCATTCTTGCTCCGTTTAGGTACGATGCGGCCACAAAACAAGCGGGATATCTGTTTGTTTGCGGAAGAGTGGGACAAGGGAATAAAACATGCGGGTATCGTATAGTGGCTATTATGCGACCCTTCCAAGGTTGAGAGGAGGGTTCGATTCCCTCTACCCGCTCCAAAGAAAATCATCGGGCTGTAGCGCAGTTGGCTAGCGCATCTGCTTTGGGAGCAGAGGGTCGTGAGTTCGAGTCTCACCAGCCCGACCATCAAAACATCCTTCATTACGAAGGATGTTTTGT
>CAYRRZ010000014.1:0-8674 GCA_964426815.1 uncultured Gammaproteobacteria bacterium | reverse complement strand
CGACCTATTTGGTTTGTGCGTAAAACGTATGGGTATGGCTGGACTCCATCAACCTGGCAGGGATGGGTGATTATTGCGGTTTGGGTCTGTTTGATCATTTGGAATTATATTTGGATCAAGCAAAGTACCTTAGCTTCTGGTGAAGATTTTTTGCGCAGTTATATTCCTTCGACGGTTATCCTGGTTGTTGCTTTACTTGTAGTCACCTGGTTAACAGGGGAGAAGCCTCGTTGGCAGTGGGGTAAAAAGGACGAGGAAAAAAAGTAGCATGCGGATTTGTATTGATGCTCGCATGATGGGAGCTGGGGTGACTCGAGGGATCGGGCGCTTTATTGAAGAATTAATTGAAGCTTTGCTTGAAGTCGCTCCGCAGCATCGATATGTTTTAGTGGTACGCAGTTCAGCGCATCCTTTTGTATCGCATCCATGTGTTGAAACGGTGGTGGCGGATATTCCGTGGTATGGATGGAAGGAGCAAATATACCTTTCGGGTATTTTTCGACGGATTCGGGCGGATCGATATTTTATTCCGCATTGGAATGTGCCGTATTTTGGGATGCCGGATCCATTCGTCGTTTTTGTCCATGATTTGTTGTTATTCCATGCGCCAGAGAGTGCAAAAGCAAGTTTGAGACATCCATTCGTGGCTTGGTTCAAACGGATGGCGCATCGGTTGGTAGTGGCACATGCGATTCGGTCTTCGCGAGCGATTTTAACGCCGACCCAAGCAGTCAAGGATGATATTGCTGCTTTTTTTCCTGGTTTTATTTCAAAAATTCGAGTGACAGGGGAGGGGATGGGGAAGATCCAGTCTACACAGCTCTCTGTGCGCAATTCTCAGAGGTTTTTGTTGTCGGTGGGGTCGGCTTATCCACATAAGGCATTGGGAGAAGTTGTAGATGCTTGGCCGTCGATTCGAAAAGAGTTTCCTGAATTGGAGTGGTGGATTGTGGGTGAGCAGGATGTGTTTATGCAGCGTTTGATGTCGCTCGTAAAAGAAAGGAATCTGAGTGGAATTCGGTTTTTGGGTAAAGTTGAGGATGAAGAGCTTGCGAAATTGTATGTGCAGGCGATTGGCTTGCTGTATCCGTCGCGGTTTGAGGGTTTTGGATTGCCCCCGCTTGAAGCTTTGGCTGTTGGTTGTCCGGTGATTGCACGGGAGATTCCAGCTTTGATCGAAGTCTTGGGTCAGGATGGGGCTTTTTTCTTCCGGGATGGGGTAAAGGATGCTATACTTCTGGCTGTACGGAACCTGGTCGCAGATCCTGATCAAGCTCGAAAACAAGCGCATGATGTAGCCAAGAAACTCGCCTTGCGACATCGTTGGCCAGAAGCAGCGCAACGAGTCATTTCAGCTTTGATGGATGCGTAAGGTTTTACACCTTGCATGGAGGAAGCTTTATCATCGTCATTTCGACGAAAGTCACCCGAGTCTGGTGATTTTTCGAGCGCGCTTGAGTCACAACTTGAGCGTGTGATTGAGCGTGATGGCGTGACCATGATGTCAGCCATTGGTCCTCGTAAGCGTGTTCAGAAAAGAGTTGAGATTCAGCATACGCAAATTGAATATCAAGAAAAAACATTTCGTTTAGTTGAAGATCCATTGGCGGATCTTGTTCAAGAATCCGTGGCGTTTGCGACCCAGGGTGCAGAAGGGGATCGAGAGCAATCGATTTCGATTGCGCGACAGCCGCATTCGAGTAGTAAGTACGTGGTTTCTTTGCATCATGTTCTTTTGTCTGAAGAGGCAACGAAAGAAGAAGAGCGAGTTTCAGTACAAGATGCTTTGGAATCTGATTTACCCGAGGTAGCGAGCATGCCGGTTCAGGTGTATGCCACGGTTTCGCGTGATGTGTCGGTTGAGACCGGACATGCGCATCCGGTTTCCTATGCGGAACAGTTTACCTCAGAGAGTTTTGATCAAGCTTATCGTGAATCGCATGGGTTTTTGACGGTTTTGTCGCATACCTTTGGTTCGATGCGGACATCGGTTGTGAGTTTGTTTAGACGTACGCGTCGCGCTGAGCAGCACTTTGTTGAAGAAGTTGAACAGATGGAAGAAGAGGCGATCGGTGCTCCGCTTATTGGTTTGCCGCGTCTTTCTTTTGCTCGCGCTTTAGCTGGCTTTGCGGTTTTAGCCTTTGTGGTGACATTGCCGGCACAGGCGGTGGCTTTGTATCGCGTAGCTTCGAGTCATGGGGATGAAGTGATTGAAGAAGGAAAGGCGGCTGTGGCCGAATTGCAATCCATTCGACAAGACCCGGGGACGCCAGCTTCGGTTGAAGCTTTGCGTGGAGCTTCGAGTAAGTTTCGTGAAGCAGATGCCCTGCTTTCACAAGCTGGAGCCTTGGCTTTAGGAGCAGCATCGGTCATGCCTAAGCAATATCGCAGTGCCCGTGCTTTGCTTGAGATCGGAGATAAGTCGAGTGAAGCCGCGCGCTTATTAGCTTTAGGATATGAAAAAGCGTATAGCGATCCGCAGCGTCGTTTGGATGAACGTTTTGATGTATTAGGAGCATATACGCGCAGCGCTTTATTGCTTTTATCTGATGCGCGCAAAGCTGCGGCGACGATCGAAATTGAGAGTGTGCCTGAGCCACAGCGGACGCAATTGAAGCAGCTCTTGCCTCAACTTGAAAAATCATCACAGGCTTTGCAAGAAGTTGCTGCTTTGTCAGATGTGATGTCGGTCATGGTTGGAAAAGAGGGCCTGAGAAAGTATTTGTTGGTTTTTCAAAACCCAACAGAATTGCGTCCAACGGGCGGATTCATGGGTTCTTTGGCCGAGGTCACCTTTGATAAAGGGAATTTGCGCGATATTCATGTCCCGCATGGAGGCACGTATGATTTGAAGGGGCAGTTGACGACACGTCTTCAATCTCCAAAACCATTGCAGCTTATTAATGCACAGTGGCAATTTCAGGATGCAAATTGGTTTCCAGATTTCTTGAAGAGCGCGCAAACTTTGCGTTGGTTCTGGAGTAAGGCTGGTCAGCCAACGATTGATGGCGTGGTCGCTGTGAATGCGACATTCATGGAGGATGTCTTGCGTGTTACCGGTCCGATTGCGATGCCAGAATATGGCAAGACGATTGATGCTTCGAATTTCATGCTCGAAACACAGAAATCAGTTGAGCTTGAGTATGACAAAGAAAATAATACGCCGAAAAAATTTATCGCCGACTTGTCAGAAAAATTGCGCGATCGGATGAAGACATTGTCAAAAGAAGAATGGGTGCAGTTAGCGACGGCGGTTTCGCATGCGCTTGATACTAAGGATATTCAGGTCGCTTCATTCCATGAGCAAGAGCAAGATATTGTTGACCGCTATGGTTGGAGTGGTCGCATGAAGCCGACCGTGGGCGATGCCTTGGCTTTGATTGAAACAAATATCGCTGGGCAGAAAACGGATGGAGTTGTGAAGGAGCAAGTGAATCATGAAGTGCGTATTGCAGAGGATGGCCGCATGGAAACAACCCTCGTGCTTCAAAGAACGCATACGGGCAATAAAGGTGAATTGTTCCGTGGGGTGCGTAATGTGTCGTATCTCCGTGCCTATGTTCCAAAGGGAAGTGTTCTATTGTCTGCATCGGGTTTTCGACCACCGAATGCGGGTTTGTTTAAGACGCCAGAATTAAATGATGGGCAAGATCCATCGGTATTTGAAATTGAATCTTCGAGCAAAAAGATGGGCGATGTGGACGTGATGCAAGAAGGAGACCGTGCGGTTTTTGGTGGCTGGATGCAGCTTGACCCAGGTGAAACGCAGGAGATTCGTT
Source organism: uncultured Gammaproteobacteria bacterium (assembly GCA_964426815.1). Lineage (GTDB taxonomy): Bacteria > Patescibacteriota > Patescibacteriia > 2-12-FULL-60-25 > 2-12-FULL-60-25 > JADZEJ01. Next base: position 4,895 of record CAYRRZ010000014.1, on the reverse strand, counting down.
TGGTGTATCGTTTGCCATTCTTGGCAACAGAATTATTGAGTCGAATCGATGCATCAGCTCAGGGCGCGTCCACGCCTTCGCGTGCCGCTTATTTGATGTTGTTAACGAGCCAGTCTGGTAAGACGGAGCGTCAGTTGAATTCGAAAGTTGTTTTTCCTGCAAGTTGGAAGACGTCTTGGACAAAGACGGGAAAATCACTTGAATATTCTGGTCCATGGGATAGAGATATTGTGATGGCTGGATTATTTTCACAAGGGCTATGAGGAACTCAAAGGCCCCGACACCGCCAGCGCGGAAATTGCCTAAGGCCGATGAGGTTGAAAAGAGCTTGGAGGCGATTTATGAGGAGAATGGCAAGCTTCCTGATTTTGCGAATTTTGAGACTAAGCAAAGGCCATATGCATGGTTGATTTTTTTTGGTATTTGTACGTTTTTTGCGATGTTGATTGCGGCGATTTGGTTTGGTTTTTTGTTGTTTAAGCCATTTCGTGGTTTTCAGGGAAGTGATGGTTTGCGTGTTTTTATTGATGGACCAGACAAGGTTTCGTTAGGTGAAGAAAATACCTATTTTATTAATTGGCAAAATAATTCGAATGAACCATTGTCGGCAGCGAGTTTGCGAATCAACTTTCCAAGTGACTTTGTGATTACGCGGAGCGAACCTCCTTCAACAGATCCTAGGCAGCTGATATATCAATTGGAGTCAATTCCATTTGGCGGTAGAGGTTCGATTACGGTTCGTGGAATGTTTACAGGGGCGTTACATACCAAGACAGCGATTCAGGTTGTGGGAAGCTATCGTCCGATGAGTGCAGATATAGATTCGGAGGCGCTTACGACTCGTGCTCTTGAATATGTTGACAGTGTTTTAGATGGACGAGTGGACTTGCCGGCTAAAGCCTTGCCGGGGGATAAAGTGCATTTTGTTTATACGATTGTGAATCGGGGTAGCTCTGAGGTAAAAGATCTCGAAGCGCGTTTGACCTTGCCGCCTGGTTTTATTCGGGATGCAAGTAGCACGATACCTGGCGCAGAAATAATTGATTCGACGGTTCGTTTTCCTTTGTCATTTTTTGGTGCAGGAGCTTCAACGACGATTGGTGTAACGGGTACCTTTGCGAGTGGTTTTTCTGGAGATGCGCAGTTTCGAGCTGAAACAGGACGGTTATCGGCAATGGGTCTATTCATGCCTGCACAAATAAGCGAAAACAGCTTATCTGTATTGGCAGGTGATTTAAGTTTGAAATTGGTGGTAAATGGTTCGGATATTGATCGGACGGTTCCATATGGTGAAGTGCAACATGTGAGTTTGGCATATGAAAATACGTCATCTGAAGAGTTAAAAGATGTCAGCATTCGTTTATTTGCTGAGGGTGGTGCTACGGGGACGAATCCAATTGATTGGTCAAAACTCGAGCAGTCTTCATCTGGAACCCGTATTGGTAATGCGATCGTGTGGGATAAAAAATCTAGTCCCGTTTTTGAAAAAATGGTCCCGCAGGCAGATGGGGTTTTGGAATTCAGCGTTCCATTGGTAAGCAGTGCCTCATCAACGGCAGATCAATTAAAGGTGCAATTTATTGCTGAGGCACAGATGACAATTGGGAATACGACCATTCGTCGAATCATTCGAACGTCACCGCGTGAGCTTCGGTTCCGTTCAGATGTTTCTTTGGTAAGTGAGGCTCGGTATTCGTCTGAAGAAGGAGCGCCCGTTGGATCCGGTCCACTTCCGCCAACGATTGGGCAAACAACGCGTTATCGGGTGAATTGGGTATTGGGTAAAACCATACATGAATTAAAAAATGTTCGGGTGACGGCTGAGCTTCCAAAACGGGCTGAGTGGAGCGGCGTTGCGAGTACCACGGCAGGTGAATTGACCTATGATGCTGATAAACGGTTGATCGTCTGGACCTTGAATCGAATGCCAAAGGATATCGAGGAAGAATCGGTTGGATTTGATGTGGCATTTACGCCGGGTGAGGTTGATATGGGGCGTTTTGGGCAATTATTGGGCGAGGCTCGTCTCGAAGCGACGGATGTTGATATTTCAGAGCCTTTGGTTCAAGTTCGTCCGCGCTTGTCCACAGATTTACCAGAAGATGAAAGCGCAAAATCCAAAGGTGTGGTAAAAAAGCCATAATATGGAATCTCGCAGCATTGCCGTTTCGGAATTCGTAGATGTCGTCAATGCAACCCTCAAAGAAACCTGGCCAAGCGATGTGGCGGTTGAAGGGGAGGTTTCGAGTTTTCGTGTATCGCAAGGTCAATGGGTGTCTTTTGATTTGAAGGATGATAAGGCCTTGGTGAATGTGTTTATGACGGTGTGGAATCTGCGGGTTCCGGTAGAGGATGGAATGAAAGTAAAAGTATTTGGTTCGCCCCGGATTTATCCAAAGTACGGCAAGTTTTCTTTATCCGCAGATCGTGTCGAAGTTTCGGGAGAGGGGAGTTTACGTCGTGCTTTAGCCTTGCTTCGAGAGCGTTTAGAAAAAGAAGGATTATTTGATCCGACGCGTAAACGCGAATTGCCACGGTTTCCAAAGAAGATTGCGTTGATTGCTTCGCGCGAAAGTGCCGCCTATGGAGATTTTTTGCGCATCTTAGATGAACGATGGAAGGGGCTAGAAATTGATAGTTATCATGTCGTTGTTCAGGGTGAGCGAGCGCCAATGTCGGTGATGTCAGCGCTCGAAGCGGCACAAAATGGGGAATATGATGCGATTATCATTACGCGCGGAGGCGGTTCATTTGAAGACTTGATTGCTTTTAATGATGAAGCTCTTGTACGTGCGATACATGCATCGAGAATTCCGACCATGGTTGCGATTGGACATGAACGTGATATCACCTTGGCCGAAGAAGTGGCGGATATTCGTGGTTCGACGCCAACGGATTGTGCACGTCGTTTGGTTCCAGATCGTAAAGATGTGCTGTATGAAATTGCGACGATGCAACAAGTGGCGGATGATGGAATGCGCGAATTATTAGATGCGGGTCATCGTATTTTAGAAAAAGTATTATTCGCTCCTGGGATTTGGTTGCAGGCGCGAAGTGTTGAATTGGCTCATCTTTCTGAGCGTTTTCAGTCACATTCGACGCGCTGGTTCCAGGTTTTGCGCGAACGTTTAGATATGCGGATTCAGATTTTATCTGGCCTTGATCCGCGACGTGTTCTCGCGAGAGGATATGCTTTAGTGAAAGGAAAAAATGGAAAAGCGATTACAGGTAAAGCTGGTTTAAAGGAGGGAGATGGGATTCAGGTCTTGTTTCAAGATGGAGAAGTCGAGGCGACGATTGGTCGTTCATCATCTCAGCTACAAACGCGTCTTATCTAGCTGAACTTGAGACAAATTCCAAGGTGGACTACTATAGAAATCACGAATAGAGAAAGATATGGCTATAAAGAAAGAAATGAAAGAACTGGATGTTGCGAAGGGCTTCGCTGAGCTTGAAGAAATTTCAGCTTGGTTTGAGCGTGGAGAGGCGGATGTGGACGCTGGTCTACAGAAGTTCGAGCGTGCTATGCTTGTTGCCGATGCCTTGAAGAAAAAGTTAGACGAGGCAGAGAACAAGGTTAAAGAGATTAAACAGAAATTTTCTTAGGAACTCTGTATGTCATTACTTCTTCGTTGGGTGATTTCTGCAGCCTCAGTCATGGCTGCGGCATATGTTGTGCCGGGTGTTTCTGTTCGGAGTTTTTGGGCAGCGCTTATCGCTGCTTTGATTATCGGTTTGGTGAATGCCTTGATTCGTCCATTGGTGCTTTTGCTTACGCTTCCAGTTAATGTCATTACCTTGGGCCTGTTCACTTTTGTGGTGAATGCGCTTATGTTCTGGCTTGCATCGAGCATTGCAAAAGGATTTGATGTGGCAAATTTCAAGGCGGCATTCTTGGGGGCTCTGGTGTACTGGTTGGTGTCGTGGCTCGTGAATGGTTTGTTTGGAACGAAAGACAAAGCAGCATAAAATTACCGTCCCTCGATTTCCATCGGGGGATTTTTTTAAACAAAAAACTCGTCCGTTGAGGAGAGCGGACGAGTCTGAGTAAGCCGCGGTGGCGACGCTGTATTGCTTTTGGTCTTTGGGGTCTAGTGCTGACGCTCCCGATTTTTTGGGAGTAGATGAAGCGGCCATCGCCTTTGAGCGTGGGACGCGACATTGTCATTCGCTCGATCGAGATTTCACGCAGATCATTGAGATCAAACTTAGCTCGACACAGATCGCTATCTTTCCAGATCATTTTTCCGGTAAAGATATTTCCGATTCCGATCTTATCGGGTCGGATGTCGAGATAGCGACCATCGATTCCGGTCAAGACCGTGTCCATGAAGACGCACTTTCTCCAGATGCCATTGACGAGGTTTACCGTCAGGAGACAGCAGTCTCTCAACTGAACATAGTCCCAAAATGAACGGGGGAATTCGCTCAACTCAATTTTGAGATGAGCAAAGGTGCAGCGAGAGAGCTTGATGCCATTCGCGATCATGAGTGTCACGTGCCCACCCATGATGTCGACCTCTTCCCAGTTTGCATATCTCAGGCGGATGTCGGTGCCGGTTAGTTTTTTGATCGAAACCTTTTTCCAAACGCTATGCTCGAGATTGACTCCGCTCAGGTCGAGCTCGTTGATGCTCTGCGACAGGATGTTCGCAAAGCGGAGGTCGATCGAGCTAACTTCCGAGTTGTGCGTCAGGCGAATCCGCCGCAGAGCTTCAGCCAAACCATGCTCATCGATGAGATCCTGGTATGTATTCATTTGGATGCCTTTCGTCGGTAGAATGTGCGATTGATGGGTCAATCTACGGCTTATTGTGGGTTTTGTCAATCATTGACAGGTGGTTTTGAATGTTTTAGGTTCTGTTCTCCTCGGTCTGTTGACAAAGGACGAGTCG
>CAYRRZ010000013.1:10169-25898 GCA_964426815.1 uncultured Gammaproteobacteria bacterium | reverse complement strand
TTTCTCGTATAGAGTCTTCTATACGAAGCTGTTATCTATCAATATTTTCTGTTTTTGTCAATCAATCCCCTTTCTTTTTTAATAAAAAACACACCCGGTCGGAAGAGGTCCGAAACGGGTGTTGAGATAATGCTCGACCCTGTGATCAAGCGCGGTAGTACGCAAAGTTCTCGATGAGACGCCGACGATTGTCGTCTGCGTCTTTGAGATTCCACGTACCGCGCTCGAGTCGATCCTGAATGAGCTCGGCCAGCTTGAGGCGCAGTTTCTTGAAATCGTCTTCAGAGCTGGCGCATTTTTGGAAGATGTCTGAAACATCTTCCCGGTTGATGATGCAGGCATCGAGCGCGACAATGATCGCCTCCAGATAGATTATGACCTGCTTGTCATCTTCGGCTGTGTTGATGCCCGGTGAGCACCAGGTCTTGAACTTCTGAGCACTTGCGCGCTTCTCCTGGTGTACGATGTACCAGGCTAGCGGGACTGATACCAGGAAGACCAGACCCGGCACCCAGATTGGGCATGCGGCGAGAGCACCTGCCGCCGCATACTTATCGGTTAGGCCGTAGGCCATACCGAGACCGATAGCGAGCATCAGACCAGAAACAAGAACCAAGCCGATCGCAGCATTTTTCATGAAAGGAGCCTCTCAACCGCTCAGGCGAAGTGCCGAGTATTGGTTGATATTTGGTATCTATCACTAAGCATCTTTTTTGTCAATTCATCGCCTTACACTTTCTTTTTTTAAAAAAAACACACCCGGTCGGAAGAGGTCCGAAACGGGTGTTTAGTGTTTGGCGCGTGACTGGATCAGCCCCTTTTAGAGCGAGATCCCCGTATTCTTATAGTAGCCGAATGTCTCGATCACGCGACGCCGAGTTGCGTCAGCCGTCTTGAGATTCCAGGTACCACTCTGTAGCCGACTCTGAATGCGATCAGACAGCTCGGCACGAAGCTGGCGACGAACCTCAGCCGAATGCGAGCTATCTTGAAAGATATGCATCGCATCTTCCTGGCTAATGACCCCTATATCGAGTGCGACCGCCATCGCGTCCAACAGAACCACTCGTACCTTGAAGTCATCTTTGGCAAAGCCCAAATTGGCAGTGCACCATGTCTTAAATTTCTGGGCACTTGTCCGCCTCTCGCGCTGGCCGAAGTACCAAGCCAGCGGGACTGATGCCAAGAAGACCAGACCCGGCACCCAGATTGGGCATGCGGCGAGAGCACCTGCCGCCGCATACTTATCGGTTAGGCCGTAGGCCATACCGAGACCGATAGCGAGCATCAGACCAGAAACAAGAACCAAGCCGATCGCAGCATTTTTCATGAAAGGAGCCTCTCAACCGCTCAGGCGAAGTGCCGAGTATTGGTTGATATTTGGTATCTATCACAGAGCATGTTTTTTGTCAAGCTATTGCCTTACACTTTCTCATACCTTTCTCAACCCTTGCAGATCTGTTACGCTGTTTTTGCTTTATTCTTAGCCAAAAAAATACATGCAAACTTTTGCTTGTACGGATATGGGTTTTGAATGTGACTACAAGGCCACAGCTGAAACCAAGGAAGAACTCATGCAAGAAATCGCCACTCATGGCATGGAAGTGCATGGTTTGACCGAAGCCGACATGACGCCAGAAATGATGGCCCGTCTCGACTCCGTTATCATGGAAGCGTAAAAAAGATCCCCCAGAGCTCAGCAGAGCGACGGGGGATTTTTGTTTGCTATTTTTTGGTGAAGACCCAGGTGCCATTCCAACCGGCTGGAGGCGGATTGGTCTGAAAAACCTTGGCGCGCTCTAACAGATTCTTGCTTGGCCCATCCTCTGAATGGGTTTTGAGGATTGCTTCGCAGGACTCGATACAGTGCTCAAATTGACGTGAGAAATATAGATCAAGAGCTGCTTCAAAGTCATGCGCCAAATTGATTCGTTCTTGGGTGGCATTTTCTTTGAGATCCATTGCCTCATAAATCACGACCGGCTCCTTCTTTCCTTTGACGGCGACCTTGTCCAAACGACGGGTAACCACCGCATCACGCAGCTCGCCCTTGGTAGATTCGGCCACGATAAAGGCGATGCCATATTCTTTGGTTAAGCCTTCTAAGCGCGAACCAAGATTTACATTGTCCCCAATCACGGTGTAGTCAAAACGAGCATCACCACCGACATTCCCCACAACCATGTCGCCGGTATTGATACCGATACCGATATGCATTTCTAATTCGCCAAATGCTTTGCTTGCATTCAAGTCAGCCAAAGCATCACGCATTTCGAGTGCAGTCGAAACGGCACGCAGGGCATGATCTGGTTGATCAAGCGGCGCATTCCAAAAAGCCATGACCGCATCACCAATGTATTTATCGAGCACACCACCATGCTTAAACACAATGTCAGTCATGCGATTCAAGTAGACATTGAGAATATGCACGAGCGCATCTGGCGACATGCCTTCGGAAATCGTGGTGAAGCCACGAATGTCTGAGAACAAGACACTCATGCGGCGGCGATCGCCTCCCAAGCGAAGCTTGTCTGGATTTTGCATGATTGAATCCACCACCGAACCAGAGACATAGCGCGAAAATGCATTACGCAATTGTTTTCGTTCGCGATCTGAGTGGACACGGCGCTCGAGCGTAACCGCAGCGTAGACAAAGACAAAGGTCATGGTCGGCCACAGCAAATCAACCTGAATGCCGCGTTCAAACAAAACGAAGCTACCGACCAAGAATCCGAGCCAGAGAACTGACACCAAAGGCAAGTTCACTCGCTGACGCAGGATTGTAACCGCAAGAGCGATACATAAACCGATGAGCAAAAGAAAGAGTGCTCCGAGTGGCTTTGGAACAGGTTGAAGCCATTTTTGTGAAGCAATGGTTTCGAGAGCTGATGCATGAATTTCAACGCCTGACATGAGCACACCTTCAGAAGTTGGAACGAGTAATTCATCGTGCAAGTTTGCGGCGGTTGAACCAATAAACACCACGCGGCCTTTTAAAGCCGAGAGATCAGCGGTGCCACGCACAATATCGACGGCACGAATTGTTTGAAAGTTTTTTCCTGGAGCGCCGGGATAGTTCACGGTCATGCGATCAAGGGCGTCGACGGGTGCTTCTGCAATACGTGAAGATAGACCGGCTAATCGTGCGACTTCAACAGTGAAGGCTGGAACTGAGGTGCCACCCGCGTCTGGACTGTCGATATACAGTGGGAAGCGGCGCATGACGCCATCTGCATCAGGCGGTGTATTGGTGTGACCGGTTGCTTTGGCTGCCGCAGCTAAGCGTGAGATCGGTGACAAGGTTTTTTCGGGTGTGAATACAAGCTTATTCGTCCCCCGCTGCTGAACCTCAAGCTCAACAGGAAGCACCACATTGCCTGCGGTTTTAATCGCATCTTCAAGCGCTTTATCATCTTCTTCAGATGATGCTTCTGGAAAATTCACATCGTAGCCAATGACGCGCACGCCAGCTTCATGCAATTTATTGATGATTTGTGCATGAACACTGCGCGCCCAAGGCCAACGTCCTAATTGAACGATAGAGGTATCGTCGATCGAGACAATAGCAACCAAGGGCGAAACCGGTCGCGAGATAAACAAGCGATCGCTCATGCGTGCGCTCCAATAGGTAAAAATTCCGGCAACATAGAGCGTTGCCAGAACAAGACTTGTTGCTAGACCCACGAAAACAGGCGTCCAGCTGAATTTGCGTAAAACAGACATAGTTGTATGTAGAAATACATCCCGGGCTTGCCGGAATGATACCGTCATCCTAATGGATTATGGGCGAATTGTCACACTTGCCTGAGCACGAACGGTTTTATTTGATTCCGTATAGGTTGCCGCAATATCAACTTGCCCTTCCACATCTGGATTCGCGGTAAAGGTATTACGCAAGAAAAAGCCAAGACGCAGATTTGATGCTGACATAAGCGAAACATCAGTCACGTCTTTTCGTGTGCCATCGGTATAAATTGCCATGGCTTGAAATGAAATTGAACCATTTCCATGCAAGCTCGAGACGCCTGGGCTCAGTTGCAGAGTGCGCAAGACAGGCGCAACAGGAGCAGGAGGCTCAGGCGTGACGGGACGATCAGACGTGGTCGTGGCCGCAACAGCAGCCGTAGATGTTGGTGGCTCGATCGCAGGTGTTGTCGTGGCTTGAGCGGTGCTGGTTGAGACCATACTTTCCATAGTTGGTGCCGCAACATTCGCTTTTGGTGGGGCGATGGCGGTTGCTAAACGAATCCGAAGCGCTCCTTCACGCATACGCAATACCTGCACCTTGTCGCGCAAGACATCGATACCTTCTCCACCCTGCTTAATGCGCTCGATATCACGCGTCACATTCTCAATTCCCTGACGTGCTGCATCTAAAGCTGTTCCGGCATCATCCAAAGAGGATTCACTGATTAAGTTTGACGCTTCAAATAAACGCGCTTGAACAGCGAGCAAGCGAGCATAGGCTTCGGCCAATGGATCCCCGGAGGCGAGACGTAAGCGAATATCTTCGATTCTTTGCTTAAGTCGATAGGCCGATGATGATGGCGTGACATCGGCGAGCATGTCTGAAATAGCTTCTATCTCTTGGCGAATCGCTGGTTTAATTGCCGGATTGTCTTGTAAGCGTCTAAAAATTTCTTCTTCGATCGTTCCGTATTCTTGCAAGGCAAGCCCTTCGCTTCCACGACGCGCGAGTTCGCTAATCTTAAAGAGACGGCGACCGGTATAGAGCGGATACAATCGATCAGCCTGACTTGGTTGAAGTACGCTGTGTGTCCATTCGGATAAACGCGTTAATGCTTCATGAATGGTTTGCGGCTCTGCCCCTTGTCGATCTTGATATCGCTTTTGTAATTCGCGTGTATAGCTCTGATCGTATTCTTGATCGCGATTGACGTTTTTTTGAAACCATTCTGCTTGGCGTGAATCATCGGTGATCACTTCATCCTTGCCGAGCACACCATCGGTTTTGGCATTGGCCATATATCCCTCAAGCAAAACATGGCGCGTATCCTTCGCTTCGATTGAAACGGCGGATTCAGACACCCAGACTTGAGTCGAGGTTGAAAAGCCCTGTACATCAAATGAGGTTCCACGAACCGTGGCGATGACGCCGTTTCGTTCAATGCGAAATCGATCTTCTAAACCACTAAAGCGACGCAAGCGCGTCCAAATACGTCCAAGACCAAGCTCGAGACGCATATTCAGCGTGTTCTCGCGGCTTGCTTCAGCAATCGTGATGTCAGTCTTTTTTCCAAGACGAGCTTCGCCCTGACCAAAGAGTTGGATGGTGGCATTTCCTTCACCGTCGGTATGCAAACTGTCGCCCGGAAAAAGCTCTTGCCCGGATTGCGCCGTGGCCCATTGTTCTTGGCCTTTTCGACGAATTTCGACCCCTGGATGATCAATATTCAAAACAAATTTGTGGTTTTCAAGCATGGGTACGGAACCCAAACACCAGAACTTCCATAGTCCAAATCCCAATAGGAAAAAAAATATCCCCAGGTATAGCCATTTTTTCATGTCTCTTCTCTTTGAGATGATATCACAGCTTATTGATTGACAAAAACGCCTTTTTCGGGCATCCTCAGCCTGCTCGGATGGACAGGTGACTGCCGCGCTCACGCGTGGAGGAAAGTCCGAACACCTCATATAGAGCAATTTGTATGAACAAGGAGAGCCGCTAACGGCGGCCGGGTATACGGGAGCAATCCCAAAGCCTAGGGAAAGTGCCACAGAGACCATACAATCCTCCGCGGTTAAACGCTGGGGACAAACGTGAAAAGTACTTCGGTGTCGCAAGGCTTCGAAATTCCATGCATGGTGACATGCATGCGCGGTAAACCCTCTCCGGTGCAAGAGCAAGCTCCGATTTGATTCGGCTTCGGTCGAGTTGGATCTGGGTGGTCGCTCGCCAGAGGCGATGAGCAATCATCGTCCCAGACAGATGGTCACCCGATTGTTTTCAAGCTTGCTTGAAGATGACCGACAAAATTCGGCTTATCGTCCAGTCCGGACATATCAAAAACCCCCGGGACATTCTCAGGGGTTTTTGTTTTGCTGGAGTGGTACACTAGTTTCATAGTCCCCTTTTTCTTCCCATGAACTTTCGTCGCCTTGATTTGACCTTTACGGCCCTCCTGCTCCCGATTGATATCCTGGCTTTGTTGTCAGCAGGAGTTTCGGCCTATGTTTTGCGCTTTTCGCGCTTTGTGACCGAAGTCCGACCTATTTTGCAAGACATCTCTTTTCCGATGTATCTGCAAACGGTCGGCTTATTCGTCTTGATCTGGATGGCGATTTTTGCTTTTTCCGGTTTATACAGCACCCGGCCGCGCAAAGCCTGGAGTGAATTGGGCCGCATTATTATTGCCTGCGGTGCTGGAACCATGGTGACGATTGCGACCGTATTTTTTCGTCGCGAACTAACGACATCGCGTTTCATTGTGCTCGCGGTGTTTGGTTTTTCGGTGATCTATGTTTTACTCGGTCGTTTATTTTTACGCGCCTTGCGCCATGCCCTGCTTCGCTCTGGATACGGTCATCGCCGCTTTGCCGTCATTGGAATGAATGCAGCTGCGACCAGCATCGTTCAAACCTATCGCAGCAATCCGATTTTAGGAATTACGATCGTCAAACAATTTCGTGGTTGGAATGATGAAACGCGACGCGCACTTAAGAAGTTAAAAGAATCTGGAAAACTGGATGGCGTCTTGCTTGGTGAAACCGACATGGAAAAAGCGAAGTCGCTTGAACTTATTGCTTTTGCCGAGGAAGAGCACTTAAGTTTCATGTATTTAGCGGATTTATTCGCTGCTTCTTTTACAAATATCGAGGTGTCGTATGAAACAGGCGTGCCGATTATTGAAGTGAAACGCACGCGTTTGGATGGATGGGGCCGGATCGCGAAACGTGCTTTTGATATTACGCTTGCCTCTCTTTTGCTGCTTATTGTGAGTCCGGTTTTGCTTCTCGTGACCTTCGCCTTGGCGATCGAGGATGGATTTCCAACGTTTTTCTTAAATGAGCGCGTGGGTGAAAAAGGTGAATTATTCCGCCTCATGAAATTGCGCAGCATGTGGCGCAAGATGTCGATTGGGCCGCAATTTAGTCAAAATGAAAAACAGAACTTGGCTCTGGAAAAGAAATTAATTCAAGAAAAAAGTATCAAACAGGGGCCGGTTTATAAAATTGCGCAAGATCCACGTATTACGCCAATTGGGCACTTTATTCGTCGTTGGAGCATTGATGAATTGCCGCAATTTTTTAATGTCCTCAAGGGTGACATGAGTTTGGTTGGTCCACGTCCACATCAACCCCGCGAAGTTGATGCCTATCAACCTCATCATCGCCGGGTGCTCGCGATTCGGCCTGGAATTACGGGGCTTGCACAAATTTCTGGCCGTAGCGACTTATCCTTTGAAGATGAAGTGCGACTTGATACCTGGTATATCGAAAATTGGTCACCGGCATTGGATTTGTATATTTTGCTCAAAACGCCTTTCGCTGTGCTGTATCGCAAGGGGGCATATTGACGGAATACCGACTTTTTGCCGCCCGGTGCTTACAATGCGGTAGATGTCCCAGCCTCGCATCGCTCTCGTACATGATTACCTCGTCCAGGACGGCGGGGCCGAGCGTGTTTTGGCCGTGCTCCAAGAAATGTTTCCGACGGCACCGACCTTTGTTTTATTGCATGATCCAGATCGCGCGCATCCGCAGTTTCGCGGACGCAAGATTATCCCCTCTTTTTTGAATCGCTGGCCGGGATCACGAAGACATTATCAATGGACCATGCCATTCATGCCGATGGCAATTGAGCATTTTGATTTTACCGGTTTTGATGTGGTGATTTCTTCTTCGAGTTCATTTGCGAAAGGTATTATCGTGCCACCAGGAACAACCCATGTGTGTTATTGCCATACGCCAACGCGCTTTTTGTGGCAGGAACGGATTGGCTATGTGAATGACTTGCCACAACCGGCATTATTCCGTGCTTTATTGCCGCCGGTTTTGCATCGACTCCGAACCTGGGATCGATTAGCGGCGGAAAGACCGGATATCTTACTGACGAATTCAGAAACTAGTCGCGAGCGGATTAAGCGTTACTATCGTCGTGATGCCGATGTGCTCTATCCCCCGGTTGATGTTGCCCGGATCAAGCTTTCAAAAAATCCAGGAACATATTGGCTGGCGGGTGGACGATTGGTTGCGTACAAGCGCTTTGATTTGATTGTGCGCGCCTTTAAGAAACTGAATCTTCCGCTCAAGATTTTTGGAATTGGTCCGGAGATTCAAAAACTGCGCTCGCTCGCCGGAGCACAAACCGAATTTGTTGGACGTGTATCTGATGAAGAGAAATATAAACTCTATGCAGATGCGATCGCTTTTTTGCATCCGCAGGTTGAAGATTTTGGCATTACGGCGGTCGAAGCCATGGCCGCTGGAAAACCCGTCATTACCTATGGATACGGTGGCGGTGCTGAAACGGTGGTACCGGGCGTAACAGGTGAATATCTGGAGACACAATCTTGGGAAAGTATTGGCGATGCGGTGATTCGATTTCAACCAGATAAATACAAAGCCGAAAACATTCGCGCTCATGCCGAAACCTTTTCGCAGCAGGCTTTTCAGCAACGCTTTCGTCAGTTTTTAGCCGAGCATTCGATTGCATGAAGATTTTGTTCGACGCCCGCCCGATTGTTGATGCGCCCCATGGTGGCGTCGGGCGTGTTGCTTTAGCTCAAGCAAAAAAGTTTTTAGAGAATGCGGAACAGGAAGTAACTTTTTTTACGACAGGCTTGCATGCGCCACGACTCCCTGCCGAACTTTTAGGCACACATTCTGTCCACAAACATATCAACATGCCGAACAAAGTGTGGAGTCTTTTATGCTTTGTTGGACTTCGTCCCCTGTCTTGGTTTGTGAAGGAGAAACCGGATTTGGTATTACTGCCGAATATTGGATTTATTGGCGCGCCGGCTTCATGGAAGACGCATTTGATCGTACATGATTTGTCTTTTTTGATTGAGCCGAAATGGTTTATTTTTAAAACAAGATTGTGGCATGTTTTTATTCAACCAAAAAAACTCTTTCAAGAAGCACAAGAGCTTTTATGTGTTTCGGAGCGGACGAGGCAAGACCTTGTTCAGCTTGTTGGAATTGAAGCGAATACATGTCGCGTTATTTCAATGGGAAAGACATTGTTTGTAGAGCCAAAGGCAGATGCAATTTTGGAAAAATATGCGGGAAAAAGAATCGTGCTCGCTTTTGGAGCGACTGATCCGCGCAAGAATTTTTCTACAGCGGAAATTGCGGTGAAGGAATTACAAAAAGAAACTGGTTTTGCGGATCTCGAACTTATTGCGGTTGGAAGAGATGTGCGACCGACGGATGAACAATTAGCCGCCTTGTACACGCATGCTTCTGCCCTGCTCTACCCTTCTTGGTATGAGGGATTTGGCTTGCCGCTACATGAGGCTAAGCAATATGGATGCCGAGCTGTGGCTTCGACAGCGGGGGCTTTGCCTGAGACTGCGCCCGAGGGAACAATCTTTGCGAATCCGGCGAAACCGCAGCAGTGGGTGGAGGGATTACGATTGATTTTGAAGAAATAATTTTTTGTCATCCTGAGCGGAATGAAGTGAAACGAAATGAAGCCGAAGGATCTCATCGGTCGGTCGATGAGATCCTTCAGCTACGCTGCTGCTTCGTTCAGGACGACAAAGAGACAAAACAAAAAGCCCGCCAATACCTGGGTCCGAGAATGGACCGGGTATTGAACGGGCTTGTGAGAAAACTACTCGCGGACGGCGAGGAAACGGAAGTCGTCGTCCCAGCCACCACTGACACCGTACTGCATGAGAACACGATCCCCGCGAACGACGTCCAAACACGCGACGTAACGAATATTTTTCGTATCACGCGTCTCGGAGCCAAGAGCGACGATTGAGAACTCCATCGTCTCCTGGGGGTATTTCACAACGAATCCAAGGAACTCCTCGTAGAGAGCCGGTCGAAGACCCCTGCGCTCCAGCTCGATGAGTACTTTACGGGTGGAACGCACGAATCTACCCAGGTGGACGAGCTCAAAGGTAATCTCACGATTCTCCCTTGAAACGGCTCTACAGCCCTTGATCGGATGGAACCGAATCCCCTTTTTGTCGTAATCGGGGTTGACGAAGGCCGGGAACCGGAGTCGCAGATCGTCATACGACGAAGGCTGTTCGTACTTCACGTATACCTTAAACTGCTTTGTTTCTTTTTCCATTTTCAAACTCCAAAAAAAACAGAATGTACTGAATTGCAGGACAAGGCGAAATCCTTGACCTCGCTTAGAATCGCAATTTTACTTGTGATGCTAAGTGAGGACAGGAAAGTTTTCGAGGCTTTCCTGTCGAGACGTTTAAGAGAAGAGAGAATGAGCTACTTGCGGACGGCGAGGAAGCGGTGGCCGTTGCTCCAGACGTAGCCGAGCCAGTTCAGGCAGAGGCACCGGCCATCGCCATCGCTCCACAGATACGCGATGTAGCGACCAATGACCGCGCGCGTCTCGGAGCCAAGAGCGACGATGGGGAACTTCCGCTGTTCGTCGGGGTATTTCTCGGCGAAAGCGAGGAGTTCCTCGTATAGCGCGGGACGGAGACCTTTGCGGTCCATCTCGGCGAGCACCTCGACCGTATACGCGATGCGGTCCATGTGGATGTACTCGAACGCGACTTCGCGGTCCCCGCTCAGCGCGGCGGCCTTGCAACACTCGATCGGAACGAACTTTTTGCCCTTGTACTCGGGGTTGATGTACGCCGGAAACCGACGCTTCAACTCCTCATAAGAAGTCTGGGTGTAATTCACGAGTGCCTTGAACTGCTGTTGCGATAGCTCCATTTTCAAACTCCAAAAAATACAAAATGTACTGAGATGCAGGACAAAGAAAAAGTCTTTGACCTCGCTTAGAATCACAACATTGTTTGTGATGCTGAGTGAGGACAGGAAAGTTTTTGAGGCTTTCCTGTCGAGACGTACGGAGAAGAGAGAATGAACTACTCGCGGACGGCGAGGAAGCGGTAGAGGTTGTTCCAGCCACAGCCAGAATAGTGCAGACCGAGGTCCCGGCCATTGACGACCCCGCCCCACAGACACGCGACGTAGTGGTCACCGTCCACGCGCGTCTCGGAGCCAAGAGCGCCGATTGGGAACTTCGCCATCTCCCCGGGGTACATGGCGTCAAAGGCGAGGAGCTCCTCGGGGAGCGCAGGGCGGAGTTTGCGTTTGTCGAGCTCGGTCAGTACCGCGTCGTTGGACGCATCGTGACCCAGATGAACGAGTTCGAACGTGACTTCGCGCGTCTCGCGACTCACATTCTCGCAAGCCTTAATGTGCTTGAAACTGATGCCTTCGTAGGCCGGGTCGACCCTGGTCGGGAATCGGCGCCGCAGCTCGTCCATCGCCGGGATGGCGTAGACGACCTGAGCTATAAACTGCTGTGTTTCTTTTTCCATTTTCAAACTCCAAAAAAAACAAAATGTACTGAGATGCAGGACAAGGCGAATTCCTTGACCTCGCTTAGGATCACAAACTTGATTTGTGATGCTGAGTGAGGACAGGAAAGGTTTTGAGGCTTTCCTGTCGAGACGCGCAGAGAGAAGAAAGAACTACTTTCGGACGGCGAGGAACCGGAAGAAGTCGTCCCAGCCGTTGCCGATCCAGCCCAGGAAGAGGCTCCGGCCAAGACCATCGAGCCACAGACACACGACGTGGTGGTAATTATTCACGCTCGTCTCGGAGCCGAGAGCGGCGATCGGAAACTTCGCCATCTCTCCAGGGTATATGGCGTCGAAGGCGAGCAACTCCTCAGGTAGCGCAGGACGGAGCCCCCGCTTGTCGATCTCGGCCAGTACCGCGTCGTTGGACGCATCGTGACCCAGATGGACGAGTTCAAACGTGACTTCGCGCGTCTCACGGCTCACATTCTTGCAAGCCTTGATCGGTTTGAAGCTGATGCCGTTGAAATTGAAAATGACACCGGACGGGAATCGACGCTTCAGCCCGTCTATCGCCGGGATGGCGTAGACGACCTGAGCGACGAACTGCTGTGTTTCTTTTTCCATTTTCCCACTCCAATAAAAACAGAATGTACTGAGTTGCAGGACAAGGCGAAATCCTTGACCTCGCTTAGAATCACAATTTGATTTGTGATGCTAAGTGAGGACAGGAAAGGGTTTGAAGCTTTCCTGTCGGAGACGTTTAAGAGAAGAGAGAGAATGAACTACTTGGGGACGGCGAGGAAGCGGCAGCCGTCACTCCAGCGGCCGTCGATCCAGTCCAGGTCGAGGCGCCAGCCAAGGCCATGGTCCCACAGATACGCGACGATCACAGCTACCGTCGCCCTGGAGCCGAGAGCGACGATGGGGAACTTCCGCTGCTCGTCGGGGTATTTCTCAGCGAAACCGAGGAGTTCCTCGTAGAGCGCGGGGCGGAGTCCCCTGCGGTCCATCTCGGCGAGCACCTCGTCGGTCGATGCGTCGCGGTCCATGTGAACGTACTCGAAGGCGACCTCACGGTTCTCCTTGGAGACGGCCTTGCAGCGCTCGATCGGATGGAATCGAGTTCCCTTGAATTCGAGGTTGACGTAGACCCGGAACCGGCGCCTCAATTCCTCGAACTCGGGCTGTTCGTACTTCACGAATGCCCTGAACTGCTGTTGCGATAGCTCCATTTTTAAACTCCAAAAAAAACAAAATGTACTGAGATGCAGGACAAGGCGAATTCCTTGACCTCGCTTAGGATCACAATCTTGTTTGTGGTGCTAAGTGAGGACAGGAAAGGTTTCGAGACTTTCCTGTCGAGACATAAGAAAGGGCTACTTGCGGACGGCGAGGAAGCGGTGGCCGGGAGGAGGCGCCCGGTAATCGAACTGCAAAGGATAGAAGCCTCGCTTGTCCATCTCCGCCAACACTTCGGTGGTCGAAGGAACTTTTTCAGCGTCGAGGCCGACGGGAGGGTTCACCGGGACATCACTCGCCAAAAAAGGGCGGAACCCTTGGTTGTCGAGCTCGGCCAACACTTCGGCGACCGAAATCACTTTTTCAGAAACGAGGTCTTCGACGATGGTCCAGCCCTTACCGTCGACCGAGATGAACATCTGAATCCTGATTTGCTTTTCCATTTTCAAACTCCAAAAAATACAAAATGTACTGAATTGCAGGACAAGGCGAAATCCTTGACCTCAAGAAAAGGCACTTACATGCGCTTTCTTGAAGACAAGACTCGATATAGTAATCGTGTAAGATAGCTAAAAATGAGGGTTTTGTCAATAGATGCCTTGGCTTAACATAGGGCATTTAAGACCATAATTTTATCTCTTTTTTATTTTGTAAGCCCATGCCTTGACAAAATATGCGTTTTCTGATAGAAGATGGGCATGAACCTTTCACAGACGTCGGTTGGTGAGTCGGTTTCGGACGCCCCTGTTTCTGGCGTGCGTCGCAAGACGGCCACCCAAGAGCGTAGTCTGCACGTCCGCGAGAATGCGGAGCGTGCCCTGGTGGCCTTCTTGGCCAAGTTCGGCTTCACCCAGGAACAGATGCCTCGGCAGGCGCGGCGTTTCTTGGCGGCCTGGCCGGACATGGCGCCCCTCGCTTTTGGGCGCGAAGTCTCGACCGAACGGGTCTTGCAACAGCTTGGCGAGCACCCCCTCGTCGGTCAGCCCGCCTTCGAGCTCCATGTGCCCGAAGGAAAGAAGTGGCCAGCGCGCTCCTGCCTAGTCTTCGTCGCGGTAGCGATGATCAATGGCCGGCTCGAGCATCAGCTCGCCGCCCAGACCGTCGCCCTGTTCGACGAAGTTGCCTGAAGCACCCCCCCCCTCAAACCCCATCTCGCGATACTCGCAGGTGGGGTTTTTGCATTGTTAGAATTTGGCTCTTTTTCCGTTAAAACCCTTGACAAAATGCTCATTTTATGGTATCAAGACTACAAGTTACTCAACCATTATTTATCTCAACCTAGCCAAAATATGAAATCACTTGTTTCAAAGTTCGCAGGTTTATTGCTCATGACCATGGTTTTATCCGGGTCATTTGTGGCACCTGCGCAAGCCGCAACGACTGGCGCCTATCAATGGACTGACATTTCAAGTCAGTTATCTGAACGCCAAAACCGTCCAGTCTGGGCAATTGCCTATGCTGCGCCATATTGGTACTCGACCGATGGTCAGGAACTCTATAATGGTGGTCATGTTTGGCGTACCGATGGCACCTATGTGTCAGATATTACGACCGAAGTTCGCAATGCGGGGTTGAGCCGTGTTGATGACATCGTGAGCGATGGCAAAACCGTGATTTATTTGAAAAATATCACGCGTCGCGATCGCAATTTTGAAATGCTTGCCTATACGTCTGGCTCTGGCTATTCCTATCCTG
Organism: uncultured Gammaproteobacteria bacterium; assembly: GCA_964426815.1. GTDB lineage: Bacteria > Patescibacteriota > Patescibacteriia > 2-12-FULL-60-25 > 2-12-FULL-60-25 > JADZEJ01. The sequence continues at coordinate 11,478 of CAYRRZ010000013.1, read as the reverse complement.
GCTATCAGATCATGCAGAAGCTTGATTCTGATGAAGGTATCGTGGCTTTGAATGGCAAGGATGGGATTTGGAGCATCGTGACGACCAAGGGTCGTGCGATGTTGTGGAATGTGACGACCAATACTGAATTGACTCGTTATTCCGTTTCGAATCAATACACTTCGCAGCTCGCCTATAGCGTGAAGAAGGTGTCCCCTGCTACCTCGTATTTCTTGCCAATGACGGTTCTCCCAACTTCAAATGGCTGGCTCATGATCGTGCGTGAATCAAGCTCTACAACGCGTTTTTATCGCTGGACCACGGATGGCAATCGCGTTGACATTAGCAATCAATTCCCTGGTACGGCCGTCGTTCACTTTGCCGCTTCGAATGGCAAATCGGTTTTGATCGCATCTGCTTCAAGCGATCAATTAACAACCGACAAGTTATCTTCGTTTGATGGGTATTCTGTGACCAATATTTCGGCCGTTGCAAATGAATACAATTCATACAACTTCGGTGCAATTTGGTATGGCATGACGGCAACCTACATGCAAAACCACTGGTTCACGGTTACCAATAAAATTGTGTACGACATTGATATCGTGAATCGTACCGCTACCAAATTATCTGAACCAAAGGATTTGTTTATTACCATGGCAAGTGACAATGATGTCACCGCTTTGCTTGGTGGTACCGAATCAACCATTGGTAGTCAGCAATCAAACAATCCGCTCACGGCTAAACTCGTGAAGATTCAATACGGGTATTACAACAATAATAACACTGGTTCTACGGGTTCATTTGGTGGCAACCGTGTTTATACGTCTTCGAATGGTCCAACGGTGACGACATCTGGAAACCCATCCAACTTTATTGTTGGAAATGGCAAGAACTTTGTCTATCGTGTGACCGCAACGGATCCACAAGGAATTGATCGCATTGATTTGTATGTGAATGGTGCGCGTATCAAGACTTGTAATTCGGATGTGTGTGAATTCGACAATACCTATTACACCAATGGCGCATCGAGCCGCAGCGTGACCTTTATGACGCGCGTGACGGATCGCTCTGGCTGGTCGACCGAAAGCTCAAATGAATATTTGACGATTGACCAAAGCTCGAACGGTGCCACTTCTGGCTCTACGGGTTCTGGTTCTGTTACTAATGGTTCAACCAATCTTTGGGATTGGGTGACGCCAAGCGTGACTTCGATCAAGCGCTCTGAAACCGTGACGTACGGTGCTGGTGCTTGGAATTCGAATGGCTTGAATCGCGTTGAATTATGGGTGAATGGCTCTATTCGCCGCACCTGTACCTCGAGCTCAGA
>CAYRRZ010000013.1:0-10069 GCA_964426815.1 uncultured Gammaproteobacteria bacterium | reverse complement strand
ACCGTTTCGAGCAATCGCGATATCGGATACTACAGCACCTCATACATCACGATCACTGCAAAGGGTTCGGATGCAGATGGTGTTGCGAAAATCGAAATCTTGGTGAATGGTTCATTGCAGAAGACCTGTAATAATCTCACCACGTGTTCAACAACCGTTGGTCCATTTGGCAGCTTGAAGACCGTGTCTTACATGGCTCGCATGACCGACAAAAAAGGCAATGTGGTGAAGACGGCGTATACCATCATCAATCATCGCTAAAAAGCCATGAGGCGCCTTCGGGCGCCTTTTGGATACATCTACCACTCTATGAAAAAACTTCTCCTCTCCCTCATCTTGAGCGCTAGCGCCTTGGCGACGGCTCCGATGACTCAAGCCGCAAGTCTTGAATGGCAGGATATTTCATCCGTCATTCCAGCTCGCAAAAACCGTCCAGTTTGGGATGTGGCGTATGCTGCGCCCTATGTATATTTCACCGATGGGATTGATTTCTCAAAGGGTGGATACATCGCTCGTACCGATGGCAAGTGGTCAAAGAATTTGACCGCGGACAGCAAGACCTCCATTGGTCGTGCGGATATTTTTGTGACCGAGATTCCCAATCAAATTACGGCGGTTGAATCTGGTCATGCCTTGAAAGCTGATAAGACTTTTGTGATTAAAAGCGATTGGCCGCAGACTTTGTCCAAACCAAGTTTGACCAAGAGCTTTAGTGCCCAGGGTAAGTGTTTGCTTCAGAATAGCTTATGGACGACTTCGGTTCAGGCTCCAAGCGAAGCTTTTTGCCGCTATGACCATAATTTTCTTTCTGCTTGGAATGGCTCTTCTTGGTATATCTTGATTGAGCACAAGACCTTGTATCGCCTTGATTCGACTGAGGTTGTAAAGATCGGTCGTGTCCGTGATTATTTCACCAGCATGACGAGCGATGGTCGTGGCCGCATCTATTTTGGTGGAACGATTTCTACCTTGGAAAAGAATGGCCCAAGTCTTCCAGTCACCGCGAAGCTCGTGAAGATGACGGACCCAACGGCGGTTAATGCAACCGAAGCGCAACCAATGCCAACAACGATTGATCCAAGCTCGACCAAGACCGCTGCGTGGACTTGGACAGCTCCAACGATTTCTTCAATCGCTCAGGACGGCTGGACGACCTACAATGTCGGCGCATGGAATGCCAAGAACATTACTAAGATAGAATTATTTCAGAATGATGTTTTGTTGAAGACCTGTACGAGCGCGACACAAACCGCAAACTGTGGCAGTGACATTTCTGCAAAGAATGTGGCCGTTGGTTCAACTATTACATTGAAGGGCAAGGTGACGGATGCAACCGGCGCAACCACCCTTACTGACGCAACGATACTCAAAGTGACGTCTGCGACGGGTGTTGTTACCTTGAATCCAGAACTTGATATTGCGATTTCGAATGAACTGATTCCAAATACAGATCGTATTGGACGCAATGGAAGCGCGGTTCTTCGTGCAACGGCTCGTGCCAAAGCTGGTTTGAAGCGCATTGTGTTTCATGCAAATGGAACACAGCGTTCAGCCTGTGTGTTCTCAAATGTGATTGGAACGCAGACCTGTGATTTTCAAGTGAATGGTTGGGAATATCCATACAATCAATTGAGCACCTTCACGGCACAAGCTGTTGATGCCCAAGATCATGATTCATGGGCCGGTGTGAAAACCCTTCGGATTTCAGATGATGCTACGGCAAGTCTTTCGACGAATACCGTGAGCTGGAGTTCGATTAATGGCAATGCCTTTATTGTCGGCGCTTCTGATCCAGATGGGATTTCGCGGATTGATGTGTTGGTGAACGACATTGTTCGCCAAACGTGTTCATTCCCAATGAGCTATGGCTCACGTGAATGTTCTGCCGCCTTTCAAACCGCAGACTTCGCAAGCGGTGCTGCTGCGGTCAAAGGAAAGATTACGGACTCCTATGGCAATGAAGCATGGAGCGAAACCAAGTCGATTAAAGCCGGGACCGTCAATGCCAGCTTGATGCCACAAACACAAAGCGTGGTTGGTATGGTCGCTTTATCCAGCACGGCCGATGGCGGATATGTCGCCAATGACAATGTGACCTTGGCAACAGCGGCAAATCGCGTCCTTGGTGTCGATACCATCGAGATTAAGGTAAATGATATTGTCGTGAAAACTTGTAGCGCTCTGAACAAAAATGGAACTTGGGAAGATGTTCCAGTGCAAGGCACGGTACGCTTCTCAAGCAGCGCGCTCAGCGCACTCAGCCTTCCAGCTGGCACAACTCTTTTGACCCAAGACGGTCGAAGCTATGTGACCTTAGAAGATGCACAGGTGAGCGTAAATCAATCCCCTTTGATCCATGTGATCTCTCAAGGAAATGGTCAGAAGTATGACCTCGCAATTGGAACGACATTCTCGATTGCCGGCGTTGATACCATGACGGCTTTAGGTCTGACGACACAAGCCGTGGACGGTTTTACCGGCGGTCGTGAACAAGTATCTGCAAGTACGGCACAATGCAGTACGCAGATCACCGCTCCGCAGAGCACATCCTTCACCTATGGTGCAACGATGTGGAATGCGAACAAGGCTGTTATCTGGACACAAAATAAAGTGAATACCCGAAAATAAAATGGATATAAAAACAGCCCCGACACATGTCGGGGCTGTTTTGTTTGATGGTTATACCTTCTTCTTTGTCATCCTGAGCGGAATGGAGTGAAACGGAATGGAGTCGAAGAATCTCCTCGACCGGCCGAAGATCTCTCCACTTCGCTACTGCTTCGGTCGAGACGACAGATGTTCCGTTCCGATGTTTTTATATCGCATCTTCGAAAGGGGTGATTTCTTTTTGGTCGGTGTAGTAGCGGATTTCATCATCTAGCATCTCCATGCTCAAAGTTTCGAATTGGAAGAAGACGCGGTCTTCATAGTGCTCAATCTTGGAGAGAATCTCCGAAGAAAAAGATGGCGGGAGTCCGGTTGCTAAATCGCGCAGCATGTCGAAGCGGCGGATATAGCCACGCAATTCGGCTTGCGCTTCTTCGATATAGACCCGTAAGTGTTCGCGATGTTTTTTCCAGGCATCGAGAAAAATCTGATCTCGAATATGACGAATTTCTTCGCGGTCCTCATCTTTAAGCGCGAGTTCTGCATCAGGATGCGCGAGCAAGTCATCAAGATGTTCTACCTCAAGCACTTTATGCAAACGCGAAACCAGGTGTGAGGTTGAAGGACGTAAAGCAGCCTTAATCTGGGTCCATTCATGCTCAGCAGCTTCTTGCTTTATCCAACGCTTTAGACCTTGGCGAGCAGGCCAAATCGCTTTACCGAGCTTGCGCGCAGCATCAGCCAAGGTTGAGGTAGAGAGCTTGCCGCCATCATCATAGACTTGGGCGAGCTTGGCTGCCGCTTCGCCCTCTGGGCCTTCGGCATAGGGAATCCCCTCCTGCAAAAAATCAATGACACGAGGGTGGTTTCGGAGATCAAGAAAAAGGTCGGACATGTGCGAAGTATAGCAATAAAGTACCCAGCGTGCAGCATCCCGTTCATAGGCAGGCTAGGGGTTGTCAAAAGCAGGGAAATCGGGTAGGATGGTGCCACTGAATCAGAGAGCTTCCCTAACCGTGTTTTTTCTCTAAACCATGCGGAGGAAGCTAAGAAATCCGTTTCAGATACATCTATGGCAGACGCTGTGGCCCAGGCTCCTACAACGGAGATCGGCAAAATGATGCAAGATGAGTCATTGGCTCATTTATTGCACTATCCAAAGGTTGGTGACGTAGTTAAGGGTACCGTGATTGCTGTTGGTCGCAATGAAATCCGTATCGATATCGGTGGCTTGGCCATTGGTTTGGTGCGCGGTCCAGAACTCGACCCAAGCATGCATCTCACCGTTGGTGATGATGTTGAAACGACCGTGATCGAACTCGACAATGAATTCGGTGAACTCGAGCTTAGCTTGAAGGGCGCTGATCGCAAGAAGTCTTGGGACAAATTGCGCGAACTCATGGCGATCAATGATCCTGTGTCCGTGAAGGTTCTCGAAGCCAACAAGGGCGGTCTCATTATCCGCATTGAAGGCGTTGGTGGCTTCTTACCAGTCTCTCAGCTCTCCCCTGAAAACTATCCTCGCGTGAGCGGTGGCGAAAAGGGCAAGATTCTTGAGAAGTTAAAGAGCCTCGTTGGCACAAACATTGATGTCAAAATCATTGATGTCAATGAAGAAGGCGACAAATTGATTGTCTCCGAAAAGGCCGTTTGGGAAACCAAGCAGGTCTCGGTGCTCTCCAAGTACAAGCCAGGCGATAAGGTCGAAGGTGATGTCACAGCCGTGACCGACTTCGGTGCTTTTGTCCGCTTTGACGAAAATCTTGAAGGCTTGGTTCACATTTCAGAAATCGCTTGGCAGCGCATTGACCATCCTCGTGATGTGCTCAAGGTTGGTGACCATGTGGCCGCTGAAATCATCAATATCGAAGGTTCAAAGATCTTCCTCTCCATGAAGAAGCTCGTCGATGATCCTTGGAAATCCGTTGGTGAACGCTTCAAGGTCAATCAGATGGTGAAGGGTCGCGTGCTCAAGATCAATCCATTCGGTTTGTTTGTCGAATTGGATCCAGATATTCATGGTTTGGCTCATATTTCCGAATTGTCGGCAAAGCCAGTCAAGGATGTGAACGAAATTGCGCGCGTTGGTGATGAATTCGACTTCCGTGTGGTCTCGATTGACCCGGAAAATCATCGCCTTGGTCTCTCGCTCAAGAAACAATAAATAAGATACAGATATCCCCCGTCGCTCACCGAGCTTTGGGGGATTTTTGTATCTGGGGTCGCTGGTAGACAGTTTGGCCCTTTTCCGTTAAATTGGCTTAACTATCGTATGAATCAAACCCTCCGAAATATCCTCATTTTTCTGGGATGCTTGGCGCTTATCGGCGTCACGCTTTCCTTTGTGAACCTGGACGGCAAGAGCCAAAGAGTTGATTTGACTCGGATTGCGCGCGATGTCCAAGACGGAAACATTACATCGATCACCATTCGAGGCAGCGAAGTTGAGGCAATCTTAAAAGATAAGACCGTTTTGCACTCAACCAAGGAATCGAATGACTCGCTCTCGACCGTGCTCAAAAACTATGGCGTGCCTTCAGACAAAGTCTTAGCCGTGCCGGTAGATGTGAAAGATGGCAGCGGTTTTGGCTATTGGCTTGGCTTGTTCTTGCAGAATATCTTGCCGGTCGCGATTGTGATCGCCTTTATGTTTTTCTTGATGCGCCAGGCGCAGGGACAAAATAATCGCGCCATGATGTTTGGCTCGACCAATGTGCGCGACATGACAAAGGATGGCGAACAGAAAGTAACCTTTAAAGATGTCGCCGGTGTCAAAGAAGCAAAGGATGAACTGTCGGAAATTGTTGAATTCTTGAAGCAGCCGGATAAGTTCACCCAGTTGGGAGCGAAGATTCCAAAGGGCGTCTTGCTTATGGGTAGCCCAGGTACGGGTAAAACCTTACTTGCTCGTGCGGTTGCTGGTGAAGCAGATGTGCCTTTTTTCCAGATTTCGGGTTCTGAATTTGTTGAAATGTTTGTGGGTGTTGGTGCATCACGTGTGCGTGATTTGTTTTCTAAAGCCAAAAAAGAAGCCCCATGTATCATCTTTATCGATGAAATCGATGCGGTTGGTCGTCAACGCGGTTCTGGTGTTGGCGGTTCGCATGATGAACGTGAACAGACCTTGAATCAGATCTTGGTTGAGATGGATGGCTTTGAAGCCAATAATGGCGTGATCGTGGTCGCAGCGACCAATCGTCCAGATGTTTTAGATTCTGCCCTGCTTCGCCCAGGCCGCTTTGATCGCCGCGTGATGCTTGATCCACCAGACTTGAATGATCGTGCAGAAATCTTAGGCGTCCATGCACGCAACAAACCAATGTCGACTGATGTAGATCTGCGCACCTTAGCTGCCCGTACTCCTGGCTTTACCGGTGCAGATCTGATGAACCTGTTGAATGAAGCCGCTATCTTGGCAGCGCGTAAGGGTCTTAAAGAAATCCCGATGCAGATGTTGCTTGATTCGATTGAAAAGGTTTTGCTTGGACCTGAGCGCAAGAGCCATGTGATGAATGATGAGGAGCGTAAGATTACGGCCTATCATGAAGCGGGTCATGCCTTGGTCGCTCACCTACTCCCACATGCCGATCCGGTGCATAAGGTGTCCATTATCTCGCGTGGCCGTGCCGCCGGGTATACGCTCAAGATGCCAACTGAAGATCGCAGCATGCGTCGCCGCGAAGAATATCAAGAGGACTTAGCCGTGATGTTGGGTGGATATGCCGCTGAATTCGCCTTTTTTGGAGACATCACAACAGGTGCTTCAAGCGACATGAAGAATGCGACACGCTTGGCACGCAATATGGTGACCCAGTGGGGCATGAGCCCTGAACTCGGACCTCGGGTGTATGGCGAACGCGAAGATATGATTTTCTTGGGTCGTGAGATTCATGAAAATCGCGACTACTCTGAATCAAAAGCAAATACCATTGATAAAGAAATCGATCGTCTGATTAGCGAAGGTTTAGCCACGGCAAAAGAACTGATTGCAAACAATCGAGCTGCTATGGATCGGATTGTTGAAAAGCTGATCGTGGTTGAAACCTTGGAACGCGAGGCATTTAACCAAGCCATCGGTTTACCTCCGGCAAATGCAAAAAATGTCATGAAGGCGTAGAAGCCTAAAAAAATCAGCGAGCCTCGGTCTCGCTGATTTTTTTATTCGTCATTTTGGGGCCTCATACGTTCGGTCAAAAGCTTCAGGATCGCCATGTCGCGTCCGCTCCTTGCAATGACGAGAATTCATTCCTCCGACGTGATATGATAAAGGCAAATCTATGCTTCGTACGAACCTTCAGAAAAAAGACACCTCGGTCTATCGCGAGGTTGTGAAACAAGCTTTTCATGCAGCTTGGCACGACCGGCACTTGTGGCCACTCGCCTTTGTCGCTTCTTTTATTTTTAGCGCAGGTGTTTACGATATTTTGTGGAAGGGTTTTGACACGGTTTCAACGAGTGGCCCTTCACTCACTGAACGAGGTCAGATCGTGGCTTCGATTGGCGCTGGTTTTGTGATGGCAGCCAATCGCGCCGGGAGTTATTTGAATATTATCTTTGGGCTTCAGTTGGTACTTATCATTGCTATTCTCGTTGTTGCCGTCTTGGCTTTTGCCTGTATCTGCCAGGGTGGACTGGTGTATGCCCTTGGTGCACGCCGCCGTGGCGAACCAGCCGGACTCCTGATGTCGCTCCGGGTGGGTGGTAAGGCCTTTTGGCCGGTAGCTGCGTTGAATGCCGTTTCTTTGTCTTTCTTGTGGATCCTGCGCTTTTTGGTCGCTATTCCTCTTGCGATTAATCTTGCCTCTGGTGGGAATGCGCATTGGGTACTCTATCTTCTGTCTTTTATCGTGTTCTCTGGTTTACAGATCGTGATTACGATTGTGCAGATCTTTGCTTTGAATGCCTTGATTCTTCAAGGAGCGACCGCTGCGCAGGCCCTGGCTCGTGGATATGAACTCTTCAAACGCCACTGGATCATTACCTTAGAGACAGCCGCGATGCAGACTTTGATCGCTGCGGTTTTTGTGATCGCTTTTGTTGGTTTTGCTTTTGTGGCGATTATCCCAATTGTCATGGCGATCATTACTTCTGCCGCCTTGGATTCAGCTGGCTTGTACTACTTAGCGACAGGCGTTGGCGTAGGTCTTTTGTTCTTATCTTTCTGTTTAGGTATCGCTTTTTTGACACATTTTCAGTATGCAACCTGGACCTATCTCTATCGCCGCATCGGTGAAGGTGGCGCCGTAGCCAAATTGCATCGTATCTATCGCCAATTGACCGGTCGTTATTCGTTCGAACGGTAATTTACGGATATGGCTCAACAACCTGCAAAACCGACTCGCGCTCAATCGATTGAGGACTTGTTTAAGAAACCAGAAAATCCCAATCCAGTAGCGGCAAGTCCGCTGATGCAGGCGCCGAAGTTAAAAGAAAAGCCAAAGGTTGCAGGTAAAGCCATTCCATCTACCCCAGCAGGCAAGCTCGAAGAGCGGATGGATGATATTCGCTTACGCGAAGTCGAGGAATTGGCTCAAGAGCTAGCCGGAAGCTCCGGTCTCCCCTATATCAATTTAAAAGGGTTTCCGATTGCACCAGAAGCTTTAGCTCTCATCTCACGTCCAGATGCAGAACGCATGCGCTTGGTCGCCTTTTTGAAGCTGAACGATGAATTGCGCATCGCTACCGCAAAGCCAGGTAAAGAAGTTGAGGATTATGCGATCAAGCTCGCAAAAGATCAGGCTGCCAATGTTCAGATCTACGTGATTTCTGAAGAAAGCTTCAAGATGGCCATGAAGCTGTACGATGCGCTCCCCGAAATTCGGGAGGTCATCTATGGCGTTCGAATTGAAGAAGCGACCCTGAAGAAATACGCCGAAGAAACGACTGACTTAAAAAAGCTGCAGGAAACCATTCAAAAGGTAAACACCACGGATGCCGTGGCTTTGATTTTAGGTGGCGCGATCAAGCTCGATGCGTCTGACGTGCATATTGAAGCTGAAGAAAATGGTGTTCGTATTCGCTATCGCATGGATGGTGACTTGCATGATGCCGCTCGGATGCCACGCGATGCCTGGAAACAGCTTATCGGACGTTTTAAGTTATTAGCTGGGGTAAAGATCAATATTGGCGAAGTGCCACAAGATGGACGCATTACGATTTACCTATCGAATGAAAAGATTGATATCCGTGCGTCTTTTTTGCCAACGGCTTTTGGTGAATCTGTCGTCATGCGTTTGCTCAGACCAAAGTCGATTGCATTAGAATTTGAGCAATTGGGTGTTCGTGGTCGCGCCTGGGAAGCCCTGAAGGCTGAAATCGAAAAGCCAAATGGCATGATTGTGACGACTGGTCCGACTGGGTCCGGTAAAACAACGACGCTGTATGCAATTTTGAAGCGTTTGAATACCGAAGATATTAAAATTATTACGCTTGAAGATCCGGTCGAATATAAGTTACAAGGTGTTAATCAAAGTCAGATTGACCATGCAAAGGGATATACCTTTGCCGGTGGCTTGCGTTCTATTTTGCGCCAAGATCCAGATGTGGTCATGGTTGGTGAAATCCGCGACCTTGAAACGGCCGAGATTTCGATTCAAGCTGCTTTAACGGGTCACTTGGTGGTTTCAACCATTCATACCAATAGCGCGGCCGGTGCTGTCCCCCGTTTTTTGTCGATGGGAGTTAAACCTTTTCTTCTCGCACCAGCCATCAATTGTATTATTGGCCAGCGCTTGGTGAAACGCTTGAATCCTGAACATAAAGTTCCTGCGGTGCTATCTGAGAGTTTACTCGCCCAGGTCAAAGCTGAGCTCGGTCGCTTACAACCAGACATTTTAAAAGAATACAAAGTTGATTTAAACAATCTTCAATTTTTTGAACCAAAGGCAGGTGTTGAAAATGGGTACAAGGGTCGTTTGGGTATTTATGAAATCTTCCCAATGACCAAGGATATTGAAAAACTCATTTTGTCGGGCAAGGTGTCTGAATACGACATGATTGATATTGCGCTTAAAAATGGCATGATCACCATGGCGCAAGACGGGATCTTAAAAGCTTTGGATGGATTAACCAGTATTGAAGAAGTGCTACGTGTCGCAGAATTTGTTTCGGTTCAAGAGGACACGCCTGACGAAGCCGTTTGACATTTGACCTGATTTTATCGAAACTTGAAGCTAGGTTCTTTTGACATTGTTGGAGGTTGGCATGGAAACAGAACGATTGACCCAGATCCAGTGGATTGAGCATGTTCAAAAACGGTATCGTGAAATACAGACAACCTATCTCGCTTGTACCGAACGAGCGATGGCAAGACAGCTTGCAGTTGAAATGCGGCTGTTGGAAGCGGCTCTTATGGGGATTGAGTTGGGCGCTACCTATGGCATCTGTATTAGCTGCGAAAATCCCATCTCACAAAAAAGACTAGATATTCTTATTTGGACGCTGTGGTGCATCGAGTGTGCCG
>CAYRRZ010000012.1:6404-26701 GCA_964426815.1 uncultured Gammaproteobacteria bacterium | reverse complement strand
CTCACCGAAACATCCGCCGCAGAAATAGCACCAAACGTAAAAGCCGATAAACCAAGGGTAATCGTATCCGTCCCTGCATCAATCCCAGTTGGAGTCGCGATCGCAAATTCATGATCAGCTGCAACGCCTATTTGCAGACGCGAAAGCGTATCCGATGCAGGAGTCGCGATCGCCGCCAAACCTACGCCAGAGCCTGAAACAAAAAGCATCGCAACCACAAGCGTGGCTACGATGCGTTTGACCAATGTGATAAAGGGATTCGCCATGAAGGAGCCTATCTCTTCTTGCTCATCGCAGAGGAGATGACCATCCGATTATACGCCTTTAACCCCAAAACGAGGAGAACCAACAAGACAAAAACAACGCTCAATATTCTCCAAGGAATCACCCAAAATGAAGCTACTGCTTCGACATGTTGCTTGCTCATCCCATATTCAACCTGAGCCTTAGCGGTATACCGTCCAAAAGCAAAGCCCTTCCATTCATTCTTCAACCCGGCAACAAACCCCGTATCTTTTCCTAAATCAACCGGACCCCACACTGAACGGATACGACGAATACTATTCGGAAGCACCTTGCTATCAAGTGGATTCACTGCAATCGATGCGCTCTTACGACCCAACATCGACTGAATATCAATCTGACCCACGGGACGTAGATGAACGCTTCCTTGATTACGCAAACGTAATTCAAAATCAGCCGGCAAATGTGACAACAAAGAAGTTTCCGTACCGCCAAAAGCGCTATCACCCTCCGTTACCCGAAACGATTCAATAACGGCATTTTCTTTGATCTCTCCATTCACATTCACCAAGAACAATACCCCTAATTTTGCACCGATTCCCACCGTGACCCCCTTATCATTTGGTGGCTGGGTTGAAAAAAAGACCGCTCCATAATGACCTCCCGGCTCAGCCGACTTTGGTAAATCAATCGTCCAATTCACTTCACGAGATTCTCCTGACTTTAAAAACAAACTTGGAACCGTTGTTTTTAACCAGGTAGCCAAACCCGTCTTGTCTGTCTCTGGCAAAAACTGCTGACGCCCATCTTCGCCTTCAGCCACAAAGTTTTGCACCGATGTGTAATAGGTCTGAGCCGAATCTGTTTCATTCGTAAGGGTAATCGTTCCCTTCAAAACCGAACCCGGATCCGTTGTTTGATCAAAAATCGTCGGCGAAACCGTTAAAGCCAATGTATTTCGGCCAATAAGTAAACTCGAAGCCATCAACAAACCACAAACCAAGAGACGTAACCGAAAACGAGATTCAATCATATGCATAGCATTCAATAGGAAAGTTAGTCTTTCATCTCCCATCCCAAATAAAATTCAGGATGGAAAGGAAAACCCAACTAGAACGTAGCCGTAACAATGTAGGTCACAACTTGCGAGTAGAAACCAGCCGGAGTGGCGGTATCGATATTCGCAAAGTGAACGACACGACTCGTCGTCGTCAATGATGGAGCGCTATTCAAACGAAAAGATCGTGGGAATGACTGCATCAAGATCGCCGTTGAAGTTGGCACCGGTGTTGGATCGACCGAAAAGTCAAAACCAGACACAGACGCTTCTACAATTGGCTGATCATAGGCTGAGGTAACCGCATTACGTCCACCAGTTGAAGCGGCCGTAAACACCGAGATACCATAACCTTCAGTACCAGCTGTAGCAAGACCATTATCACCAACATTGGTCATCGTTGCATAGGATGAATTAGCAAAATCATGATTTGCTAAAATCGTGGTTGAAAAACCACCCGCTGCATTGGTTCCAACGCGCAAACGATACGCACACGTGCTTGTCGCAGCTGTGCCCAGCGTACCAAGCGAACACAAATTCGTATTCGCATCATCCGCATCCGTACGGATAGCGAATGATAAGGTTGCTGGAACAGCAGCCGTAACCGTCACCTGATTCCCACCATTGGCATAGAATAAACCAGCTCCAAAATCAACCGGCACCGTCGAACTGGTCGTAGAAGCCGTTAAAATGGAGAAAGAATAATTCTGAGCACCGGCAGCTAAGGTAAACGGAATATACAAGCTCGACGATGCTGCTGAGCTATTTGTCGATGTAACCACCGTCAAAATCAAATTGCCCGTCGAAGTTGTACTCCAAACCGCACCACCACCATTGCCGATATTGGTCGTAGATCCGGTCAAAACATCAATGCTTGAAACCGAAGGACTAATATCAACCTGCAAAATCGTACCCGTTGGGTACACACCACTAGGCTGCCAAGATAAAACAGTTGCATTTGCACCCGTTGAACCTGTGCCAGGCGTCAAAGTGACCGTAGTCCCCGAAGCCAAAGCAGGTGTACTGCTTAAAACAAGACTTGCCGCCAAACCAAAAACCGAAGTTTTTGAAATCAGACGAACCAAGGCTTGAGTATATGTTTGTTTTTTCAGATTTTTTTGATCATCTGCCTTTTAAATACAGATGTTTGATATGAATTCGTATCCTTCCCCCCTCTTGGTGGTCGGAACACCAATTCACATGAACAATACTCCTAGAGGATCTGTCCTATTGGCATCCGGAGCACGATACCAATGTCGACCATTTAAGGGACAGCATTTTTTTTCGTTCATGTACGAAAAAAAATGTCATGCCTCAAATTTAAAAATTTGCCGTCACCTCATAGTATACAACATGACTATAATTACCCGCTGCAGTCGCGCTCGTAATCGCCGCTTTATAAACCAAAACCACGCGATCTAACAGCGTCATTGCCGCATTTTCTTGAATAATCCGACTCGTTGTTGAGCTAAATCCAAAATCCGATCCCGTACTCGAAGCCGTCACACCAAATACACGCGCCCCATATTCCTCAGAACCTATTGTCACCGACCCATCAATAACCGGATCGATAAACGTCGACGTGTTATAACGCAAATCTCCATCATCATGGACGAAAACGCGATATCCATTTTGCGCATTCGATGAAATCGACGTTGCCGTAATCGACGTCTTCCCAACCAAAGGAGACAAAACTCCTAAGGCCGCCGTATTCCCGCCTAAGCGATACACCACATCATCGCCACCCGCAGGAGTAGCCGATATCACCGAAGTCGCTCCGTCCCATTGATCAACCGTCAATGTAAGTCCATTGATTGAAAAAATCCGACCAACAACCACATTTTGAGACAAACCTTCGTTTTCAACGACGGCGATCAAGTCTCCAACCGTCAAAACTCCAAGTGAACTCACCAAAACACTCTTGGTCGTCGAACTAAATGCGCTATAGCTCACCTGAGTTGCATTTTCCTGCGTACCTAAAGAAAAGGTAAGCGAATTTTGATCCTGATCTCCAATTCGATACCCGGCGCTCAGTGTGTAAATACTTGAAGATGAAAAACCCGTTCCTTGCTCACCGACCGTATCGCGCAAATTGAAGTTCGTTGAAGACGCCTGGTCAACGCCTCCAGAATTAACCGAGTCCCAGTTGATTTGATAGTTCGTGCTATCCATCGCAAAAACCGTCGGCGAAAAAAACGCCAAACACAAGGAAAGAAGTGTGCCAAAAAAACGTCGAATCACCTTATCAGTATACCATCATTCAGATACAACCGATTTAAAAGGCTCGGAGCCAAAAACAGGGCTCAACAAAGCAAAATTTTTATACACAATCTATGCGTCGTAAAATATTATAGTTAACAATATATAAACAACTTAGACACAACTAACATCTGTCACTAAAAAACTCGCTCTAATTGGATCATGTTCGTGACCGACAGCACACTAGTACAACAGGAGTTCTACAATCAAAAATGTTTCACGTGAAACATTTTTCACACATCTCATTTTATACATCACGTCTTCGTTTTAACGTAAAAAATATTTGTATTGCTTCAAATGTCCTCCATTAAAAACGAAGAAAGCAAATTCAAATCACGGAGACTACAGATCAATATGTTTCACGTGAAACATATTTTGGATATAAAAATTTGAGCGTGTACATTCTTTGTTTTAAAAAGAATTCGATTGTACATATTTCAAATAAGCAAAAATAATACTGGGGATGAAGTTTCATATAATCAATGTTTCACATGAAACATATTTCTTTCTGCATCTTGTTTGTTTCTACGTCTGAATCGGCGTCCGTGTCTATTCACAGTCGATTTAACAAGCCTCAGGACAAGCAATAGCATCAAAATGTTTCACGTGAAACATTATGATATGAGATGTCACTCGTTTTATCGGTTGATATTTAACTATTTCAAAAAAAACCGATGTCAAAGACACTGTTTATCCAAAATTCTACGAAAAAAAACGACAATGTTTCACGTGAAACATCTTAAAGTGACTAAAACAACATTTTCAAATAAAAACAGTCACCTGGTAAACAAGATGGAATTACAATTCTGGAATCCAAACAAGATCAACAATTAAATTAACTGAATGGTAAAGACAACCATTGTTTCACGTGAAACAATCCAAATATACTTCATTGCTTTTGTCTAAAGTAAAGACAGTCTCACTGGTTAAAACAAACGCCGTAAATAAAGCATCTCAAATTGTTTCACGTGAAACATTTTTCAATGTGTAGAGCGAGTCGAAGCGGTCGCTTATGCATTGTTTCACGTGAAACATTTTCTTAAACAAAAAATCCAGCCATCAAAGCCGGATTTTTATTGACACTTAGCCAAGTCACTGACTCACTCAAATCTCACCCTAATGTCGAATCGAGCTTCGCTCGATATTCACGCGTCGCGCGCGATGGTGGACTGAGTGGGAATCGAACCCACGGCCTCTGCAATGCGAATGCAGCGCTCTACCAACTGAGCTACCAGCCCATGCATATAAAAACATTCTTTCTGCAAAGTGTTTCACGTGAAACACTACCTAATCTGATCCAGCTTTGAAAGAGAGAACGTATCGAACGATGAAAAATGCAACAAAACAACGTATACAAACAAAACAATTTTTTATAATTATCTTCACAAAATGTTTCACGTGAAACATTTTTTTGACCCCAGGTGGACTCGAACCACCATCTAGGGCTTAGGAGTCCCTCGTTCTTCCTTTGAACTATGAGATCATGCGTCGCAAAACGTTTTTATTTTACGACACAAAATAAAAAACAATATTTCTACAAAGATAGATATACCGCTTCTTTTTTGTGTGCACATCGTACGATAGCTCGATTGATCCGTCAAAAGACAGGTATCTGCCTTGACGAATCTTAAAATCTTCCCTATAGTAACCGCCATCTATGCCAAATAAGCACGCCGCCATTAAGGACTTGCGCAAAAATAAGCGCCGCGCAACACGCAACGCATTGGTGAAAACCAATATTAAGGCTCTCTACAAGAAAGCAACGGCTCTTCTGACTGAAGGAAAGAAAGCTGAGGCCAAAGAAGCCGCGCAAAAATATCAGCAAGCTGCTGACAAAGCGATCAAGACTGGCGTGCTGAACAAAAACACGGCCGCTCGCAAGAAGTCCTCAATCATGAAAAAAGTCGCCGTAAAATAAACGGACAAAAAATCCCCCAAATCTCTAAAGAAATGGGGGATTTTTTTATTTCACTCCGGTAATAACCTCTTCGGCAACCCCGAGACCACTACGACTTTGCTGCTGAGCCCTCAAAAGCGAACGTATTTTCTTTTCGAACTGGCCTTGTTTTAAACCAGACAACTTTTTCACGACAAATGGATGCAATCCTTTCACCGATCCATCTCTTACTCGAATCGCTGCACGCATTTGCGATAAGCCCGTTGCTAAAAAAGCCTCCATCTCTATCTTTTCAGCCTCAATGCGCCACGATTGTCCGCGCACAAAAGCCTCAGCTGCAATAAAAGCTCCCGGCTCATCCATCAAAACCGAAATAATTTCTGCTTGCGGATTTGCCATACACTTGTCTAATTCCTGCACAGCCCTCCATGTATCTCCTGCGCACATCTGAGCAATCTGCTTCACTTTTTCTGGTGACACCGTCTGTTGAACATACTCCATACACCATCGAAAAAAAGCATCCTGAGATAAAAGCGGAAATGGATACTGCACCAGACTTTTTTCACCAAAAACTTCTTTAATCTTATCCGAAATTGGTTCCTCTTCAACACTAAGCAAAATCGTTTGATCCCCATCTTCTTGCAGACGTTTTGCCAGTAATCGAATCTCAGCAATCTTTAAACTTCCTAAAAGACCATCACATCGAATACAACGCTTTTGAGAAAATAAAGAAGGGGAGCCGAGTTGTTTTAAAACATCTTCGATCCCAAAGTCTCGCAATGACTCTGTCGAATACCCATGCGGATCATGCTTTTCACGAAAAGCCTGCACTAAAGACCGGGCTTTCATTCGTGCTCGCCACGTATCAGGACCAATACAAGCAATAAGCATATATGCCCCCAAGGTTAACCGCTTAACCCGTATCCTGCAAACAAAAAACCCCGCATCACGAAGGACACGGGGATAGCCAATCCTAGAGCATCATCGCGATAAACGCCGATGTGCGAGGACGATCTTGTTTCTGCAGCAAACCCTGCTGCTTGTCTCGCCGAAAAGAGTGCCACACCCCCTCCGACTCAAAGGTGCAATCCGGAGACGCCACGATGCGCTCACGCCTCACTCCCAACTGAACCAGCTGATTGAAGAGTGCCTTTCGCAAATCGAGATACCCATGACCATCCTGAACGATCCAGGCATCAAAACCGAATGGCGCAAATGCCTGAGCCATCTCTGGCAAAACCTGGTAGTGATTCTGACAAACACCAGGTCCGATCACCGCCTCCAGCTCTTCAGGAACGCAACTAAATTGCATCTGCATCTGCTGCATCAACTGCAGCGCAATATTGTGCAATGTTCCTTCTCGACCAGAGTGGGCGAGTCCAATCACCCGCTTCTTGTGATCGAAAACGAGAACCGGGGGACAATCCGCTCCCGTCACCACCAAGGCCGTCCGTGGCGCACCCGTGATCAGCCCATCGGTCAACGGAAAAATCGCATCCTGACGAGGCGTCTGAAACACTTGAACCTTGGTCCCATGACACAAGCGAGCCATGGCCAAAGCCTCAACGCGGATCTCCGTCGCGCCAAAAATGGCCTCACCAAGCTTTTCAGCATACGCGGCCTGAAGCTCAGGCGCCGAAGGAATGAGCGGGGGAGCAAAATCACCCTGCTCCACCGTTGTCCCAAAAAACCGCAACCGTCGATGTGAGTAGATGTCTTTCATGAGTGGACCCTTCCGTAAAGGACAGCTAAAACCTAGAATAGTTTCGCTTTTTTGTCGAGAACCCCATAAAAAAAGAACTTGAGATGTCTCAAGTTCTTTCATGCTTCTTCAACGCTACAAAGTTATTTTCGTCATATCTTCCCAATTTTTCCCATATTTTGCCTCAGCTACAATCGGACACCCGATATCTGCGACCCCTTCCATGAGCTCAGCAACACGCTTTGCAACCTCCAAAACCTGCTTTTCAGGAACTTCCAACACCAATTCATCATGCACCTGGAGTAGAACGAATGAATCAGCAGAAATCTGCGGCAAAGCTTTTGCGACCGCGATCAATGCAAGCTTCATAATATCCGCTTCGGTGCCTTGAATCGGCATATTCATCGCCATCCGCTCAGCTGCTGCACGAATGAAGGGGAGAGGGGAATCAATATCCGTCATCGGACGCTTGCGTCCAAACAAAGTCTCCACATATTTTTGCGCATGTGCCAAAGCTTTGACCGTATCCAAATATTCGCGAACGCCAGAGTACACCGTAAAATATTGCTGAATAAATTCTTTCGCTTCCGCAAAAGAAATCCCAGCTTGCTTTGCTAAAGCATTCGGACCCTGTCCATACAACACACCAAAGTTAATCGTCTTTGCTGCACTTCTTTGTTGCTTGGTTACTTCTTCCATTGGAATTCCCCAGATTTCTGCGGCGGTAGCTGTATGAATATCTAAATTCTTCCGAAAAGCCGCTAACATTTTTTCATCCTTGGCCATAGCGGCCACGATGCGCAACTGAATCTGAGAATAATCGCAAGACAATAAAACCATACCCGGCGAAGCAATAAATCCGCGTCGGATCTTACGCCCAGCTTCCGTCCGAATCGGAATATTCTGCAAATTCGGATCCCGAGATGACAAACGACCAGTTGCCGCAACAGCCTGATCATATGTTGTATGAATGCGTCCTTCCGCATCGCCTTGATCCGGTAAGGTTTCAACATAGGTTGAAAGTAATTTAGCGACTTCGCGATATTCCGAAATCTTTTCAATCATCGGATGCAAGCCTTCTAGCTTTTCTAATTCAGAAGCGGCAGTAGATAAACCTGTTTTTCCTTTTTTGATTCCCTTGGTCGGCAACTTCAATACCTCAAACAGAATATGCGCCAATTGCTGAGTTGATGCTGGATTGAAATCTTCTTGCACCATCGCACGCATCTCTTTTTCTAATTGTTCTTTCATCCCACGAAACTCTTTTTGTAAGGTCAGCAAATATGTTCGATCAATCAAAATGCCGCGCTCTTCCATCTGTGCCAAAACCGTAATCAACGGCAATTCAAAACGGTCAAAAATTCCTTCGAGATGCTGGTCTTGTAACTCATCTTTCAAAACAGTTGCCAAATGAACAATCACTTCAGCTTCATCCACGACTCCCTGCACACCCTCTCCAATTGTCTTTCCAAAACGTGCCGCCGCCAAACTTGGCACATCCGTCCCACCCTCACCAGCAGCCAATAAATACGCCGCAATCTCCGTATCAAACACAATCCCAGCCACCGACCAATCAAACCGCTTTGCCCAATGCATAAATGACTTAATCGTATGTCCAATTTTTTGCGTACCTACATCAGCCA
Organism: uncultured Gammaproteobacteria bacterium; assembly: GCA_964426815.1. Classification (GTDB taxonomy): domain Bacteria; phylum Patescibacteriota; class Patescibacteriia; order 2-12-FULL-60-25; family 2-12-FULL-60-25; genus JADZEJ01. The sequence continues at coordinate 17,900 of CAYRRZ010000012.1, read as the reverse complement.
ACAACAAACCCATCGCTCGATGCACAGCCTCTTCTCGCACCAATGTGCTCGAAAAAAAGAATGTAGTCTCCTTCGTCGCCACCACCATACCCGAATTATCACTGAGTAAAGAACCCTGATCAGCCATTACTTCACGCAGTACAATAATCTTTCCTTTAAGTTCAGCAATAACTTCCAAGGCCTGCTTTGCACTCCCAATCACAATTTGTTTCAAGCTTCCTGTAAAAGAAACCTCAGAAGCGGCCTCTTTATGGACAGACTTTTCTTGTGTCTTTGATACTTTTTTTGTTTTTCCTGCATCTTCCGTTTTACCCAAACGATTAGCCAAACTCTGAAAACCAAAAGCCAGCAAAGTCTCTTTAACCTGCTCCTGCTCAACCGTCTCACGCTTCCAATCTTCAACATGTATCGAGATAGGAGCATTCAATTGCAATTGCACTAAAGGATAGGTTTCACGCGCCGCCTGTTCACCCTCAAGTAATTTACGGCGCACCGAATCCGTCATATCCGAATTTTCATTCTTCGCCGCCTTCAAAACACCTTCTAAATCAGTGAACTTCAGCAATAACTCGGTCGCTGTTTTCTCCCCAATACCCGGAATCCCTTTCAAATTATCCGATGCATCACCCCGCATCGCTTTATAATCAACAATTTGCGAAGGCGTCAGACTCGTCGTTTCTTTCAAAAGAGCCTCATCATACACAATCGTTTCCGTCACTCCTTTTTTAAACGACATCACCTTGATATGCGGACTAATCAATTGCCAAATATCACGGTCGCTTGTCAAAATCGTCACCTCCAATCCATCTGATTCAAAGGTTTTTGCTAAAGTTGCAAGTAAGTCATCCGCTTCAAATCCAGGCAATTCACAATTCTTTCCACCCATTGCCGTAACCACTTCTTGCGTCATCGGAATTTGATCATAAAACTCCTGTGGCTGCTCCGCTCTTTGCGCTTTATATTCTGGCTGTGCCACATGTCGATACGTTGGCTCGGGCGTATCCCAACACACCACCAAATAATCCGGATGTGTCGAAGGCAGCAATTTCATCAAAATGCTGGTAACGCCATACACGGCATTCACTAAACGACCCTTTGGATCATGCATTGGAGGCAAGACATGCCACACGCGGTGAATCAAGGCATTTCCATCAATCAATAAAGCGGTTTTTTGGGGAGAAGACATATTTGCCATACGGTAACACGTTATCCCAAACGAAAAAGCCCCCCAAGGAATTGGCGGGCCAACGAGCTACATCTTGGTGTACAGAATCGTCTGCGGCTGCAGTTCGCGCATGCAGCAAAAGTCATCCCAACTGACATCGAATGCCAATGGCCGGATTGGCTCACCGCTTCGAAAACGAAAGATCAAGGCTTCATCCATCCCTTCCATTTCCTGCATAGCCACCATAAAAAAGAAGTGCGGCTTTCCATGAAACAGTCGATGAGCCCAAGGCTGTGACCAAAGAACCTGCATCATCTCAAGCGGATTGATCAATCGCAGCCTGCGACTAAACAGAATCCGTTGCAATCGCTCAACGCTCGGTTGTTCATCCGCATACTGCCAGCAAAAATCCTCTTTCAGAAATCCGCGAATCTCCAAACCAGGTTTAAGCGGCAACAAGCTCTTTTCAGACGACTCCCGATAGCTACCGATCTCCTCCGGCTGCGCAAACAGCTGATCCAAAATTGTCCGTGCCTGAATTGTCGGCTTGAGATCTCCCTCCAAAAACCACGTCATGGTCGCTGTAGAATCAACCTCTTTCAGTGGAATCCCGCAACTACGCTCATGCAGAAAACTCTCAAACGGAATTGAACTGGGCATGTTAAACCTCCGTGAAAGACCTAAACCGAACCTACGCCAGCCCAACAAAAAAATCAAGCCTTCAAGACATCAACCCGCTTCACAATAGCCACATCAACCTGAAGCGCCGCAATCCATCGCGCTTCACGAGCCGTGCCACGCAAGTCCCAAGCGGCCACCGAAAAACCACCATCTTTCAACATCTGCATGCGTTTCGCCGTTAAAACCCGTCCCGGAAACCCAACTGCCCATGGCTTCAATCGCCCTAAACGCATCCAAAAAGCGGGTCCACGTAATGGCAAAGGCCAGCGTGACACCAAAAGCAAGGTTCGCACCTCAGGCAAAGTTTTCTGCACCGCAAGCAATACTTCTTCATGAAAGGAAGAAATAATGGTTCTTTCGCGCAAAGCCTGACTCGTCTGCAATTTTCGCACCAAGTCTTCAGCTACCTGAATATCCTTTACTTCCATATCCAACACCGCTGGTGCATGAATCGTTGAAGTCACATCCTGCAAAGTAGCAATTCGGCCACCATGTCGAAGCGGAATCAAAGCCAATTCAGCCGCCGTTAGTTCATGCGCGGCATGTCCATCGCCCGCGATCCGACTCAAACCCGTATCATGCACTAAAACCATCTCTCCATCGCGCGAACGGCGCACATCAAATTCAATCCCATCAGCGCCCAATGCCAAAGCACGCTGAAAAGCATCCAGCGTATTTTCAGAAGCATGTCGATACGGGAATCCCCGATGTCCGAGCACAATCATAGTCGCCAGAGTATCCTAGTCACCATAAAACACAAATCCCCCACATATATATGTAGGGGATCTGATGGAGGCGTGGGTGGGAATCGAACCCACGAATACAGGTTTTGCAGACCCGTGCCTTACCACTTGGCTACCACGCCACGCGAGCTCATTCAAAGCCCACCGAATGTACCAATCAGCCTTCATTTTGTCGAGATCTTACAAAATCTCAATTTTTACCCCACGCTTCACGCCAAACTTTTTCGCATCTATTTTTTTCTCCATCCAAATATCTACTCGATTTGCATAGCGCTCATTCATCCGATCCGTAACCACAAAGATCTTATCGCCATACAATTCAGGCAATCGAATGCGCGTATTAAATTTCAAAAAATTCGCCGCCACAATGCCATCACGTACCCGAGTTCCATTCGCCGTAATAAACGGACTCGCATCTGTTTGCCCAATTTCCGAATTATATGCGGTCATTTCTACCACACGAATCGCCACCGCCGGAATCTTATCCGCCACGGTTAAAGCACCAAAATAACTTGGCGTGATACGAATCCCAGACGAAACGTCATCTTCTGTCTCAGATACCGTTTGACCTTCGGTTGTCAGCGTGATCGGTACATTCTGAACCGCAGCCATCACCGCCTCAACACGACTTCCTGTGACAGCCAAAATACACACCAAAATCGAAACAATCTTTCTTTGGCGTGCGGAAAGCGTAAAACGGGTAAAGGTATTTCCCATAGATCAATCCATCCGTGAGCGGAAACTTGTCCCATTTGCCCATTTTTGTCAACCCTTGTACCCTATATTGTATGTCTATTAAGCGAAAAATTGCCTCACTTCCATGGAAAAAAATCGGTTTTGGAATCGTCCTAACCGGCCTTGGACTAGCCTTAGTCAGCGCTCTCGCCCTAAGCATGGTTTTAGCCTGGATTTCTCGTTCTCTTCCGGATCCAAATAGCCTCATCGAACGCGACATTCCGCAAACCACAAAAATCTACGACCGCACCGGTCAACATGTATTGCACGAAATCCATGGCGAAGAAAATCGCACCCTGGTGCAAATCAAAGATCTACCAAGCTATGTCGCACATGCCTCGGTCGCCATCGAAGATAAAAATTTCTATACCCATCATGGCATCAGCTGGCGCGGTTTAATCCGCGCTCTCGTGGTCAACACCATTAAAGGCGAACGCGTCAAAGGAACTTCAACCCTAACTCAACAGCTCATCAAAAATGCGGTTCTCACCAATGAACGCAGCTTAGACCGAAAAGCAAAAGAGATCTTACTCTCCCTTCAAATTGAGCGCGTCTTTACCAAGGAACAAATCTTGCAGCTCTATCTCAATGAAATCTCCTATGGCCCAATGGTCTACGGCATCGAATCCGCCGCAAGAACCTATTTCGGAAAACCAGCCAAAGAATTAACCATTGATGAAGCTGCTCTCTTAGCCGCCGTTCCTCAGGCCCCAGACCTCTACTCCCCATACGGTACCGGTACCCGCGGCGACAATCGCGATCTTCTCATCGGTCGTCAACAATACATCCTCGATCAAATGGCAGAACAGGGCTATATCACCAAAGAAGAAGCCGAAGCCGCGAAAAAAATTGAAACCCTTAAAAAACTCATCGCTCGTAAAGACTTAAATATCGACGCACCGCACTTTGTGCGCTATGTCCAAAGCCAACTCTACGAGAAATACGGTCAAGCGAATGTTGAACGCAAAGGCTACAAAGTCATCACCACCCTTGATTGGGAAAAACAACAAATCGCTGAAGAAGAAGTCAAAAAAGGGGTTGATGAACGCGGTCCAAAATATGGCTTCAATAACGGTGGTCTCGTCGCCATCGATCCAAAGACCGGCCAAGTTCTCGCCATGGTCGGTTCAAAAGACTTCCGTAATCGCGATATTAAAGGAGAAGTAAACATTACCCTAAGCTCACTCCAACCAGGTTCTTCCTTCAAACCAATCGTCTATGTCGCTGCCTTCCAAAAAGGCTATACGCCCGAAATGACATTGTGGGATGTAAACACGACCTTCAAAACCGACATCGGCAACTACGAGCCAAAAAATTACGACTTTAAAGAGCATGGTCCATTATCTGCTCGCGCCGCACTCCAAGGGTCACTCAATATTCCAGCCGTAAAAATGCTCTACCTCACGGGAGTCAGTCGTGTCCTCGATTTCGCAGAACAACTTGGCTACACCACGCTTGGCGATCGAAGTCGTTTCGGTCTCTCACTCGTGCTCGGTGGTGGCGAAGTTCGTCTCATCGAACATGCCAATGCCTATGCCACATTTGCAAATGAAGGAAAACAATACCCACTCGCATCCATTCTAAAAGTAGAAGATGCAAACGGAAAAACCCTCGAAGAATGGACTCAACCCGAAGGCAAACAAGTTGTTGATCATGATGCGAGCCTTCGCCTAACCGATGTTCTATCTGACAACAATGCTCGTACCTATGTCTTTGGAAGCAAAAACTTTTTAACTCTTCCAAATCGTCCCGTTGCGGCAAAAACGGGTACCACCAATAACTTCAAAGATGCTTGGACCATGGGATACACCCCAAGCCTCGCAGCCGGCGTCTGGGTCGGAAACACTACCGGTACCGAAATGAAGCGCGGCGCAGACGGTTCACAAATTGCGGCCCCAATCTGGCAAGCCTTCATGAAGCGGTCCCTCGACGGAAGCCCAGTCGAAAAATTCAACGCGCCTCCAGCCAATGACACCAATAAACCAATCTTGGATGGAAAAGGCACCGAAATCAAAATAAACATTGATAAAATCTCAGGCAAGCGCGCAACCGAAAACACGCCTCCTGAATTAATCGAAGAAAAAATCTTTCACGAAGGTCATAATGAACTTTGGTATCTCGATAAGGATGATCCACGCGGTCCAGCGCCAACGCGTCCACAAGACGATCCACAATTCACCAATTGGGAAAGCGCTGTTCAAGCCTGGGTCACCAAAAGCAATTGGAATACTACGTCAACGCCTCCAACCGAAGTCGACGACCTTCACACCGCCGATGCAAAACCTTCGGTCAGCATCTGGAGTCCAACCCAAAATGAATCTTGGACCAGCCGCAAAGGAACCATCTCTCTTGCAGCTACGGCAAAACGACGTATCATCCGTGTTGAAGTCTCAAATGGATCAACCTTAATTGGCTCATCCAATACTGAACCATGGAATATTCCTGTTCAATTGCCAAATACTCTCGAGCGCGGTTTCCACGATCTCGTCGTAACCGCCATCGATGATGTCGGTAATCGCGGAAGTGCCACGGTAACCATCAATCTAAATGCGGACGCCGATCCAATCGCAGCCATCATCCAATCTCCAACCGATGGCAGCACGATTAAAACCTCGAGCCTCCCAGTCCCCGTCGAAATCATCGCCAATGATATTAGCGGGGTAAAAAAAGTTGATCTATACGCTCAATCAACCGATGGCTCTACCCGTCTCATATCTTCTGACATTGCACCCCAAAGCAATGTGATTACACTCAATTGGACAAGTAATCTCGGTGCGGGAGCCTATACCATGTTCGCCGTCATTACCGACAGCGCTGGCAATACCCACCCCGGACCATCAATCAAGGTAAAATTAATAAACGAATAAAAAAGCGCCCCCACCCGGGGGCGCTTTTCGAAGCAAAACATTCTTGATAGGGTGCAGATGTGGAAACCAATATTCAAACGGCGATTTCTTCAGCCAGTCCGATATCGGCATACGGCATCCAAGAACTCCCAAAGAGCCCCCGCATCCTCCGCCTCATCGGAGGACTCTTTTGCCTTTTTTTACTTATTGGAAGCATTGCTGCGTATTTCATTCAGCTTCCAATCCCAGAAAAACCAGCCCTCCTTGGATTACTCCATGGTGGAACCAAACTACCTGAACAATTTCCACTTGCCTGGCGTGAGAGCTTAGAACCATCTATTTTTCCTGTTTTCATCGGTCTCTCATCCAAACAAGAACAGTTCGAACCATTTGCAATCGTCCTTCGAATTCAACCAACGCCTGGCCTCAACCGCCAAAACCTCGGCCCCTTTGCCCTCGTCCGAGCAAAAACGGGCAGTCTTCAGAGCAAACGCCTCTACAGCACCATCCCATTCTTGTGGAAACTGCCTCAAGCCGCCATCAATCTGTCCCTCTATATATATGAGGATGTTACGACAACCATCCACCTAAGTGGACCATTCGAATCCAATCAGTGGAAAACCGACCTCTCTTTTTCAAATTCAGATGCGATCACCCCACTCCCAGATCTATCAAATGCGATCAATCTAGATCTCTTTCCAAAAGCGCAAAACCTTGTCCAAACCCAACTCACCGAATCCCTTGGGCTTCCACCAGAACCACTCCAAAGTCTCGCCTGGGAAAACCAAGCTGAAAATTTTACTCAACTCGAGCTTCATTTCAAGCAACAAACCGTTCCAGCTTCATCCACCATTGCTCTCCTTGGCTCTTTTGGCCTACGCGACCAAACCCAACTCATCCTCGAAGACGGAACCCTGGTTGAAGAATATCGCCTTCCATCACAAACCTTTCTTGCCGCCGCAACCAGCTCAACCTGGCAGCCGAGCTCATCCACCATCATCACCAGTACCGGGTCGACCTTAAAATTTTCAAATCTCAAGTCAGACAAGCCATCAGTTTCGACTTGTCCGGGCACGCCCATCTTCCGCCTAAACCAAACCAGCCTTGAACAAGCTCTGCACCTTTTAGCCATTCCATTTAGCCCTACGCCAAGTAGCGTCACCGGCTCAATCCAAGAGAAAAAGCTTATCCTCTGCGTGGATTAAGTTATCCACATGCTGTGGAAATCACCTTTCTACAAATCAACCTAGCGTAAATAGTATCCACAGGGGTATGTGGATTGAAGCGAGCCCAAAAATGCGCTATCATGGTTATGTTCGGTAAAGCCACCGAGCACGACCCTCGCGGTCAATCGCACCTTCCATTTCTCTCTGCAGGTTCGTACGGCAAAAAGCCGTCGCCTAAAAAAGTTCTTTCAGGTTGTGGCCAAGTGCCATTGCTCACCTCACCGTACATTGGTTCGGTTCGTAGGTTCCGTGTGGTTCCGTTATCGTTAGCTCGTTCGTTTGTCAGACAGTTCTTTGTTCGCTGTCATCGTCTACCTTCGGGTAAGACCTTTCGCTCTTTACAACTGCAAGGGGTAGACCTCTGTCCTAAACCGACGGTGGTCAATTCCATGCCTTGACTCGACCCCCGTTTCGACTTCGGTCGGAACATCAGATAATAAAAAACAAAATTCCCAAAAAATACCCTGAGGCGACCTCAATATATAGGATCTCCGGATTCTCAAGAGGCCACGCCAGGGTTGGGTCGAAGCAGCAGTCCCTTTCCAGACCTAGACAACTCGTAGCGTAAGCTCCACGTCAGCCATGCTGACCTATACGATCTCGTGCCTTCAAACGCACACTCGACGGAGCCCATGCTCAACAGCCCAGGTCTAAGACCGTGCGGCCACTTTATTCTCAAATATAAGGGCCCTCCACGGTCTTTTAAATTTGGCAAAAAATCAGTCATCTTAGGCAAGGCCTTCTATCCCTGTTCATAGAAGCTTTACATAAAATGGTTGACCGAAATCCGTGACAAAGCTATCATCCTTTAAACTTGAACTTCTATGACACAAAAGAAGCTCGATCATTACCATGATCTACTCGTCAGTGAAAAAGATCGTCTCTTGCAGGAATTAAAATCCTCCAGCAATGAAGATCCAAATCACCCAGGACGTTTTGCACCAAAATATCCAGAAACCGGAGGCAACTCCGAAGACGATAATGCGGTTGAAATTGCAGAATACGCCGACGAGCTTTCTGTCGAAAATCGTCTCGAAGAAGAACTACGTGATGTCGAATCAGCCTTAAAGTCAATCGAAGCCGGAACCTACGGTGTCTGCAAATACTGCAAACAGGATATTGATGAAAAACGCCTTGAAGCACGCCCATCATCTTCCAGCTGTATTTCCTGCAAAAAAATCTTGACCCAAGAAATGTAAATATGTCAGTCAAACGTCTCCGACTCGCGTTGGCCCTAGCCGGCCTCGCCGGAGGCGTTTTTAGTTTTGATCGATGGACCAAGATCCATTTTTTTTCTGAGCCCGAGCAAACCCTGATCCCATTTTGGCTCAGCCTCACCCATCATCAAAACAGGGGACTGCTCGCGAATATCGCTGTACCAATGCCACTCATCCTTGGATTAACAATTCTTATTAGTCTTGGTCTTATATTCGCCATCGTCCAAGAACTAAAACAAACAACTCCTTCCACCACCCGAAGTCTTGCCTATGCGCTTATCCTAGGTGGAGCCATCGGCAATGTAGTGGACCGCCTCATGTATGGCTTTGTCTTTGATTGGATCTTGCTCTGTTCACGCTCCATCATCAATATCGCCGATATCGCCATTGGTCTCGGTATTCTATTGTGGGTATTCCACTATCGATTGACAGACGCTCCGAAAAATGAGAGCTCTATATAAAGGTGCGGCGCGGCCCATGCAATATGGCCGCTATTGTCTATACATCAACCCTCATCGGGCTCGAAGCCCATACCGTATACGTTGAAGCTGATATTTCCCCAGGTTTGGGGAATATCATTATCGTTGGTTTACCTGATGCCGCCGTGCAAGAAGCGCGCGAACGAGTAAGGAGCGCCATGAAAAATGCCGGCCTCCCATTTCCGCGTATTCGCATTACCCTAAACCTCGCACCAGGTGATATCAAAAAAAGCGGAACTTGTTTTGATGTGCCCATCGCAATTGCGATTTTAATTGCCAGCGGTGAAATTACGGCTGAACGAACAAAAAAGAAATATCTCATTGGTGAGCTCGCTCTCGATGGACATGTTCGGGCTGTACCCGGCGTATTATCCATGGCCTTACTCGCAAAGCAACAAGGTGCAACCGAAATCATTGTCCCTGAAGCCAATAAAGAAGAGGCGAGCCTTGTTTCAGATATCACTATTCGCACCATCAATCATTTGCGCGAACTCACCGACTATCTGCAAGGCAAAATTGATCTCCCAATACAACAACATCGTTCTCTTGATCTACGTCCACAACCTTCGACGAACGATATTGATATGTCGAGCATCCGTGGACAAGAGCAAGCAAAACGAGCCATCGAGATCGCTGCTGCAGGTGGTCACAATGTCTTAATGCATGGTCCACCAGGCTCAGGCAAAACCTTACTCGCAAGATCGATGGCCAGCATCCTACCCGTACTAACCCAAGAAGAAGCTCTCGAAGTAACACAAATTCATTCTGTTGCTGGAAACCTACCTCAGCAAGGCTATCTTTCAACCCGACCCTTTCGCTCGCCACATCACTCCGCCTCGAGCATCGCATTGGTTGGCGGCGGTACAACCCCACGCCCCGGCGAAATTTCATTGGCACATCGAGGAATTTTATTTTTAGACGAACTACCCGAATTTCCTCGACCTGTTCTTGAGCATCTCCGTCAACCACTCGAAGATAGTTATATTACCGTCTCACGTGCTCAAGGATCGGTCGCATTTCCAGCGCGCTTTCTTCTCGTCGCCGCCATGAACCCTTGCCCATGTGGGTATGAAACTGATCCGGATCGCGAATGTACCTGCACGCCTATTCAATTGCAGCGCTATCACAAGCGTCTTTCTGGTCCACTTTTAGACCGCATCGATTTATCCATCGAAGTCCCAAAAGTCCCAACCGAAACCATTTGTGAAAACCAACCAGCCGAATCTTCCGAATCTATTCGCATGCGCGTTCAACGAGCACGTGACCGACAAGGCGAACGCTATCGCTCACAAAACAAATTCACCAATGCCGAAGTTTCGAGTCAAACCATTCGTGAACACATTCATCTGGACCAAGAGAGCAAAAAACTTCTCGCTTTGGCAATCGAACGCTTTAAATTAAGTGCGCGCGCATACTTTCGTGTCTTAAAAGTCGCACAAACCATCGCCGATCTCGAAAATGCCGACTCCGTCTCAAATAAACACCTATCTGAAGCACTTCAATACCGTCAATTGAATGAAAAATAGGCTAAACAAAGCCAAAAAAGACAGGTTTACCCTTGACCAAAACCGGCAAAACTGCTAATCTTCCAAAACGTCGAATTTCGTTCATAACCAGGATCAATCCATTTCGCGTATTCCTGCTGTCCCGAATGCGAAACATTGAAATCCTGATGCAAAGAGGCCAATATCTCAAATCCAATCAAACAAATCCTGACGACCATCGCCGTGTCTCTTTTCCGAGCCACGCGCAGTCTCAAACGCGGCTTGCAAGCCATGGGCCATCGCCTCGGCGAATTACTGGCTCCATTGTCTCGTCTTTTCGTGCGCTTTTGTTTGCTTCCATTTTATAAACTCGGCGTGACAACCAAGCTTCGTGCGCAACGTCTCGCCATCCCTGCTCGCGGCTTCCTTCTCTTTTTCATTACAAATCGCTATTTGTCCCATGCAATTTTAAGCATCGCTCTCATTGCAACCATTGGCGGCAATCTCAAGGGTCGTATGGTGCATGCGCAAGATATCGGACAAAAGAGCCTCCTCTTCGCCCTCGCTTCAGATGAACATGTCGATATCACCGAAGAACAAGTCAATCCACAAGATATTAAAGAGGACACCAAGTATCTCGAATCCGGTACCATCGAAAGTGTCCCTCATATCGACTTTGACTACGACGAAGATATAGATCCAGTTCAACCTTCACTAAGCGTTCCAGGTGCAATCGCCGTTCAACCATACGAACTTGATAGCGATACGAAGAGCAAAACTCCTCGCACCAAAACCGAAACCTATCTCGTAAAAGATGGCGACACCGTAAGTTCCATTGCCCAAGCCTTTGGCATCAATGTCGGTACCATTCTCTGGAATAACAATTTAACGGAACGCCAATACATTCGTCCTGGCGACAG
>CAYRRZ010000012.1:0-6304 GCA_964426815.1 uncultured Gammaproteobacteria bacterium | reverse complement strand
CGTTCAACCGAAAACACAGCGACCAAGCCAAGCATCAAGACCACAACCCCAAAATCAAATATCTTAGCTGAATTGGTAAGCCCACCAAGCAATACCAAAAAACCAGAAGATCTTGATACCAGTGATGCGCCAAAAACACGTTTACTCTGGCCAACCTCTGGCCACGTAGTGACCCAGTACTACGGCTGGAAACACACCGGAATTGATATCGATGGTGACTATTCCTCACCGCTCTATGCTGCCGCTGATGGCGTCGTAGAAACGGCTGGCTGGAATAGCGGAGGCTACGGTCTTCAAATCATCGTCGACCATCCAAATGGGATGAAAACCCGTTATGCTCACTCTTCCAAGCTCTTCGTCAAAGTTGGCGACAGTGTGAAAAAAGGACAAGTGATCGCCATGATGGGAACAACCGGACGCTCAACAGGTACGCACTTGCACTTCGAAGTCTATACCAACAATAAGCGTGCCAATCCCCTATCCTACATTCGGTAAAATCAAAATCCCCCAGCAAATGGGGGATTTTGTTATCGAAACAAATACAAAGCACCCGCTCCAAACACAACGGTTTGGAGAACTTTAAGTCCAACAACCACCTTAAAGGCAGGTGAACGGACAATGCGCTTCATTCTTTCCATGCTCTAAAAACGGGGGAACATGATTGACGTGACAGGCATTTTTCGCTACCCTTCGCCCACATCTATGTTGACTCCAATCGTGACCCAATTGCCCAAATCCCAAGTGGAATTGAAGTTCTCCGTAACGCCTGACGAAGCAAAACCATATCTCGACCAAGCCGTGAGCGATATCTCAACCCATCGCCCAATTGCTGGCTTTCGCCCTGGCAAAGCAAGCTATGATGATGTCAAACGCGCCTTTGGCGAAATGACCATCTGGGAAAGTGCCTTGGAACGATTGGTCCGTGCTGTTTTTGTAAAAGCGATTTTGCAAGATCAAATCGAAACCGTCGGCTCACCTGAAATCGCCGTCCAAAAATTGGCTCCAGGAAGCAATATCGAGTTCACCGCAACTGTGAACACTATGCCACACGCCACCAACTTGGCCGACTACACCAAGATCCAAGTGGAATGGAAAGGCCGCCCGGTCACAGAAACCGATGTCGAAAAGACCATCGAAGATCTCCGCAAAATGCGCCGCAGCGAAGTCGCAACCGACGAAGCCGCCACCATGGACGACATGATTCTCGCCAATCTCAATATTCGCGAAGGCAATGTCCCTATCGAAGGTGGTCAATCAACCAACTATCGTGTCTATTTAAATGAACCAAACTACATCCCAGGCTTTGCTGAAAAAGTCGTCGGCATGAAAAAAGGTGACAAGCGCGAATTTGATCTCGCTTTCCCAGCTGATCACTACAACAAAGCGCTCGCCGGAAAAACCGTCACCTTCGATGTCGAAGCAACCGAAATCTTCCGCCTTGAAATCCCAACCGCAGATGACGCCTTTGCCAAGACCGCCGGCATGGAAAACATGGAAAAATTACGCGAGCTCTTAAAAACAAACTTGCAGCAAGAAGCAGATCACAAAGCAGACGAAGCAGCTGAAATCGAACTTCTCGAAAAACTCGTCAAAGCATCAAAGTTCTCCGAAGTCCCAGACTTGCTCGTCAATGAAGAAGTTCGCCGCATGATGGCAGAAATGGAACACGCCATTGAAGACCAGGGTGGCAACATGAAAGACTATCTCGCAAGCATCAAGAAATCAGAAAGCGAGCTCAAGATGGACTTAGTGACTCGTGCACTTGAACGCATTCAAACCGCCGTCATTATCAAAGAAGTTGGGAAGAAAGAAAACATCAGCGTCACCGATGATGAAGTTGATTCCGAAGTCGACACCATTCTCGCCGGTATCAAACCAAATGACACCGAAACCCGTGAACGTGTCACTGCCCCAGAATATCGCGACTACGTTGCCGTCCAAATGCGCAATCAAAAAATCGTCGAATTCCTCAAAAAGACAAGTATCAAGAAATAACAAAAAAACCCTTTACGGGGTTTTTTGTTACACTCGCCTCATGCGCCTCTCCATCAATGTCATCCCAAATGCCTCAAAAAGCGAACTCGTCTCGAAAGATGTTACGGGCTGGAAAGTCCGTCTCGCCGCGCCGCCCGTCGACGGCAAAGCCAATCAAGCCTTAATCGAATTCCTCGCTGACCATTTTGATTGCGCCAAATCATCCATTCAAATCATCAAAGGCCAAACCGGAAAAAAGAAAATCGTTGATATCCAGATATAAACAAAAAAGACGCCTACCCAGGCGTCCGAGAAATTCAAGCCGCCGTTTTAGGCGGCTCATTATTTGTGGGTGACGGGTCCTTCGGCTTCTGAGGACACTTGCGTTCATGCCTCTCAAACGAGCTGATCGTAATCCGTTTTTTGCAATACGGACACGTTCCGCAGCAAGCCGTGGCATGCATCGCATGACCCTGGCTCTGATGACAGCTACATGTACATTCCCCATCAAGACTCACGACCGACATCTATCTACCTCCGTTCACTGCAACCTACCCTAAGGCACAGGGTCATGTCCACCCGGATGCCAAGGCGTACATCGCCCCAACCGTTTAGCCGTCATCCAAACCCCTTTCAAAAGCCCGTATTTATCCAAAGCCCAATAGCTATATTCCGAACAAGTTGGGGTATAGCGGCATGTTTTATACGGAAACAGGGGAGCAATAATCCCATGATCAGGCGAAATCGTATGTTGATACGCCAAAATCAATAGTTGACCAGCCCGACGAGGAAAAAGTCGGATCTGCATACTAACGTTTTTTTTCTGCATTCTTTCGCGCTCGTGGACTTGGACGAGCTGGTTTATTCAAAGCATCGCCAATCTTGGTAAGCATATGCCGAATATCCTCTTTAATCTTCAAAAAATCCCCATCTAAAGCCTCAGGTTTAGCAATAAACAATAAATGCATTGAGGGCGGCAATTCACCCCAAATCTCGCGTAAAATCTCGCGCAGCCGGCGTTTGACCCGATTACGGTCCACAGCCAACTTAAACATCTTAGTTGAGGTCAAAAAAGCCACTTTTGTTTCGGGTTTATGCAAAGCGCGTACCCGTAATGTCGTAAAAACACCATAAACCGGGCGACCAGCCGTCCCCATCTTCAAAAAATCTCGTTTTTTGGTCAATCGTTTATCCCGAGGCAACATATTTGCATGATAACAAATCGAGCTCTTTCGAGCTCGTTTTTGCTATTTCTTCTTCTTGTTATTGGTCTCGATCGCCACCCGCTTGCGGCCTTTTGCACGGCGACGGGAGAGGACCTGGCGACCCTTAGAAGTGGCCATGCGGGCACGGAATCCGTGAACCTTCGCTCGGCGGCGCTTCTTTGGCTGGTATGTACGTTTGGTGGCCATGGGGTTTCTTTAATTAGTGATGCGGCAAATCATAGCAAAACCTCGGAAAAGAATCAAGTCTCTGCTATGATTATCCATATCTTATCAACAAGTTTGACAGCCCCCTGACGGCCTGTTGAAGTTGTGACCATCATTCACTTCCTTTCGACCCTTTATGGATACTCAAGAGCTCTGGCGGGCGACACTCGGTGAACTCGAGCTAACCCTTTCAAAAGCCAATTTCACGACGTGGTTCAAAAACACGTTTATTGCCTCATATGACAATGGTCGAGCCGTGATTGCGGTCCCAAATACCTTTACCAAAGCTTGGCTTGAAAAAAAGTACCATGAAGCAATTACGCGCGCCCTCCGAAATGTCACCTCAAACGGCGTCCGCGAAGTTTCCTACCGCGTCGAAGTCCACAATACCTCACCTGTCCCAAGTTTACTCGATCGTTTAGAAACCGCTGAGCGAAATGAAGAAGCCCCAGTAGCCACCAGCATCGCTTCAATCTCGCTCCAAAACATCGCTGCTGCCGAAGCAATTCAAAATGATGTTGGTCTAAACCCGCGCTATACCTTTGACCACTTTGTTGTTGGTAAAGCCAATGAACTTGCGCATGCCGCATCGATGGCCGTCGCCGCCAAACCAGGCGAAGCCTATAACCCGCTCTTCATCTACGGTGGATCTGGTCTTGGAAAAACACATTTGCTTCAAGCCATCGGTCATCACGTGGCCAAGTCGAGTCCAAATGCCAAAGTGCTCTACGTCACCTGCGAACGTTTTACCAATGAATTCATTAGCGCCGTTCGTTCTGGCCGCGGCATGGATTTCAAAAATACCTATCGCAATGTCGATGTTCTCATGATTGATGATATTCAATTCATGACCGGCAAAGAGGGGACACAAGAAGAATTCTTCAATACCTTCAATGAATTGCATCAGCGCAACAAGCAAATCATCGTGACCGCTGATCGCATGCCAAAAGACATTCAGGGTTTAGAAACTCGTTTGTTAACCCGTTTTGACTGGGGCATGACTGTCGACGTTTCTAACCCAGACTTCGAAACACGTGTCGCCATTCTCGAAGCCAAAGCCCGCGACAAATTCCCAAAACTCGAAGCTGAAATCCTGCGCCTCATCGCCGGAGCTATTCAATCCAGTGTGCGTGAACTCGAAGGTGCTTTGAACAAAATTTTGGCCTATCACCAATTCAAGAACATCACCCCAAACCCAGATTCCGTTCAAACCTTGCTCCAAAGCTTTGTTCCAAACACCCCAAAACGCAACATCACTCCACGCAAACTCATTGAAATCGTCGTCGGATACTTCGATCTCACCCTCGATGAGATGCTCGGCAAAAGCCGCGAACAGCGCTTAGCTTTTCCTCGCCAAATTGCCATGTTCCTCTTACGTGAAGAAGCCAAATGCTCCTTCCCAGCCATCGGAACGCATTTGGGCGGACGTGATCACACCACCGCGATGCATGCCTGCACCAAAATCGCCGACCTCTTAAAGGAAGATGAAAAGCTCCGTCACGACATTGGTCAGCTCCGTGAAAAGCTCTACACCGCCTCCAACTAAGTACCCACATCCATCCACAATCAATGTGGACAACCAGGTCAAATCAAAGGGGATAACTTCAATGATCACAATTCCATCCCCAGTTCACGCTCTTTAACCCCCCGTTCATCCCACACCCATGTGGACGGATAAATCAGGAACCAGCCCTCAACCGAGGGCTTTTCCAAACCTATCCACACTGTCCACACCCCTTATGATTACTACTTGTTCTCATACGTATATACCTTTAATCTAAAGAGCGACCCCTCCCTTGGGGATACAATCCCAACCCTATGCATTTCGCTTGCACCCAAGAAAACCTGATTCAAGGTTTAAACATGGTTTCCCACATCTCCGGAAAAAACGTAAACCTCCCGGTCTTGGGAAATGTCTTATTGAAAACCGAAGCTGGATCTCTACGGCTCTCTGCCACCAATCTCGAAATCGCCGTGAACTGCCTGGTTCGCGGAAAAGTCGAACTCGAAGGTGAGTACAGCGTCCCAGCTAAACTCTTTCTCGACTACGTCTCTCTCTTGCCCTCAGGCAAGGTTGAATTGATTCTGCAGGAAGATGGTCTCGAAGTTCGCTCCGGCGAACAGGAGACCGTTTTAAAGGGAATGCCGGCCTCAGAATTCCCTCTCCTCCCTAAGCTCGCCAAGGGTCAGGGCTTCGAACTCAAAGCCATTGATATGAAGCGCGCGATTGGCCAAGTCGCCTTTGCCGTTTCCACCTCCGAATCCCGCCCAGAACTTATGGGTGTCGCTTGCTACTTTGGTGGCATCGCTGGCCAAGGCAAGGTCGCCTTCGCCGCCACCGATTCCTATCGCCTCGCTGAACGCATCATGCCGTACGGCGGTTCAACCGAAGAGGGGAAGTGGATTGTTCCAGCTCGGGCTCTCAACGAAGCGGCGCGCATTATCGGATCCTACAAGGACGAAATGAACATGCCGGAGAGCATCGGTTTTCATTTTACCGATAATCAACTTGTGGTCACCTTTGGCAATGTCGAGCTCGTCTCGCGTTTGATCGAAGGATCTTTTCCAGACTACAAACCGCTCATCCCAACCAATTTCAAAACCGAAGCCATCCTTTCCCGTTCCGAAGTTCAAAAAGCCGTGCGCGCCGCCAGCTTGTTCGCACGTCAAGGTATTTTCGACATTCACTTTTCCTTTGATCCAGAAGCTGGAACTTGTACGGTTCAAAGCGCTGACCAAGGTACGGGTAAAACCAAAACCGCCCTCAAAGGCAAGGTCACTGGCGAAACCAATCGCCTCACCCTCAACTTCCGCTACTTGAACGACGGCCTCTCCGCCATGGACGGCACCGAAATCCGCTTCCGCCAAATTGATCACAATAGCCCCGCGCTCGTGATTCC
>CAYRRZ010000011.1:4922-26903 GCA_964426815.1 uncultured Gammaproteobacteria bacterium | reverse complement strand
TGCCGCAAGGGTGGCGTCTCCATTCTTGAGCCTATTATGAAGGTCGAATGTGTCACTCCAGAAACCTATATGGGTGACGTGATCGGTGACTTGAACTCCAAGCGTGGTCAAATCAATGAAATGACCGAACGTATGGGTGCTAAGATTATCGAAGCTTATGTGCCATTGTCCGAAATGTTCGGCTATGCCACCGGCCTCCGCTCGATGACTCAGGGTCGCGGTTCCTACTCCATGGAATTCCACCACTACGCAGAAACGCCACAAAACGTGCAAGCTGCTATCATCGAAGGTCGCACCAAGAAATAAACAATCAAACAAAAAATCGCCCCGGATTTCCGGGGCGATTTTTTTATACTCCAAATGCTATACTACGGAGAGATATGGAGCATAATCCGTTCGCTGTCGAACGTTTTCGCAACTTGCCCGAATCCGCTCTTGAAGAAACCTATAAAAATCCACGTATCAAATTTCCATTTGATGCGAAAGATTTGGGTCTGTTTTTAGATCGAAAGTCGGGACCGATGAAATTACGTGTCCTTGATTACCATCATCGGAGCGCTGATCTTGGTGTAAATACCATTATTCATGAAAAAGATGCGAAGCGACATCATGTGTATTGTCAGCTTGATTTGAAGGGTTCTGGTTTTCAGTTTCCAGAGACCTATGAATCAAAGAAAAACGGCGTTCCAAAGGGGCAATTAGCTCATAAGCCAGAGGCGTATATCCTGACGGGTTCAAAAGAGACGCCGTGGGGATATGAACCGATGGGTCTTATGGATGAGCGCTCGGTCGATTTTACCGTAAAGATTGCGGATCGTTTGTCTGCTGCTGGTATGCGCACCGAAGCAGTCGCGGCGGTATATCGTCTGCATCGTCTGGTGTTAGACGGGGAAGAGGTGTCTACGACGGATTTTAAACAACAGAATATCGACCGCATCGTTGAAATAGCTAGAGCTGAAACAAATAAAGAAAAACGTGCGGAGTTGGTATCGATGGCTCGTGATCTACGTGACAATTTTCAGCCGGTGCTCCTAGTTCGCTTGATGCGTTCGGCTTTACGAGTTCGTGATTTGAGCGAAGAGCCGGAAAAGGCGCAGGATATGATGACGGAGGCATGTCAGAGTTTGAATAATGAAGCCAAGGGTTTAGAGCTGCCAGGTGGGTACACGGCCGAAACAAAAGCAGGAATTGATCATTGGCTGCAACGTATTGGTATGGAGTATGGAAAAAACCTTGGGATTCTTCAGCGCGAGGGTTTGGTGCATATGTTTTTGCATATGGGAAATTTGACCCTGGCGGGTGAAGTCGTCGATTTAGATTCGATTAGCGAAGTTGTGAAAAAGAAAGTCTTCACCGGAAAGACTGAAAACAAGCAAAAATGGCTTGAAAAAGGGGATGAAGATGGGCCGTATCTTAGTCGTCCGGCCTTCAGAGAAACCGAAAGTGGCTGTCTGTTTATCGATCCAGCTATCGGCCTCCATCAAACGCCGGACTCAGAATTTGGAATTCCTCGTTGTCTGTTAAAAGACATTCGTGACATGTGTTTCTCTCTACGCGGACTGCTGAAAAATTTAAAAGGAAAATATAGTTCCGAAACCCGAAAAATCACGGCAAAAGAGTTTATTCGTGGATATGTACAAGGTCTGGGCGAAGGGAGGGCTTTTGAACAAATCGGACTCACAAAGGAACGCTTGATTGAGGTGTGCAGCAAGATGTCTGAAGAATTGATCGAGCGAGGGATGCACTATCCTCCTATCCCTGGCGATGACGAAGGCTCGGTATCTGCAGCGTAAAAAAAAGAGGTATATGAAAACAAACCCATTCAGTGGAGAATATAGAAAAGAACCTGCGAGAGGGCAATCCCGGCGTTTTTTTCTTGAAGAAGGAGTGAGAGAGGGTATAGCCTCGGATGATTCTGAGTTATTTGGGACAAGGTTAGCGAACGAGATTCATCAAAAAATAAAATTGATACGAAAAGAACTGATTCGTCCAGACCATGAGCCCGGAGAGGAGCCAAATATAGAAAATGAGGTACATCAATATATATTGTATGTATTGGCACATGAATGGCAGGATGAAAAAGGTGAAAGTAAAGAATCTGTTGTTCGTGATCTAACAGATGCAGATTTTAAGACATTGGCTTCTGCTGTATTAAATCAATATGATCTGTATACATTGAACGTATTGCCAAAAGAATTTTGGCGAGATCCGCGAGTGAGGCCTAGGCTTGTTACTGAGGCGAAGCAGTTATTGAAATACGGTTCTTTTTTTGATGATCAACACCTCGGTGCGCTCGAATACCTTAACGCTGGTGGAATTGCAATATCAGAAGTAAAAGAAGAAGCGATAGCGTGTCTACGTTTAAGTATTCGACGCGGTGATGTAGCTCAATCAAAAACTCTTATCGATCGCTTAAAAGCGAGTGAGCTTGAAATTCGAATTAGTTCTCAGGATGTCTTGGAGGGGTATCGGTCTCTCTTAAAACAAGATCCACCTAATTTAGTTGGTCTTCAAGAGCTGCAGTCTATAACCAAGGTAAAAATAGATCCAAATGGCTACTTGGCAGAAGACATCGATGATGCCTTTGTTTCATATATCGAATACCCGCAATCTCATGGTGAGAGTGAAAAACAAAAGCAGATTCTTGCTGAAATTACGGGAGCTAAACCAGATTGGAATGGAAGACTGGCAAAAAAAATAGAAAGAGTTATTTGGAGTGCTTTAGGGATAGGTGGAAGATCAATACAAGCCAACCCAGATAGAGCTTTAGACATTCTGCGTGAAACCGGCGCTCATCTTGAATTTGATGCTTGGCAGCAGGAACAAATTCAAAAAATCTATGTGCAAGAATTAAGGGATAGGCGCGTACCAACAGAGAGAGTTTTTGAGTTAGCTCGCTTATTAGGAGTAAAAATTGATCCAAAAAAGCAAGAACAAACCCACGCTGCATTATTGGAATGCACGAGCCAAATCGCAACCGGCAAAAAAAACGTTGATTCGATACATGAAGAGAGTCTTCAGGTTGGAGACGAGCTCGCGAATTTTGATTTTGAGTGGGGTGAACGAGAACGGGCGGTCCTCCAATTAAAATATGTGCATAATTTGCGAAATATACGCCGTGAAATCGGTCCGGCATTTTTCCGCGACATGATGGCGAATCCGGATGTAGCCGAATTTATTGGAGGGGTTATGGCTGATGATAAACAAAGTCCAGGAGGGGTCAGGGTGGGGGCTTTATATGCTGAAGAGTTGACCGGAATTCCATTTGACCAACTGATAAAGAGATCTGATGCAAAAAAGCTTTTTGCACTCGGAGTCATATTCGAATTCAATATTCAGAATGCGTATACCGGTGAAAGAAATACATATTTGAACTCGATCTATAGAAAAAACGGAGGGGAATGTGCAGAAGAGATGAGTGATTCTCATCAGGAACTTGTGCGTGTTGGGGCTGACCCGGTTGAGTTAGTAAAATATTCAGAAAAAGAATTGCCTCATATTTTTTGGAAAGAGTATCAAAAAATATTAGATGTAAAACTCGACATAGGAAATTTGTCAGCTTTGAAGGAAATGTATCAAAAAGTTTCTCCTGATCAAGCAAAAGAGTGGTTAACAGAAAAGAGGGCTTGCATGGTTTCTGAACTGTATATTGACCAAGTGTTAGAAAGTCGATCATCAGCTGAATTTGATGACATTACTTTTTTTTCGATTCCAAATGCTATTTTTAAACAACGGGCTGTAGAAAGATTAAAAATAGGACTGACGGATGGAGATGTGCTGAAAAAAGATCCAGATACCATAACGAGAGTTCTTTCTCAGGCGGGGAATTCAGAATCAGTGCTCGAAGAAATTCGTCCAAGCATTAAACAAGGACTACCAAAATTACTGGCTTCCGGAAGAATGGATCTTGTTCAAAAATGGATAGAGTTCTCAGGAGTCCAAATGGAAAGGGCGAAAACCGTGGAGGAATTTAGATCATATTTCTCTGGTACGAATACATTACGTGACCGCGCTATTGTCATTCAGCAGTTTTTGCCAACAGGGAGAGAACGACAAGCTTCTTTAGATTGGTTGCGATCGACAAGAAATCCGGATGCGCAAGTAATTCCCGAGTTATTACAGGTTTTTGGTCCAGCAGTACGCCAAGAGTTCTGTCCATATGTCAATCAAGTTCCAAAATTGATTGAGTTGATGCCGAATAAAGAGGAGGATATGCCAGCTCTGGTTCCATATGTACGGGCATTTGGCCCGCAGCCCATTCCGGGTCTTTTTCGAGCATTCTTAATCCTTGAAAAAAACCGTCAAAAGTCAAAACGAGGAAGTGTGGGGGAGTTGCCTGCCGAGATTCAAGCAACAATTGATACTTTTTTACAGATTCATGACGGTAGTACATTGGAAAAATCAGCTTCGCCTGAAAAGATAGAAGGATTGTATAAAAAATTTCAAGAGGCAATTGTGCGTTTAAGACAAGATCTTATTTCTGATCAAGTTCCAAAGGCACTGGACTCTTCGCTCTTGCATATGGATTTATTAAACGCGATGATTCCTGTTTCTGGAAAATACGGCTCGTATAGCGATCGAGGAGATCGTATTGCTCAATGGAGATCGACTGTCCACCGATTGGAATCAATGGAAAAAGGTCATGAGGCAAGAGTGCCGGAAGGGTATGCTGTGCAAAAATTTCAGATTGGAAAAATAGGCGATTCATCAGGCTCATTAGACGCCCTGCTTTCTTCAAATGATGAACGTGAACGCTTAGCGGCAGAAGCAGAGAAGCAAGAGAAGATACGAAAAAATATCGAAGCCGAACAGGAAAAAGAGGTTTTTACAAACTTCTTAGCCCCATTTCAAAAAGCTTTGGAAGAAGAGGTGGCGACCGAAAATGACCCTCGAGTGTTTGATGGGCTGTTTTCTCGTTGCGAAATGCGTGCCTTGGATATGGTCTTGGAGCGTGAACGAATGCTCGAAAAGGCCGAAGGAGAAAAAAACGAAAAGAAAATTCAGGGCCTAAAAATTGCTTTAAAAAAAGAACAAACTCTTCTTGAGCAGTCTCGCCAAGTGCAAAAAGATTTTCATGAAAAATATGGGAATACAGAATTAAGAGGTAAGCTCTCTTTAACAGAAATCGCTTTTGAAAGCTTGGTGCAAGTCTTCGGAAAAGAAGTGCATACCCATGCAGCACAGGAGGCGAATCGTCTCGTGTTACTAATGGCTAAAGAACATGCACCGGAACATATCGCTCGAATCAAACAGGCGATACGGGAAAAACCAGTCGGCGTGAAAGTCTCAACTGAGGAACGAGAGGCCTGGACGACATGGTTCGAAGAGGAAGCGCTCGAACATCTAACAAAACCGAATGAGCGTCCAATTTCTCTTGCGGCGCTAGATGCAATTCAAAAAACACTTAGAGTGCATAATATTCGAGAAAGTCTTATCGCGACAAGATCAGTTGAAGAAAAAAAGAAGGCGCCAGCTCATCCGATGTGCGATGTAGTACGAAATATTCGAAGACTTGAAAAGCAATTAGCAAATGGGCAAAAGAATCAAGAAACGGCCACGATTGGATATCATCCGGTTCATGGCCTAGGTCGCGTCTTCGCGGCAGACTTAGCGAATGCTTGTTACAATCAATTTAGTTTTGCTTTAGCTAGAAACGAGTACCCGGATCTTCACGCAGATCTATTAGTCGAAGAGGGGGAGGGTCGCGTTGATATATTGGGTTCGACACTTTGGATTGAAGGAAGGGCTAAAGAAGATAAAAAGGTACTCTTAATTCGTGCGCTGAATCCACGTGAAGACGTTGTAAATCGTGAGCTTCGCGCTGACCACATTGTTGAGGCGACCATTGAACGAGCGATAACCATCGCTAAAGCTCGGAACATGGACGAAGTTCGAATGTGCCTAGACCATTCGGGTGGGCACGCAACAAATAGACTCGCTATTTTTCAAGCTGAAACAAATATCGCGCGCAAGAGAGGTTATCAACGGGCAATAGAGAACTTAGTACACACTCCCGAAACATCGTTTAATGGCTATCATGTATATAAAGCAGAAGAGGCTGTCGTTGTTTGGAGAAAAGAAACAGCAATGAATTCTGAAGCGAAATAAAAAAAAACAGCGCCCGCTTGCAGAGTTGCAAACGGGCGCGAGGTGGGGGAGTTCTGAATCAGCGCGAGGCCGTCTTGGCTGTCGCTGGTTGGACGACGATGGTCGGGATCTTCTCGACCGGAATCATATTCCAGACGAAGCGTCCCTTGTCGATGCCCTCATGTACGACCACCGGCTCGACCGAGTCGGGCATGTAGATCCGCAGCGTGTCGATGCGGGTCTGGCCGTAGTTGACGACCATCATGCTCGTCATCTCCCGCTTGGGAAGCGTGGTGGTGACCGGAACGCAGAGCGTCTTGCCCTGCGGTGTCTCGGTCAGTACGAAGCGCGCCTGGAAGTATTCCTCGGCACGCGGGTAGACCATGACGGTCTTGGGAGCCGTCACCGACGGATCGAGACAGAGTTGGAAGCTCGTCTCTTGCTTCGGCGTGAAGCATCCGTTCGAGAACGCGATGCTCAAGAACAGGATGCTCAGGGTGACGAAAACGGTGAAAGCACGGTATACCTTGTTCATGATGATCTTCCTTGTTTTTTGTGAGGGGGGGGTCTAATCGCAGACATGGTTATACGCAAGAAGGTGACCGTACTTCGCGCCAGGCGCCGCGGCCCTGCAAGTGAGCATCGTGGGTTGATCTGAAGTCGGATCGTACCACGGGCAGAACGAGTTCCGTGTGTTGCAGATACCGCCGGGAACACACGTGTAGTTCTTGGCTTCGGGGGGGGGTTGGCATCGAACCTTGATGGTTTTCTCGTTGTCCTGATCACAACCGGTCATGAGTAGACAGGAAGTCACCAGTACGAGCAGGCTGCGCAAGACCGACAGGTCGCGTTTGGGCATCGAGTCCTCGATTCAGGTTGGGAGGGTGAAAGGGGCAACGAACACTATTGTATACACGAAAAATGCCAAAAAGTCAATCAATCAGCCTTTTGAAGGATGGGAATATGTTCTTGACATAATCCATTTTTCCGCTTATTATAGCGCCAACACTCACGTCCTGAGACCACAGGGGCCCCACAAAAAGGGCTCAAACAAGCCAAAAGCTTGCCCTGTCGAGGCCGCTGATCGACCATCTTCATGATGCCGAAAAGCCCACAGGACCGACTGTGGGTGTTTTTTATCCAAAGGTCGATCTCAAAAAAAACGAAAGAAAACTACGCTATGGCAAAATCACGCCAACAGAAAGAACTGACCAAAGAACAGCTCGTCTCTGCTTTTAAGGGCGCTAAGTCCGTGGTCTTTGCAGACTACCAGGGCTTAAAGGTTCCTCAAGCAGACGCCTTGCGCAAGCAGGCTCGCGAAGCCAATGTGCAATACATTGTCGCAAAAAAGAGCTTGTTCACCCTCGCAGCCAAAGAAGCCGGCCTCACGATTGATGCTAAGGGCTTTCCAGGCATGCTCGGCGCCGCCTTCGGTAAAGAAGACGAAGTGGCTCCAGCAAAAGTCCTCGGTGATGCAGGTAAGGGGACAACCTTGAAACTCGTCGGTGGTATCTTTGAAGGTGCCGCTGTCGACGCAGAAAAGGTAATTACCTTGTCTAAATTGCCAGGCAAACAACAGCTCTTGGGCATGCTCGTCGGTACCATGTACGCTCCAGTCTCCGCCTTTGTGCGCGCGCTTAATGCGATCGCAGAAAAGAACGGAACTCCAGCTCCTGCTGCCGCTCCAGCACCTGCTCCAGAAGCCGCCCCAGTCGCCGAAGCCGCTCCAGCTGCTGAAGCCCCTGTGGCAGAAGCCGCTGCTCCAGCTCCAGAAGCTCCAGCTGCTGAACCTACCGTCTAATAATCTCATCATTCTAAAACAATACTATGTCAGACATGAAAGACGTCGTAGTGCCTGAGAAATTCAAGGCCCTCGTCGAATCCGTTGAAAAGTTGTCCGTCCTCGACCTCGCTGAACTCGTGAAGGTCCTCGAAGACAAATTCGGTGTGTCCGCTGCTGCTCCAGTCATGATGGCTGGTGCTGGCGCCGGTGCAGCTGCTGCAGAAGAAAAGTCTTCATTCAATGTTGAGCTTACCGAAGCTGGTGCTAACAAGATTGGCGTCATCAAGGTGGTTCGCGAAGTCACTGGTCTCGGCTTGAAGGAAGCAAAGGACCTCGTTGACGGCGCTCCTAAGATGGTTAAGGAAGGTGCCGACAAGGCAACTGCCGAAGAAATCAAGAAGAAGATCGAAGAAGCTGGTGGTAAGGTCGCTTTGAAGTAATTCAGACGGTCATACCAAAAAATCCCTCCGATAAAACGGAGGGATTTTTTATAACCAAGTCTTTTTCTAAAGCTCCGTCAGGGCTATAATAGAAGTAATGTCCTTCTTCTGCATCACGGAGTTACACGAATATGAAATTTGAACAATTCTCGCAGCCCAGATCAGAAGGTACGCGGTCTTCGTCAAGCTCGGTAGAGCGCCGGCCAGTACAAAGACGCCAGTTGCAAAGCGCAAACGCTCCCGCGATGGCAGAAGTGCGCAATGAGACGGAAAAACGAATGGATGAAGATATTTCTAATGAGGCGTCGATACAAATCGAACAAGATCAAGAAATTGACTATCGTGGACCTGAAAAGAAGATTGAGCAGAAAAGAGAGGCCGTGATCCTTGCTTTTGAACAAGGAAAAATAACCGAACAGCAGCTCGGAATTCTGATTGAAGAAGTTTCGCGCAAAAGCATTAAAGACGCGCTTGAAATTGGGATGCAGACGGGCTATGACCGGGCGCAGATGCTCGGTATTTTAGGTCGAACGGCAAACCTGATGCATCCAGAAGATCCGGAGTATGAAGAGGACAAAGTGATTGAGCGTCTTCGGTATTTGTCCGGATTCACAGATGACACATTGGAGCCATTTCGTTCAGCAAAAGCCCCTGTTAGTATAGATCGAGATGCGCTTAGCACCGAGCTTGGGGAGGAAGGGAAAGAGCTCTTGAGTGATCTAAATGCCTCATATGAGGCCTATGTTGCTTGGAATGGAAAACGAGGAAGAAAAGAAGTATCTCAGGTATCGGAGTATGGAGTTGGGCGGATCATGAGCAAGGAAGAGCACGATGCCTATAAACTGATAAAAGATATCGAGCCGATCTTAAAGGGTTCAATTGAGTCAAAAAAGATGACTCAGATTGTTGAGTCTTTGTCGATCCCGGCCGAAGTGAAAGCGGAACTCGATGGATTGGGTCAGAAGCCTACGGAAAAAAAGAAAAATCTTGAGGTGGAAGATATTCCAAAAACATATGCGTACGTCATGTCTTTCGTTGAAAAATCACCGCTTCTGATAGAGAAGAAAAGACGTGAAGCCGAAGGGATTACGTCAGACTATGAATTTGAAAAAGCCTGCGAAAATGAAAATGGAAAAATTTCAAGAGCTGCCGAAGCCTTAATAAGAGGATATATAGATCAAGATGCTTTGATTGAAGAAGCTCGGGCTTTAATGGAGCTTTGTGGTCTAGAAGATTCAAAGATAAAAGAGGTTTTGAAACAGAAAAGAAAAAAAATGGAGGCCACGATGCCGCTTTTAATGCAAGTTCGGGCGGACCAGCTTGAGCCGATAAAAAAAGAGCTCGAACAAAGATTAAAGAATCCAAGAGCATTTCATGATGCGCTGAGAATTCGTATTGCGGACATTGAAGCGATGCAGTTGGCATTGCGCAAAGGAGAAATCATGCCAGATTCTCTCGGTTCTGGATTTACTGTCGGATCGAGAAGCGTCGGGGAGCGTTTTTCAGATAGGACAAAAAAAGAAGCGCATAAGATAAATTTTCCTGAGGGCTTCAATCAAGGATTGAGCGAGTTAAATCCGGTCTTGCCCGGATACACCTTTGTTGCAAAAAATGATACCTATACGCATAAAGAATACGGCACGTACCAGCAATATCTTTTTCCTCCAAAAGATGCGACGGAATATGGGCAGCGACAAGAGGAGAGTCGAATGAATGAACAGGGTCAAAAAAGTGAAGAAGAATATGAGAAGGAGCAGGGCGGAATGCAGCAGCGCTTCTTCGAGCCGATTGATATTGACGAAAATATCGACGGGGATCCGAGTATGAAGTTTCCAGACAAGCTTCTAGAGTTATCGCGTCCTTTAGATACGATGATGGTACAAGGTGTATTTGATGAGTACGACGCAATAGAGAGAGTGTGGCGCATGAAGCAGGGGATACCGGTCTCAAACTCGGAGCGTCGTCGTGAGCCCGTGATCGCCAAAATCCCCGTTACCGGTACGCATGCCCGTCTTCCGATCCCATTGTATGCGCAGATACCACTCGATCGTGTCACAGGAGTGGATGCATCTGGTCAGCCAATCCCTGTACATGTATTTTTAGATGATAAAGGATTTGTCCAAGTAGAAATTCCAAAAGAAGCAGGCATTGTAGAAATAATGTATCAAGTTGAGGCGCCAGAAGAATCTCCGGGTTTAGATGCTATTTCTCAAAAAGAATATCAACTCTGGAAAAAAAGTCTGAAAGAGAAGCGAGATGAGAAAGAGCTTTTGGATCTTAAAAAATCTCTTCCACCGGAATGTACAAACTTTTTAAAATCAATTGAAAAAGATGCGCCAAGAGAACGTGTCATAAAAATTGAGAACTTTGTTCGGAATATTGGATTCTATGATTTTAAAAATAAGGAAACCTTTGGGTTAAAAAGACAGGTGAGTCTTGCGCGTCGTTTAGAAGTGATGCGTTCGCGAATGGATGAATTACGCGAACGACATCCAAGCGTTTCAGAAACAAAATTAATTGCCGGTGTTTGTACCGATTTTCAAGAGCTTACAACGGCCATGCTTCAAGTAAGCGGCTTGCAGGCGGGTCGCTTGTCCGGGTTGCGCGTGGCAGGTGAAGGGGCGACGATGGCTGATTCGCATGCGCTTTCGTATGTTGAATGGCCAGAAAAGAATGGTGAGCGACAATTGATACCGGTTGATGGAACGCCGATGGCTGCCCTCATTCCGGAAGAAAAAGAAAAGCTCCAACGAATGCGCCGGTCTACCATACGAAGCGATGAGCAGAAAAAGACCGAGAAAGAACCAGCGGAGTTGGCGTCGAGGGGTGAGGATAAGGTTTTATCAGAAAAAAAGAATGAAAAGGTGAAAGAAAAAAACGCAGAGGCATTGCCTAAATCGGAGGCGATGACAGAAGGGGCGGAGAAAGAAAAAACGTTTGGAGAAGAGTTGGATGAAATGCTTGCCCCAGAAGAAAAACAGCAATTACAAAATATACGTGATGTGTTGATGTATTCACCATTGAAGCAATTAGGTTCTGCATGGCTCAACGACCCATCAAATCAGCCACAGCTCAGGAGCTTGCTAACTTCTGCGATAAAAGAAGCCGGGCACCCATCAATAAAAATACAAGGCATTGATCTGCAACGTATGTGGAACAATCTCCTGGTTGATTGGTCTGGATCAAATGCATCCGTAAAGCGCGAGGATCTCGAGCGGATTCTTTCAAGTATTTCGGATGACATATCTGAAAATTCGCAGAATGCTCTGCATAGATTAACGGAACAAAAATAAAAATCCCCCAAAGCTCTAAGCGTCGGGGGATTCGCGATATGCTTTTTTTATCGCGATATATTCTTCATTTGTTGCGAGTGGCTCGCCATGCCATTTTTTGACAATGTCTGGCGGATATTTTTTGGCCGCATAGGCCAGCTTGTCTCGAATCGCTTGCTCGGGATCAATATTGAGAACGATCGCCATTTCGAGACAGTAAATCATCACGTCGGCTAATTCCTTCTTGAGATGCTCCATTTGCTCTGGGCGAGCGAGCATTTCTTGTGCCGTGAGACTTTCCCACTGAAAGATCTCTAGCAATTCGGCCGCTTCAATTGAAACCGATTTTGCGATATCGCTAGGGCGTATATCAAGCCAATTTCGTTCAGCTAAATAGGCCTGAAGAAATGCGGTAATGTCTTTCATAGGCTTTATGGCATCGGAACCAACAGGAGGCGATTGCCATCAACGACGATAAAGCGCTTGTTTGTATAGTCACCAAAGATATCTTTTGGCGCTAAGAATTGAGATGAGGTGAGTTGCGCACGTAATTGACCGCTCTTGTCATAGAGCAGAACGCGCTTATCAGCTGGATCAGTAATGGCGATCAATGGAACGTCGGCATCCGTCCACATGCCTGAAGCGGAACGAGCTGGCGGATCGATTTGAGCTAAGGCAAAGCCAGCTTCTGCACCTTGGAAATACTGAATCAATTGACCCGTATTTTTGAGCGCATAGACATTGCTATCAATCGATAAAGCAACGGTATCCATTAAGTTCGCACTTCCGGCTTTGACATACGAGGTAGCCGCTCCATATTCAGAGCCACTACCGGTATAACGCAAGATTTTCCCTTGAACCGGATCAAGGCTATACAAACGTGAAGAATACAGGGTGATATCAGCCGTCGACGACGTTCCAGACCATTTAAGTGACTTCACTAAGTCAGTTGATTTATTAAGCGAAAATAATTGGCCATTTTCTGTGGCGAATAAAATCGTGTCCTTACCGATCGTTCCGGAGACGACTTTTCCCGCGCTGGCTGGTAATGGAATTTGTTGAGTGCTCTTGGTTGAAAGCGTGATCTTTAAGATTTGCTTTGACGCATTGTCGACAACATAGGCCGTATCCTTATCCAAAACCGGGGCCGCCAAACTACCCGCTGACGCACTTGGAGGTAAGCTAACAACTTCAGCGACACTGTCGAGCTTCACGACGCGCTTTAGGCGCTCCTTTAAGTCACCAATCGCCGATTGCAGTTTTTCAATCTTTGCTTTGCGTTCAGGTGTATCCGTTGGCAAGGAGGAAAGCGCTTGTTCCGCCGAGTTAATTTCTCCTTTGGCCTTTGGTTCATTGCCATAGGTCAAATCAGCTTCAGCTCGATTGCGTTGATCGGCAGCCGAGTCGAATTGGGCATTCCAAGCCGCTATTTCGCCCGCCAGGCGTTGCGCATGCTTCCAATAGGCATAACCACCAATCGAGCAAATAATTGCGACTGCAGCGATGCCAGCAATGAGTTTATGCTTGGCAGTGATGGCACTTCCATGGCCCGCATTCATGCCGCGCAAGCCCGTTAAAGTGATCGGATCTTTGATGGTCGGATTGTTTCGAGCAGGGGAGAGTGAAGCAAGTCCAGGCGCTTTTTTAAATAAGGCTACGACTTTTTCTTTGATTGCCGCCAATTCTTTTGTCGGAGCTGTGCTTGGGCCAAGGTGATTATCAGCTTCTTTTTCTTGCTCAACCAGTTTTTCAATAGAAGATGTGCTTGTTTCCTTTTTGACTTCTGGTACTGCGGCTGGAGCAGGCTGAGGTGTTTTTGCTTCAATGCAAGCAATGGCCGCTGCCATAAAATCATCCGGAATATTGCGTCTTTCCAGATCTTGCTTGATTTCAAGTGCCGCGCTAACCGGAGGCAAAGTGGTCAGACGCTCTTTAATCTTGAGCTCTGAACGGAGTCGTTCAAAATTGGTTGAACCGATAAACAAAATGTCGCCGACATTCATGTCGCCGCAGATGATGGAAGAAAAAGGTTTGTTTGGATCAGTTTCTTCAGGCTGCTCAAGTGAACCGAACAGATCAAAGGCTCGAAAGGTGCCATCGGTCTGTTTCTGCAAAAACATGTTCATCACATGTCCTGAACCAGACAGGCATAAGTGGCCATCCGAAAACTCCATCACAAACAAATTAACGCGACGCCAGCTCACTGGAGAGCTTTCACTGGCGCTAAAAGCAGCCATGCTCTCATTTAAGCGCTGGATCAATTTTTCAAAACGGGTAAGTGGATCTTGTGCCATGTCCGTCATGAGTTGACGGGTTTGTTCGGCCGCTTGATTCAAAGTATCAAGCAGGCGTTCATAGGCATACAAGGTTGAGGCGATTTCAGCGATAATGACCAAGGTTGGACTTGGTTTGCCTCGCGTTTGGTTCTCAAACCGGAAAAAACCAACGATTTTGTCATTGGTGCTTCCCTTGCTTACCTCGATTTCCGCGATGCGGAATTGTTGCAGGGGTTTATCCATGGTTTTTGCGGCAACGGCCCTGTACGGAGTATACTTGACCCACCGTTTCCACGTCCATGCTAACCCAGAAGCGGCCATTTGACCTCCCTCTTGTCAAGGGGTGTCCGGCCAGGCAGGATGAGGGAGATTTCTATGCTTGAACACGTTTTTGGTTCACGGACCCGCGTCCGTCTCATGAGCCTCTTTCTCCATCACCCGGAAGACGTGTTCTATATCCGCGAATTGACCCGCACCATTGATACCCAGATCAATGCGGTTCGTCGCGAAATCCAGAACCTAGTCAAAATCGGCATGATTATCGAAGGAGCCGAAAAAGACGAAGATACCCAGGCAAAGCGCCCTGGCTTGAAGCGCAAATACTATCAAGCTAATCGCGATTTTCCTCTCATGCAAGAAGTGCGTGCTTTATTGACCAAGGCGAATGTGTTGATGGAATGGAAGCTCGACGAACAAATTCGTGATTTAGGCGATGTACGCTATTTATCGTTTTTAGGTATTTTCATGGGTCAGCGTAATCAGCCGGTTGATATGTTCTTGGTCGGCGAGGTCGACAAGATTGCATTGAAAAAATTGGTGACTAAAATCGAAAAAGATTTGGGCATCGAAATTAACTACACCTGCTTGCCGCTCAAGGAGTTTACCTATCGTATGGACATGGCAGACCGTTTCTTGAAGGGGATTATGGATGCGCCAAAAACCGTTTCCATTAATACGCTCGATGTACGGAATTTGCATTAATATTTATGGCTTGGCTCTATATTAACTCGGCAGCTCCGGAGGCAAGCGATGTCGGGATTATTTCAAGCACCGCGCAAAAAGTTGTGCGTATTGAGGGACGCTCGCATGAGATTTTGAATGCCATCTCGAAGCTCAAAAAAAAGAAGGCAGAAGCGATTGAGGGGATTTGCGTCGTCGCTGGTCCAGGTTCGTTTACCTCAATTCGTACGGGTGTTTTGATTGCGAATCTGATGGCGCGTTTGGAGCATATGCCGCTCTATGGCATTCAACTTGATCAGGCACAGGATATGTTGGCTCTTGTGCAACAGTTGAATGCAGGTAAGATCCCAGCCCAATCGTATGTCAAACCGGAATACGATGCCGAACCCAATATCACTTTAGCTAAAGCCAAAACCACATGATGAATCGCGAAAGATTGATTCAGCGAACGCTGGAAATTATTCCGGGCGCCATGGTATGGATGACGATTTTTTTGGCAATCCTCCTCTCCTTCATCCGGCCGTTGTGGGTTATTTATTTCGTTATTATATTTGATTTGTATTGGTTGTTTCGCGTGTTCTATTTCATGCCATTTTTGATTATCTCTTGGTGGCGTTATCGTCGAGATAGTAAAAAAGAATGGCAAAAAGTGGCCGAGTCTCGTCCGGGATATGAAGCGATTCGTCACTTGGTTTTTCTGCCAACCGTGAAAGAAGATATCAGTGTTATTCGCGAAACCTTAGAACGGATTGCGGATAGCTCATATCCAGCGGATCGGATCGTGATTGTGATTGCTGGCGAAGAGCGCGCCGGTGTCGAGCGTTTTGAAAAGATGACCTCGCAACTCAAGGCTGAATTTGAGTCGCGCTTTTTGGGTTTTATCACCACCTTGCATCCAAAAAACTTACCCGATGAAATTATCGGGAAGGGCTCAAATCTGAATTGGTCAGGTCATCAAGTGATGCCGCAGATTTTGGCCATGGGATTAAATCCCGACACCACCATCGTTTCCTCATTTGATGTTGATACGATCATTCATCAGCAGTATTTTTCGTATTTGACCTATTTGTATCTGACGACGCCAAATCCAACGCGTACCTCGTATCAACCAATTCCACTCTATAATAATAATTTGTGGGAATCTCCAGCTGCCGTTCGTGTCTCGATGTTCGGGACAACGACCTGGCTCATGACCGAATTATCTCGACCTGAGGGGATGATGACATTTTCATCGCATTCGATGAGCTTGCGCATGCTAGTGGATGTTGGATTTTGGCAAAAAGATATTGTCAGCGAAGACTCACGTATTTTTTTGCAGGCGCTCATTCACTATCATGGCGCGTATAAAGTGGTGCCGATGTATATTCCAGTTTCAATGGATACGGTGATGACCGGGGAGTATTGGAAGGCATTGATCGCCTTATATAAGCAATTGCGCCGTTGGGCCTGGGGTGTAGAAAATTTTCCTTTCATGGTTAAGGCATTTGCAAAAGATCGTGAAATGCCATGGAGTATTAAATTCTCCTTTTTGTGGAAGCAGGTTGAGGGCATGTATACCTGGGCCACGGCTCCGATTTTGATTTTCGTCCTTGGTCGTTTGCCATTCTGGGTTGCTCCAGATCGTTTTCGTGAATTTGCCGTTTTTCAGAACACGCCATTTACCCTTGAATGGTTGATGCGTTTCGCAGCGGTCGGTGTGTTTATTTCGGCTGGTCTCTCATATTCCTTGCTTCCACCGCGTCCGCATCATGTGCCGCGCCACCAAACACTTGTCGTCACCATCTTGCAATGGGTGCTCTTACCTGTCACCTTTGTGCTCTTCGGTTCAATCCCAGCTATCGATGCGCAGACGCGCTTCATGCTTGGTAAATCTCTCGGCTTCAATGTTTCTCCAAAGCGTAAATCCTAAGGCATATGCAAGAAGCAAAGCGACTCGCGATCCACATCGTGACCTGGAATTCGTCTCCCTATCTTCCGGGCTTGTTTTCGTCGCTTGAAGAACAAACCTCAAAAGACTGGAATGTCACCGTGGTTGATAATGCCTCAAATGACGACACGCAAGAGTGGATCGAGCAAAATGCCTATGGCACGGCAATCTTGCGCAATTTTAAGAATCAAGGTTTTTCGCGCGCACACAATCAGGCAATCGCTCTGAGTTTGTCGCGTTGGGCTGAGGCAAATCTCGAACAGTGTTTTGTGTTGGTATGTAATCCAGATATCGAATTTTCTCCTGACTGTCTCGAGCGCCTGATAGCGCATATGGATGCGCATCCAGAAATTTCGATTGCGGGTCCAAAATTATTACGCGCACGTACCAAAACCGAAGCGGATTCAGATGAACGTCAAACCGAAAGAACCGATATTCTCGATTCAACGGGTATTGTCTTTTATCGCTCACGTCGACATGCAGACAGGGGAGCGGGTGAAACAGATCAGGGGCAATATGATGCCTCGCAAAATGTCTTTGGTATTTCGGGTGCCTGTTTGCTCATTCGGGCTTCAGCTTTGGCGATCCTTAAGCAAGGTGATGAATGGTTTGATGAAGATTTTTTTGCCTATAAAGAAGATGTTGATTTGGCGTGGCGCGCGCAGCGTTTTGGATTGAATGCGCATTTTGTTCCTGAGGCAGTCGCCTGGCATCATCGTCGCGCAGCTTCGGTATCGCAAGGATTCTTGTGGCTCAAGGCATTCGCGCTTCGGTTAAAGAAGCCGGCGCATATTAATCAGCTGTCTACGCGCAATCACCTCTGGCTTATTTGGAAAAATGACGAGTGGCAGAATCGACTATTCCATGCGCCATGGATCGTGCTCTATGAATTCGGAAAAGTCTTTGTTGGCGTCTGGAGTCCGACGACCTGGCGAGCCTGGTTGCAAGCTTTCGCAGGATTAGGCAAGATGCGAAATAAGCGCACATTGGACGCCTCCAAGGTTGTCCGTCAGGGGAGGGACCTGCGCAAATGGTTTGTATGAAAGTGACCTTTGTCACCGTTGCCTATAAGACCCCCGAGCTTATTCGAAACCTGTTAAAGAGCTTAGAATTGACTAAGCCGGATTTTGCATTTGAATATATCGTGGTTAATAACAATCCGGGCGACGGTCTCAAGGAGTCGCTTCAGGAGCGATTTCCATGGGTAACCTTTGTTGATGCCCCGGGAAATGTGGGTTTTGGAGCCGGGAACAATATCGGTTTTCGCATGGCAAAAGGGGAGTACATCATGTGCACCAATCCAGACCTCACCTTCTTTCCAGGTGAAATGGAAAAATTACTAGCTCATGCCGACGCAGATCCAAAAGCCGGTATCATCGGGCCAAAGTTGTTGAATCCAAATCGAACCATTCAACGAAACTTTCATCGTTTTCCTTCTTTGCTTATTCCGGCCTATCGCCGAACCTTTTTAGGAAAGACTCCATGGGGCAAGCGCGCGATTGCGCACTATCAGATGCATGATTTTGATGGAGAGACGACGCGTGATGTTGATGGATTATTCGGCGCCGCGCTCTTGATCCGCAAACAAGCGCTCGAGCAGTTTGGTCATTTTGATGAAACCTTCTTCATGTATTTTGAAGATGTTGATTTGTGTCGTCGTGCGTGGCAACAAGGATGGCGCGTGTGTTATGTCCCAACCGCACACTTTGTGCATTACCATCAGCGTGAAAGCGCCATAAAATGGCCTTGGCAAGTTCTCACGCAGCGGACATCGCGCGCACATCTTGCAAGTGCGCTACACTATTACCGTAAATATCGTGGCCAGAGCATGCCGCGATAACACGGTATGTCCGAAAAACCAACGAACTTTTTGACGTGTCCTGCATTTGAAGAACTTCCGCCACCACCTGAAAAGCCCGTGGAGCCTTTGCATAAGCCAAAGCCACAAGCTCCGCAAAAAGCAGAAAAGCCTCCACGCCAAAAAACACGCACGGGTTTTCGCTATGGAAGATGGATTATGGTTGCGATCATCGTTACGCTTTTGGCCGTAACCGTTCCGCCTGGAATCGCCCTCGCTCAAGCGGGCATCGCTGCACAGCAAATGAAAGCAGCTCTGAATCGTGCCAAGGAGCATGGCGCGAATCTGCAATTGGATTTAGTTCTATTAGATTTGCAAGAGGCAAAACAAAAAGCGGGTGAAGTTCGTGATGCTTTGCATCGGGTTGGTTTTTGGCGTGATGCGCCTTGGGTCGGTACCCAATTGCGCGGGGTCGAAGATGCAGCCGCAGCCGGTCTTGGAACACTCGATGGTGCTGAGGATATTGTATCGGCATTCCAGGCGATTACCGACGCCATCCAAGGTGGTACCGAAGCCGCCGGAGATGTGAATGTCGGCATTGCTCCAAGTAAGCGCTTTGCAGATTTGTCGCGTGAAGATAAGCGTCTCATGCTCGCCAAGTTTAACGATGCCTTACCGCGCTTACGCATTGCACGCGATAAAATCGACACTGCTTTAGTTCTGTGGGAACGCGTGCCGCAAGATAAATTAGCTGCACCTTTGCGCCAAGCCTTAAAGCCTCTGGCGGATAACTTGCCGGTGCTCAAAAAGACCTTGGATGAAGCCGTGCCAATTATCGAAGTCGCGGTTCCGCTTGCGGGATATCCATACCCAGTGCGGTATTTAGCTTTTTTGCAAAATGCAGATGAGATGCGTCCATCAGGTGGATTCATCGGAAATATCGGCACCATGACTTTGGATGCGGGTGAGTTGACCGAGTTTGGTTTTCAGGATGTATATGCGGTAGATAATCCAGCGGTTCCTAAGTGGAAAGAGGTACCGCCTGAACCGATCGCAAAGCATCTTGGTGTGCCGGCTTGGTTTATGCGCGATGCAAACTGGTCGCCAGACTTTCCAATTTCAGCCGAACGCGTCTTGGATTTTTATATTCGGGAAAAAGCGATTGCCGGAAATCCAGAAAAAATGCCGCCTTCCACGGTGCTCGCATTAGGTCCAGGATTATTTGAAGGACTCTTACGCATCACGGGACCAATTACCGTGAGAGGAAAGGTATACAATGCGCAGAATTTTTTTGATGAAATTCAATATGAAGTTGAAATGGGATTTCACCAAAAAGGAATTCCAACTGAAGAACGAAAAGAGATCGTGGCCGAGATTGGTCAAAAAATGGTCGAGCGCCTAAAAGTTTTGCCTGCATCTCGTTGGCCTGAAGTTGTCGACTTACTTACGCTTGCCCTGGAGCGCAAACAAATCATGGCATATTCACGCAACTCAGAGATTTTGTCTGTGCTAGACGCGCGTGGATGGACGGGTCGGGTAAAACCAACCAATGGAGATTATCTTCAAGTTATCGATGCAAATCTCGCTGCCTTAAAAACCGATGGCGTGATGGATAAAAAGATTTCGTATACGGTCGACGCGCGCGATCCGGCAAAGCCAAAGGCGACAGTTACCTTGACCTATCAAAACACAAATCGCAGCATCACCTGGCGCTATACGCGCTATCGCAGTTATACCCGCATTTATGTGCCAGAAGGGAGCCGCTTGATCTCTGCAGCCGGTGCTATGGCGGGGGATAAACTGGGTGGCGGAAAAGTTGATGTCATGAAAGAGCTCGGAAAAACCGTTTTCGGTGCTTTTTGGAGTATTGAGCCAGGACGTACGGGTGCCTTGAGCTTTACCTATGAATTGCCACCAAATGCGGTTCCGGCTTGTGGCGCCTATCATCTCGATCTGCCAAAACAAAGCGGCGCCGATCAGACTGAAATCGCACTCGACCTGCAATTTGCAAAACCAATCATAAAAGCTTCGCCTCCGGAGGACCAATCAAAGTG
This sequence comes from uncultured Gammaproteobacteria bacterium, assembly GCA_964426815.1. Classification (GTDB taxonomy): domain Bacteria; phylum Patescibacteriota; class Patescibacteriia; order 2-12-FULL-60-25; family 2-12-FULL-60-25; genus JADZEJ01. The sequence continues at coordinate 6,306 of CAYRRZ010000011.1, read as the reverse complement.
GGGAGATGCCAAGTATCAGGTAGAAAGCAATTCAACCACGGATCGGAGTTTTACCGTTTCAGGCCCAGTCTGTGCGCAATAAGGGCTCTCTTTGACAAGCGCCTCCGCCGCAGGCAAGCTGGATGAATTAGAGCTATGTTTGCGAAAAAAATCGGCATCGATCTTGGCACAACAACCGTGCTCGTCTATATCCCAAAAAAGGGCATTGTTTTGAATGAACCATCCGTGGTTGCGATCTCCATTGCAGATAAGCGCGTGCTCGCGGTCGGAAAAGAAGCCAAAGAGATGCTTGGTCGTACGCCAGACACCATTGTCGCCAAGCGCCCATTAAAAGATGGTGTTATCGCCGACTATCGCACGACAGAAGCCATGTTGCGCTATTTTATTAACAAGGCTTTGGGCGGAATGCGCGTTTTTCGTCCAGAAGTCATGGTCGCTGTTCCAGGCGGGATTACCTCGACCGAACGTCGTGCCGTTATCGATGCCACAATTTCTGCTGGTGCGCGTGCGGCATATATCATCAAAGAACCGGTCGTGGCCGCTATTGGTGCTGATATTCCAATTGGTTCACCGTCAGGCCACATGATTATCGATATTGGTGGCGGTACCAGTGAAATTGCCGTGATCTCGCTCGGAGGTATTGTCTCTTCAACCTCGGTTCGCATTGGTGGAAATAAATTAGATTTGTCGATTCAAGAACATGTGCGTCGCAAATACGGACTCGCGATTGGCGAACGCACGGCAGAAGATATTAAAATCCGCATTGGCTCGGCTTTGTATCTAGAAACCAAACTCGAAATGCAGGCCAAGGGTCGCGATATGATCAATGGCTTGCCACGTATCATCACGGTCACAAGCGATGATGTGACTGACGCAGTTCAGCATGAATTGCAGGGCATTATCGAGGCCGTCAAAGACGTGCTCCACAATACACCTCCAGAATTATCAGCTGATGTCATGGAAAAGGGGATGGTCTTATCCGGAGGTTCGTCTCAGCTCCGCAACTTGGATCGATTATTATCCGAAGCGACCGGCGTCCCGGTTTTTGTCGCTGACAATCCACAGATGTGTGTGGCAAAAGGAACAGGCATCGCACTCGAAAATCTTGAATCCTACAAACGCAGTATTTTTTCAAGCTAATTATGTATATCGATGTTCGCTCAGCTGAAGAAATGGAAGCCGGATATATTCCGGGTGCCATGCATATCCCTGTTGAACAGATCGAGCAAATTGCACCAATTGTTTTGCCGGACAAAACGGTTGAGATTGTGTGTTATTGCCAAACCGGCCGTCGTTCAAAAATTGCTGCGGATATCTTGCAGCGCATGGGCTATGCGCAAGCTTCCTCTTTAGACGGTGGATACGAAGCCTGGAGTCAAAAACA
>CAYRRZ010000011.1:0-4822 GCA_964426815.1 uncultured Gammaproteobacteria bacterium | reverse complement strand
CCATCCGGTGGTCCAGGGGTTGGATCATGATGCACAAAGACGCCAATAAAAGTCGCAAAGTCTTGATAAAAACGAGTAAAGGCCAGCATCTCATGCCATGCCGGATCAATTGCTTCAGATGGGCTAACGGGTTCGCCCGTGATGGCATGTAAATAGAGCATCCGTTTCATTTCACGTACGGCTGCTTCGGCACAGCAGGGGCAGGCCTTGTGTTCTTTGATGATGCGCGGCACCAACATGTCTGGTACAGGAAAGGCGTCGACTTCAGCTAAGCTTGGCATATGACGTGAGTATGGAGAGCTTGCTATACTCCCGTCAATGTCGCCCTTCGTTGAAATTTCACTTATCCTCGCCATCGCCACTGCGGTGTCTGTCATCATGCAGGCGATTCGCTTGCCTTTGATTTTGGGACATTTGCTCACGGGTATTGCCGTTGGACCACTGGTCTTAAATCTGGCGAAGAGTGAAGACACACTCACGGTTTTTTCAAAGCTTGGGATTACGGCTTTATTGTTTATCGTAGGTCTTGGATTAAATCCACAAGTCATGCGCGATGTCGGAAAGGTGTCGGCCTTGGTTGGCCTGGGTCAGGTGGTTTTTACCACAATCATTGGTTGGCTCATCGGTATTGCTCTAGGGCTATCGTCTTTTTACAGCTTCGTGATTGCCACGGCTTTTACCTTTTCAAGCACCATCATTGTTACCAAGCTTCTCTCAGATCGTGGTGATGCCGGTAAGCTGTATGGAAAAATCGCCATTGGTTGTTTGTTGATTCAAGATTTGATCGCGACCTTGGTGCTTATTTTTGCGACTTCATTTTTAGGTGGGCAAGATATATGGCAGGCATCATCCCAGCTATTGATTCGTGGGGGGATTGCCGTCGGCATTCTGTATGTGATCGCGCGTTGGATTTTGCCGCGTATCACTCCGCTATTTGCTGCGTCTCAAGAATTTCTCTTCCTGTTTACCATCGGTTGGGGAGTGGGCTTGGCGGCGATCTTTCAAGAAGTTGGTCTTGGATTAGAAATTGGTGCTTTGGCCGCGGGTATCACTTTGGCAGCGTCACCCTATCATTTTGAAATTAGCTCGAAAATGAAGTTAGTGCGTGACTTTTTTATTGTTCTATTCTTCATTTTATTAGGCTCGCATTTGGATTTTGCTGGTGTCGAAAAGCATTTAATGACAGCGCTCGTATTTTCCGCCTTTGTTCTAATTGGAAATCCGCTCATTGTGATGTCGATTATGGGCGCGATGGGATATACCAAAAAAACCGGATTCTACGCAGGTCTGACCGTTGCGCAGATATCTGAGTTTTCCTTGCTGCTTATTTTAATGGGAGTTCAAGCTGGAAAACTTCCCGCCGATTTGCTCGCGCTCTCCACCTTGGTCGCCATCATTACCATCGCTGGTTCAACCATTCTCATTTTGAATGCAGATCGTTTGTATGATCGCTTGCAGGGCGTGCTCTCTGTATTTGAGCGAAAGCATCCCAAGAAAGATCGATCCCGAGCGATTCATGTCGAAGCTCTGCTATTTGGTTGTCATCGCGTCGGTCAGGACATTTTGAGATCTATCAAAAAAACGACAAAGAAATTAATGGTTGTCGACTTTGACCCACAAGTGATTGCGGATTTAACGGCTTCACGAACACCATGTCGTTATGGTGATGCCGCAGACAATGAATTTTTAGATGAGCTCGGTTTTGCACATACATCCTTAATTGTCTCCACCTTGCCAGATATTGAAACCAATTTACTGATTCTCGCTAAAGCAAAAAAAGAGTGTCCAAAAGCGAATATCTTGCTTACAGCGCAAAGCGTGCCTGATGCGAATTTGTTATATGAACAAGGAGCTTCCTATGTTATCTTGCCGCACTTTTTAGGCGGTAACCAAGCAGCTCTCATGCTTGAGCGCATCGGAATTGATGAAAAAAAGATCGCTCTAGAACGTAAGCGTCACCAGGCACATCTCGCGGCACGCGTTTGAGTGCTATACTTTGCCCATGTTGATTGGGATTGATGCCACACGGGCCAATAAGCCCGCCAAGACCGGCGTTGAATGGTATGCCTGGCATGTGATTCAAGAACTCAAGCGCCAGACGCCAGGCGATGGCAATTCTTGGATTTTATACGCCAATGCGATTTTGACCGGCGGCTTAGAAGCTTTGCCGGATAATTGGTATGAAGTTCGTGCTAAATGGCCATTAAAATACGGCTGGACTCAATTTCGTTTGGCATATGAAATGTACAAACGTCCCGCCGATGTGTTGTGGATGCCGGGCGCAACGCTTCCGCGCTATTTGCCAAAACACACGGTTGTAACCGAGCATGATATTGGTTTTCATCGCATGCCAAAATTGTACAAGCCGCAACAGGTGCGGGTGCATGAACATGCCATGAAAGAAGTAGCAAAACGCGCTCAACGCATCATCACTGTTTCAGAATTTTCTGGTCGTGAAATGGCCGAGGTGTACGGTATCGATCCGCGTAAAATCGCCATCACACCACTCGGTGTCGACCATACGCTCTACCGTCCCATTGATGATCGAAAACGAGTTGAGGATCGCTTGCGACGCTATCAATTGCCGCAGCCATATTTTTTGTATGTAGGTCGTTTAGAGACCAAAAAGAATATCGCTTTTTTGATTAAAGCCTTTACCGAATTTAAAAATCGTCGCGGCGTTGGTGATCCACATCGTCTCGCCTTGATCGGTATGCCTGGTTTTGGATACGACATCATCAAGCGCGCCATCGCTGATTCAACCTTTCGATCAGATATTCTCGAGCTTGGCTATGTGCCAGAAACGGACATGCCTTTTCTCATGAGCGGTGCCGAGGCTTTGGTGCATCCGTCTTTGTATGAAGGTTTTGGTTTGCCGCCGGTTCAAGCTATGGCAGCTGGTTGCCCGGTGCTTTCATCTAATGCTGCCTCTTTGCCCGAAGTGATTGGTGATGCAGGTGAATTCTTTTCACCAACGGAATTAGAGCAATGTGTCGAATTGATGAATCGGTTGGTGAGCGAACCTGGAATGAAAGTTCGTCTGCGTGAAAAGGGGATAGAGCGCGCGAAAAAATATACCTGGGAACAAACAGCACGACTCACGGCTCCTGTTCTGACCCGCTGGGAATAATATGCTCGAAGCCGCTCGCCATCTTCTGGAATTTGGACTCTCAGAAAAAGAGGCGGGTGTCTATCTCGCTCTGCTCGAACTCGGTCCATCCGGTGTGCAAGCGGTTGCAGAAAAAGCGGGCGTCAATCGATCAACGGCCTATGCTTTGTTTCAAACACTAAAACAACGCGGGCTCGTTTCAGAAGCCGAACAAGAACAGCGCGCGGTATTTGTTCCAGAGTCTCCGCAACGTTTGCAAGAACAATTAGAAAAAGAATCGCATGTACTTGAAGAGCGGCGTGGAAAACTCCAACATGCCATGCCGGATTTTCTCGCGCTCTTTCATGCGATCGGGTACAAGCCGCGTGTCCGATATTTTGAAGGCTTGAAAGGAATCACGGCTGCTCGAGCTTCACTTATGGAGGTCTCGCCTGATCAAGAATATTTGAGTTATACCTGTATTGATGAGGCGACGAAAAACTTGGCGCAGATTGATGAGCGCGAAAGACAAAGAATGGCTCGACGTCTCCATGGACGATTACTTCTTGTTCTCAAGCCGAACTTCACTATTCCAGAAACAGATTTTTCATCTTGGAATGTTCGTCAGTTGCCTTATGCGCAAGCGCCTTTTTCTGGTGAGCTCGATATTTTTGGAAATAAAGTGGCAATTTTTATCGCACAAGATGAACCAATCGGTTTGGTGCTCGAGAGTCCAGCCTTGGTAGCTCTTTTTAGATCGATCTTTGAAGCAGCCTGGAAATCGGGTGAGGATTTTCGACAAAGATGATTCCAAAAACAAAATAGCCGCCCGGGCTCCTGCGGCAAAGCGGCAGGCGGGCGGCTGGGGATACGGAACCTGAACCAGGTCGAAAGAAAGGGCCGAGGCATTACAATCCCAGAGTTTTGGCGCTAAGCGCCACAGGGGCAATGGGCCACCGGACGCAGGAACCAACGCCGAAGCGCGATCCTTTCTTGCATGCGTCCATCCTTCGAACAGGCTCAGGGGTCAACATCGGGCAATGAGCCCTGAATCTGCATAGGCACCTCCGAGAAAGGGGAAAACAAACGAACAACAAAATCATACCATATTTAGGCTCTGTTGAGCCACAATAATCTGTGTATAGAATGTAAGTCTATACCTTGACAAAAAGGCTTTTTTGTGATATCTTGTTTAGTCATGAACGAGGCCTATTCGGGGCTAAGGCATGATAAAACGTTAGGACAAATCACCGCGGCAAAAGCCGCATGGAGCGTCAAGATGACCTTTTACACCAAGTATCTCTCTCTCGCCGTCGTTTCCTTCGTTGCCCTCGCGGGCTGTGGGTCACCGTCGGACGGGAATCCCGAGACGGTCGAGCAATCGGCCGGTTCGGCGGGCACGGCCGGCAAAACGGGTACCAGCGGCACGAGCGGAAGCTCGGCTGCCGGCGCCTCCGGCTCGGCCGGCAGCATCCCTTCGGGGAGCGCTGGTATGTTCGGTGGGGACAGCGGTTCCGGCGGCAAAGCCGGCTGCGAGTCGATCATCGACTGCAGCGATGTCGGCGGTGTGTGCGCCTTCGACAAAGACGGGGACGCATACTGCGTCTCGCCCTGCGATGACGTGAAATGCCCCGCCGACCAGACCTGTCACATCGTCAACAAGTTGGCGAAGTGCGAAGGCTCCTCGGCGGGCACGGGCGGAAGCTCGGGTTCGTCGGCGGCAGGTGCGGCTGG
>CAYRRZ010000010.1:28751-30062 GCA_964426815.1 uncultured Gammaproteobacteria bacterium | reverse complement strand
GGTTTTGAATGTTTTAGGTTCTGTTCTCCTCGGTCTGTTGACAAAGGACGAGTCGGCGTAACCGATAGCTCTTTTAAGGAGTCGCTCATGGACGAGTGGATGCGCGAGCAGACGAAATCATGGACGATGGAAGACTTGCGTGCTTTTTCCGAGGTCTTCTTTAAGCGGCCTAGTACGTTTGTTGAGGTGCCGGACGTGCCGTTTAGCTCTGAATCCATGCATGGGATGCGCCAAGATTCGCATCGGCGTGGGTATCGTGGCGGGTACTTGCGTTTCGTGCCGGCTTTGCAGGTGACGGAGCTGGATCAGGTGTATAGCCTGTCACATGCTTCGGTCTTCCGGAGTGATCCTGCGTTTCGTGAAACCGCGACGCGTGGGCCTAGCTGGTGCTGCTTTATGCCAGCGGCCTATCGTCACGAGACCGTTTCTCCGGGCGCTGAGGTTACTCGGCGAAATGCGATTGCTGCCAATCCGGCTGATATTGAGCGGATCTTGGCCGAGGTTGCATTCCTGTACAAGCTGCCTGTTGCTCAGGTCATGCTGCCGAATATTGCCGAGCTCATGTACTTCATGATGCTTGAGTCGACCTATGAGTCAGCCGATGCTAGTGGTGTCGGAACGTGGCCGCATGGTCGGGTGATCACGGCACTTAGCTCGACGGTGATTGGCTTGCTTCGCTTGGGTCTACAGGTCTATTTCGACGGACGCATGCGTCTCGGGCTAACCTTGATGCCCGCCGAAGGGCCATTTGAGGCCAGCATTTTGCCCATCGCCTACGCTCCAAAAACCTGATTCTGCCTAGAGGGCAGTGCCCTATGCCGCGTGGTGTAGGGTTTTTTGTTTGCTCGCGTGTTATTGTTTTTTGACTATGTTGAAAATTGGCTCAAAGGCACCAGCTTTTTCTTTGAAGGATCAAAATGGCGACGAACATTCATTAAAAGATGCAAAAGGGAAATGGGTTTTATTGTATTTTTATCCAAAGGACGATACGCCGGGTTGTACGACTGAAGCTTGTTCGATTCGTGATGCATGGAGTGATTTTAAGAAAACCGGTGCTGTGGTGTGGGGTGTGAGTAAGGATTCGGTGAAAAGTCATGCAAAATTTGTTGAAAAATATCATCTGACATTTCCGGTTTTGTCGGACGAGTCGACGGATATGATTCAGGCTTATGGAGCCTGGGCGATGAAGAAGTTTATGGGCCGGGAATATCTAGGGATTTTACGCATCTCCTACATCATCGATCCTGAAGGAAAAATCGCCAAAGTGTATGACAAGGTAAAACCGGCGGAGCATGCGGCTCAAGTTGTCGC
>CAYRRZ010000010.1:7293-28651 GCA_964426815.1 uncultured Gammaproteobacteria bacterium | reverse complement strand
TCGCCAAAGTGTATGACAAGGTAAAACCGGCGGAGCATGCGGCTCAAGTTGTCGCCGATTTGAAGCAGTTGATGCAGAAATAAAAAAAACACCCCGTCTCTCGGAGAGACGGGGTTTGTGTATGTGGTTGGAGCACTTGGATTCGAACCAAGGATGACTCGAAGAGTATTCGTCTGCCGAGCTTGTTTTGTGCCAGTATTAAACTATGCTCCAAGAGGAATGCGTGAGCATTCCGGTGGACGTCCGTGGGATCGAACCACGACCGTTTCTCTGTACGGGTCTCTCCTCATTATCCTGAGGGGTGAAAATGAGAAGGGGAACAGAGAGGGTTCTGCCCAGCATATCGATACGTACTCCCTTTTTGTCATGGTTGCACAGGACGAAAGGGTACGGCGTACTTGCGACAGGCTTGAGAGACGTCCGAATGAACGATGATGAATGGTAAGGAACGGACTTCGGGTATAGTCGGAGAAGATACGGGAAGGCGGTTGACCTGTCAACCCTTGCTCCCGGGGTTTCGGCATGTTGAACTAGGGATGTATGTCACTCCAACGCGTATTTGAGAGCGCTCGAAAGCTCGGCTTGCCGGTTGTGGTCACTGACCCGTCAGGGCGTGAGCCGTTTGTTCTCTTGCCCCTAGATCAATTCGAGGCTTTGACCGGCGAAACGGAGCGAATGCCTCAAAAATCTCCTTCAGAATCGACTCATTTTGATGGTAAAAATGAAGAAAAAGAGCTTCATATAGCAAAAAAAGAGTCATCGCCCGTGCGAGAGACTCAGTTGGCGCCAGTGGTTGATTCTGAGGCTGGATTATTGACGGAAGAACGCTTTTATCTCGGTTCGCAAGAACGCGAATCGTAAGAATGGGCTAAGACTTGCAATATTTTGCACACCCTGCTATATTCTCGGCACTTCTAAAAAACCCTCAATTAACGATTTATTTGAATCCTATGGCGGAATTCGATCGCTCCAAGCCACATGTCAATGTCGGCACAATTGGTCACGTTGACCACGGCAAGACCACGACTACGGCTGCTATCCTTCAGGTTCTTAATGCTCATGGCATGAAGGCCTCGTCAGCAGACAAGGATAAGCTGGACAAGGCTCCTGAATCACGCTCTCGCGGTATTACCATCGCGACTGCGCACGTTGAATATGAGTCAGAAAAGCGCCACTATGCGCACGTTGACTGTCCAGGTCACGCTGACTATATCAAGAACATGATCACGGGTGCTGCCCAGATGGACGGCGCAATTTTGGTCGTTTCCGCTACTGATGGTCCTATGCCACAGACTCGCGAGCACATTCTTTTGGCTCGTCAGATTGGTGTGCCTTCGATTGTCGTTTTCTTGAACAAGTGTGACATGGTTGAAGATGCTGAATTGATCGACCTCGTCGAACAAGAAATTCGCGATCTTTTGACCAAGTACCAATACCCAGGGGACACCACGCCTATTGTGCGCGGCTCTGCTTTGAAGGCCTTGGAAAATCCAGGTGACGAAGCTGCTGCTAAGCCAATCATGGAACTCATCAAGCAGCTTGATGAATTTATCCCAGAACCAGTTCGTGAAACTGACAAGCCATTCCTCATGCCAGTGGAAGACGTGTTCTCCATTGAAGGTCGTGGAACGGTGGTTACCGGCCGTATTGAGCGCGGTATGATCAAGATCAACGAAGAAATTGAAATCGTTGGTTTCGTTGACACTCGCAAATCGGTTGTTACTGGTATCGAAATGTTTAACAAGCAATTGACCGAAGGTCGCGCTGGTGACAACGCTGGTTTGCTTCTTCGCGGTATCAAGAAGGAAGATATTGAACGCGGTATGGTTCTTTGTAAGCCAGCCTCGATCAAGCCTCACACCGAATTCGAAGGTGAAATTTACGCCTTGACGAAGGAAGAAGGTGGTCGCCACAAGCCATTCGTTTCTGGTTACAAGCCACAATTCTACATCCGTACAACGGACGTGACTGGTGAAATCACTTTGCCAGAAGGTGTTGCTATGGTGCAGCCAGGTGACACGGTCAACATGCAAATCAAGCTTATCGGTCCAGTCGCTTTGGAAGATAAGATGCGCTTCGCAATTCGCGAAGGTGGCCGCACCGTTGGTGCTGGCGTTGTGACCAAGATCGTTAAATAAATAACGGAATACGGCCATGGCTGAAACCACGACAAAAAAACCACAGGCAAAGGACACGACGTCCCGCGTCCGCATCAAGATCCGCGCCTACGATCACAAGATCGCAGACCAATCAACGCGCACGATTATTGATACAGCGGAACGCACGGGCGCTCGCGTGGTCGGCCCAGTGCCGCTCCCTACGATCAAGAAGCGCTGGACGGTCAATCGTTCAACCTTTATTGATAAGAACTCCCGTGAACAGTTCGAAATGCGTATTCATAAGCGCATTATCGACATTCTCGAACCAAACGCTAAGACCATCGAATCGTTGACTTCCCTCAACCTTCCAGCTGGCGTCGACGTCGAGATCAAGATGTAATCATCGTCATTGGATCTCCCTGCCTCTTTCAAGAGGCAGGGTCTCCAGTGCCGACTGGTGCTGACTGTTCCACACAAATCATTCCCATGGAGTAAGTTGCCCCGAGCCGTGCTCGGTAATCTCTGCTAGCGAAGCAGACGTATGGCATAACCTCCACGCTGTGTAGTGAGATGTGTTGTATCGATCACAATTCAGTTGCCTTTCTTTCGCTCGAGAGGCCAGAAGTTTGTGCATGAGAAATGTTTTCTTCTCTTGTATAGGCTTCTGGCTTTTGCGTTTTCCGGACTTCCGGGAAACCCTAGTCAGGCGAGACCAATGGCCCACCCAGGCCATGTCTCCTTATTCACCATCGGGTTTTATGAAATTCATCCTCGCGAAAAAACTCGAAATGTCTCAAGTCTTCAAGGCTGATGGCGTCGTCGTTCCGGTGACGCTTGTCCAAGCTGGTCCTTGCGTTGTGACGCAGGTCAAGACAAAAGACGCAGACGGTTATGTTGCGGTGCAGCTTGGTTTTCAACCAGGCAAAAACCTTACCAAGTCAGAGCAAGGCCATTTGAAGGACTTGCCTGCAATGAAGGTGTTACGTGAGTTCCGTGTCGAAGCTACTGACGCATTTAAGCGCGGCGATAGCCTCGAAGCTACGGTTTTTGCTCCAGGTGACGTTATTAATGTCACCGGTACGTCGAAAGGAAAAGGCTTCCAAGGTGTGGTTAAGCGCCACGGCTTTGCTGGTCATCCTTCTTCGCACGGTCATAAAGACCAGTTGCGTATGCCTGGTTCTATTGGTGCCGGTGGTCCTCAGCACGTGTTCAAAGGCCGCCGCATGGCTGGCCATATGGGCGATGCTCGTGTGACTGTCCAGAATCTCGAAATTGTTGAGATTCGTGAAGGTGGAGTTATTGCTGTCAAAGGCGCGGTACCTGGTGCCCGCCACGCTATTCTTGAGATTCGAACTGTCTAAACCATATGCCTAAGGTTAAAATCTACAACCAAGAGGGTAAGGTGACGGGTGACCTCGAACTCAACGCGTCGCGTTTTGGCGTCAAGGTTGACCCCGCTCTCGTGCATGAAGTGTCGGTTGCTCAAGCAGCAAACGCACGTCAATCAATTGCACACACCAAGACCAAAGGTGAAGTTCGTGGTGGTGGTAAAAAGCCATGGAAACAAAAGGGAACGGGCCGTGCTCGTCAAGGTTCCACGCGTAACCCACAGTGGGTTGGTGGTGGTATCGCTTTTGGTCCTCGCTCTGACCGCAACTTCTCTGTAAAGGTGAATCGCCGTGTTAAGCAAAAGGCCTTGTTTATGGCCCTCGCCGATAAGGTGAATGAGGAGAAGTTTTTGGTGCTTGAGGCATTCGTGCCAAAGGCCGCAAAAACAAAGGAAGCTGCGCAACTCTTTAAGAACTTGCCAGCTGCTCGCCGCACACTCGCGGTTATTGCCGGATCTCAACCAGAATTGTTGCGCATGGTGCGTAATCTTCCAGAGATTCAGCTCACAACTGTGAACAGTCTTAACTTGAACGACGTGCTTCACGCACGACAGGTCGTGTTCTGGAAAGACGCTGTTGCCGCTTTTGAGAATGTTTATCGCAACGCATAATCCTATGGCACTCTTTGATCGTAACAAACAGGCTGCTGCGGATGCTTCCGCCGAGCCAAAAAAGGTGAAGGCTAAAAAGGCCCCAGCCAAAAAGAAGACTGCCGAAGCTTCAGCTGAAGTTTCACAGGCTGTGAAGGGTGATGCTGCAAAGATTGCGCTTCATGCACATTCTTTGCTTTCCCCTCGCGTGAGCGAAAAAGCAGCGATTCTCGCCTCTAAGGGCGTGTTCGTCTTCAATGTCCCTGTGTCTGCCAATAAGGTTGAAGTGCGCAAAGCTGTTGAAGCCATTTATGGCGTCAATGTCGTTTCTGTGAACACTGTTCGCGGAGAAGGCAAACCAATGAATCGTGGTCGCCGTGCAGGCAGCCGCAATCGCTGGAAGAAGGCTTTGGTCCAACTCAAGCCTGGCCAAAAGATTGACCTTTACGAAGGCGTCTAAACTCCTATGCCGATTAAGAAATATCGCCCAGTTACCAAAGGCCGCCGGAATTCTTCCGTGCAGGATTTTTCGGACATCACACGTGATGAGCCAGAAAAGTCTCTGATCGTTAACCGTAAGGAATTCGCTGGTCGCACTGGTGGCAAAATTACTGTTCGCCACAAGGGCGGTGGTCACAAACAATTTATTCGCGTCGTCGATTTTCGTCGCGAAAAGTTTGATATTCCAGGAAAGATCGATTCGATTGAATACGATCCAAATCGTGGAGCACGTATCTCGCTTGTCATCTATAAAGATGGTGAAAAGCGGTATATCATTACCCCAGACGGCATGAAGGTCGGTGACATGATTGTGTCATCCATGACTGGTGCGGAAATCCAAACGGGTAACCGCTTGCCTCTCGAAAAGATTCCTGTCGGTATGACGGTTCACTGTGTTGAACTCATGCCAGGCAAGGGCGGCCAATTGGGTCGTGGTGCTGGTAATGCAATTGAATTTCTTGCTTTAGAAGGGGAGTACGCATCTTTGCGCTTGCCTTCTGGTGAAGTTCGCAATGTTTCAAAGTCTTGTATGGCTACCTTGGGTACGGTCTCTAATCCAGACTATCACTTGGTGCGCTATGGTAAGGCTGGCCGCATGCGTCATCGCGGTATCCGTCCTACGGTTCGCGGTAAGGTTATGAATCCGGTTGACCACCCACATGGTGGTGGTGAAGGTAAGCACCCAATCGGTATGAAGTATCCGAAGACGAAGTGGGGCAAGCATGCATTGGGTGTGAAGACACGCAATAATAAGAAGGCTTCAAGCCAGCTTATCCTGACTCGTCGTAAGTCGAAGAAGAAATAATTTATGTCGCGAAGTCTCAAAAAGGGTCCTTACACGAACCCGAAACTCCTCGAAAAGGTGGCGAAAGCCAAGGTTGGCGACAAGACCCCGATCAAAACGTGGTTTCGTTCTTCAACCATCACACCAGAAATGGTGGGATATACCTTTGGTGTACACAATGGTCGCGCACACTTGCCGGTCGTTGTGGTTGAAAACATGGTTGGGCACAAGCTTGGTGAATTTTCACCAACGCGTAAGTTCTCACGCCATGGAGGTAAATTGACCAAGACGCTTGATGCGGCGAAGCCAGCAGCTCCTGCTGCAGCTCCGGCGAAGAAGAAATAATCGTATGGACGTAAAAGCTTCTCTCCGCCATCTTCGTATGGCTCCCCGCAAAGTTCGACTTATCGTCGACCTTATTCGCGGTATGAAAGCGACCGATGCCGAAGTCCGCTTGGGCTTTGTGCAACGCGACGCTGTGCTTCCAGTGCTTAAGCTTCTTCGCTCGGCCATGGCAAATGCAGAACATAACTTTAAGCTTGACCGCTCAGCTTTGTTCGTGAAAACGATTACAGCTGATGGTGGTGCAACTTTGAAGCGTTCTCGCCCTCGTGCCCAGGGACGTGCAGCTCCGATCCGCAAGCGCACCACGCATATCAATTTGATTTTGTCTGATGTTGCTCCAGTTGCAAAAAAGGCGAAGGCCGTTAAGACAGCTGTTGCTTCTGAAAAGAAACCAGTTGCAAAAAAGGCTCCAGCTCGCGCTAAGAAAACCAACGCCTAAAGCCTATGGGACATAAAGTACATCCAATTTCCTTCCGTCTTGGAACCACGACTACGTGGCCATCGCGTTGGTTTGCCCGCGGCAATGCCTATCGCACCAATTTACGTGAAGACATTCGCATCCGTGTTTTCTTCAAGGAAGCCTTGAAAGAAGCATCAGTGAATGAAGTGAAGATTGAACGCTCTCGTGGCGCTCTCAATGTCAGCATCGCAACTGCAAAGCCTGGTCTCGTGATCGGCCGCGGTGGCGCTGGTATCGAAGACTTGAAGAAGAAATTCTTGAAAGCCTTTTTTCCAGGAAAGAAAATTCAATTTCAATTGAATGTTACCGAGATCAGCAAGCCAACCTTAGAAGCAACGATTGTTGGTCAACAGGTTGTGCAAGACTTGCAACGCCGTATGCCATTTCGCCGTGTGCTCAAAATGGCTATCGAACGCGTCAAAAAGGCAGGTGCCTTGGGCGTCAAGATTGCGGTGTCTGGTCGCTTGAATGGTTCTGAAATCGCACGTCGTGAATGGTTGGGCTGGGGCAAAATCCCTCTCACCAATTTGCGTGCTGATATCGACTACGCAGGTGATACAGCTCGTACCATGGCTGGTGCCATCGGTGTGAAGGTCTGGATCTATCGCGGTGATATTTTTGAACAAGATCGTTTGTCCGCGTATCAGCCAACGACACCAAGTCGTGATCGCCGCGCTCCTCAGGATGGCAACCGCCGCCCAGGACAAGGTGGACGCTTCTCGGATCGCCGTGGCCCACGTCGCGATGATCGCGGTCCTGCAGCAGCCCCAACGGCCGCTCCAGCTCCGACTCAAGAACAAGCCTAAACCCACTCATGTATGTTGATTCCAAAAAAAGTCAAACACCGCAAGTGGCATAAAGGCCGCGCTCGGAATATCCGCAAGGCAACAGACAAGATTGAAGTTTCTTTCGGAAGCTTTGGTCTCAAAGCAACGTCTCCAGCCTGGGTCACCTCGCGCCAAATTGAAGCCGTTCGCCGTGTGCTCACCCGCTACACCAAACGTGGCGGAAAAATCTGGATCCGTATTTTTCCAGACAAGCCAATCACGAAAAAAGGAAATGAAGTGCCGATGGGTTCCGGAAAAGGTGCGGTCGACCACTATGTCGCCCCTGTCAAAATCGGAACCGTAATGTTCGAGATGGATGGCATCCCTGAAGCCTCCGCAAAAGAAGCATTGCTTCTCGCCGGATACAAGTTGCCATGTACTGTTAAATACGTTTCGAACACGTTAATCTAAGCGTATGGAAATCAAGGAACTCCGCCAAAAATCTGCTGAAGAACTTCGCCGCATGGCTGAAGAGCTTCGCACCGAGATCCAGAGCCTGCGCTTCAAGGCTCATCTCCGCAGCTTGCGCCAAGTGCGCTCGCTCCGTGTGGCTCGTAAGACCTTGGCTCGCGTTATCGCGACCCTCGCCACTATCAAATAATGTATGACGACTCCAACTACAATCCATCGCCGGCTGCAAGGCACGGTCGTGTCGAACAAGATGGCAAAAACCATCGTGGTTCGCATTGATCGCCGCGTCGCACATGCGAAGTATGGAAAATACTTCACCTTGTCGACTAAGCTTAAGGCGCATGATGAACAAGGCGCTGCAAAGCCAGGTGATGTCGTTGAAATCGAAGAGACCCGCCACGTGTCGAAAGACAAGTGCTGGAAATATGTCTCGACGGTTAAACAGGCTCAGGCCTAAACCTCTATGGTACAACATCGAACAATGCTCAAAGTCGCCGATAACACCGGAGCTAAAAAGCTTCAGTGTGTCCGCGTGCTTGGTGGCTTTCAAAAGCGTACCGCTGGTTTGGCAGACATCATCACATGTGTGGTGAAGGAAGCTGATCCTCGTGGCACCGTGAAGAAATCGGATGTGGTACATGCTGTGCTCGTGCGTTCTCACAAGGAATACCGCCGCGCAGATGGAACCTATGTCCGTTTTGATGACAATGCCGCCGTCATCATTGATAAGAAGTCGAAAGATCCAAAGGGTACTCGTATCTTTGGACCTGTTGCTCGCGAATTGCGCAGCAAAGGCTTTGCAAAAATTATTTCCCTTGCTCCTGAAGTGGTGTAAATCGTATGACAAAACTCCACATCAAGTCTGGTGACATGGTCAAAGTGCTCACCGGAAAGAACAAAGGAAAGACGGGTAAAGTGCTTCAGGTTTTTCCTAAGCTCAACCGCGTGGTTGTCGAAGGGGTAAACCAATCCAAGCGCCATCTCAAGACCAAGCAGCAAGGACAACAGGGGCAGGTCGTGGAATTCTCCATGCCAATTCATGCCTCTAATGTGCAAGCTGTCGACAAGCAGAAATAATCTATGACCCTCAAAGAACGGTACAACAAAGAAATCCGTCCATCCCTCGCGAAGAGCCTCGGGATTACCAACCCTATGGCTTTGCCAAAGGTGGCTTCGGTGACGGTCGCCGTCGGCTTGTCGCAAGGTCTGAAGGACCCAAAGTTCGTCGAAATTGCGGAAAGCGTGGTGACACGTATCACTGGTCAAAAGCCAGTGAAGACCAAGGCAAAGATTTCGATCTCGAATTTTAAGATTCGCCAAGGCATGGTGGTTGGTTTATGTGTCACATTGCGTGGTGAACGCATGTGGTCATTCCTTGATAAGCTCGTGAATGTGACGTTCCCTCGTGTGCGTGACTTTCGCGGTATTTCGCCAAAGCTTTTGGATAAGAATGGAAACATGAGCATTGGTTTCAAGGAATTCTTGCCTTTTCCGGAAATTCGTCCGGATGAAGTCGAGCGTGTTCACGGCTTGCAGGTGACCATCAGCACCACGGCCGGTAATAAGAAGGCCGGCGAGGCGTTGTTTACAGCCCTCGGTTTGCCTTTCAAGAAAGACTAGACTATGGCGACAAAATCTCAAATGGCCAAGACGTTCAAACACAAGCCGAAATTCAGCACTCGGATTGTTAACCGATGCTGGCGCTGTGGCCGTCGTCATGGATTTCTCCGTGACTTCGGTATGTGCCGCATCTGTGTGCGTGAACTTGCCAATCGCGGGGAATTGCCCGGCGTGAAGAAATCCAGCTGGTAAATCTATGCATACCGACCCAATTAGCGACCTCCTGACACGTATCCGTAATGCGCAAGCCGCGCGTCACGATGCGCTTCTGATGCCATCATCGCGCATGAAATTTGCGATCGCAAAGATTCTTGAAAAAGAAGGCTTTGTCGGCAAAGTTTCTGAGCAAACCGAAGGTGCCAAAAAGACCCTTTCGATTGGCCTCATCTATCAGGGTAAGGAGCCACAAATCCGCGCCATTGCGCGCGTCTCGACCCCAGGCCGCCGTGTGTATCGCGGCGCAACCGAATTACCACGTGTCTTATCTGACATTGGTATTGCGATTGTTTCGACGTCCGCTGGCGTCATGACCAATAAGGAAGCTCGCCGACGCAAGCTTGGTGGCGAAGTGCTTTGTACGATCTATTAATCCACAACCATACTGTTGTTATGTCACGTATCGGAAAGAAACCCATTCCACTGGCAAACGGCGTTGAAGCGTCCGTGAACGGCCAGACGGTTACGGTGAAGGGTCCAAAGGGAACCCTCACGGTGGAGGTCCACCCGGACGTGCGCGTTGAGCTCAGCAATGAGCCAAAGGCGCTCACGGTTGCCGTTAAGAACGAAGATGATAAGTCGCAGCGCGCGCTTTGGGGGACAACCCGCCAATTGATCGCGAATGCGGTGAACGGCGTCGTGAAGCCATTTGAAAAGTCGCTCGAATTTGTCGGCGTCGGCTTCAAGATCGCGCTCGCAGGAACAGACAAGCTGAATATCGAAGTTGGTTTTTCTCACCCGGTTGCGTTCGCGCTTCCAAAGGGGATTGAAGCCAAAGTCGAAAAGCAGGTCTTGACCTTAACGGGTATCGACAAGCGTTTGGTTGGTGAAATTGCAGCGCAAGTTCGCCGCATCAAGCCACCAGAACCATATAAGGGCAAAGGCATCAAATACACCGATGAGGTGATCCGCCGTAAGGCTGGTAAGGCAGCCTCTAAGGGCGCATAAACTTCCATTATTGTATGAAAAAAGCCATTCAAAAAAACCTCGCCCGTGAACGCCGTATCAACCGCGTTCGCGCTAAGGTTGAAGGAACGACAATGCGCCCACGGCTCGCCGTGCGCCGTTCGCTTGCTCACATTTATGTGCAGGTGATCGATGATATGACGCACAAGACCTTGGCCGCCGCCTCAGACGCGGATGTCAAGACGACTGGACTCAAAAAGTCTGAAGTCGCTGCGGAAGTTGGCAAGATTATTGCCGCCCGTGCTCTTGAGAAAAAGGTGAAGGCTGTGGTGTTCGATCGCCGCGATAAGCGGTACCATGGTCGTGTTAAGGCATTGGCCGATGCCGCCCGTGAAGCCGGCCTTGAATTTTAAACGATTATGAGCGACGAACAGAAGAAATCTCCAGTGTCCCCAGCGCCAGCAGCCCCTCAGGCTGCTCGTCCAATGGGTGGTCGCCCAGGAATGGGCGGTCGTCCGGGTATGGGTGGTGGTCGCCCAGGAATGGGTGGCAATCGCCGCGGTGGTCCAGGCGGTGCAAATCGTGGTCCTCGCCGCAATGGTCCAGGTGGCCAGGGCGAAGTTCCGGTTGAATCCGACTACGATGAAAAGAATGTTGAAGTCTCACGCGTGACGCGTGTGACCAAGGGTGGTAAGCGCATGCGCTTCCGCGTCTTGACCGTGATCGGTAACCGCAAGGGCCGAGTCGGTTATGGTCTTGCAAAGGGTGTTGACGTTCAGGGTTCGACGGCCAAGGCTACGGCTCAGGCTCGTAAGGCTTTGATTACCGTTCCGCTCAGCAATGACACCATTCCACATCCTGTTGAAGCTAAATTTGCTGCAGCCCGCGTGCTCTTAAAGCCAGCTCCAAAAGGTACTGGAATTAAGGCCGGTGGTGCCGTGCGTATCGTGCTTGAATTTGCTGGTGTGCCAAATGTGGTCTCAAAGATCCTTGGTTCAAGCAGCAAGCTCAACAATGTCAAGGCAACATTTGCTGCTTTGAAGAAGTTGCGCATCCCACTCAAGCCAGGCGAAACGCCAAAGGCGGATGACCAAAACTAATATATGGCATTGACCCTCAATACAATCGCTCCGAATAAGGGCGCCCGCACCAAGAGCTTTCGCATTGGTCGCGGTGAAGGATCTGGCCGCGGTAAAACCGCTGGTCGTGGTACCAAGGGGCAACGCTCCCGTACCGGTGGCCGCAAAAATTTGAAGCTCAAGGGTATCAAACAGATGATCCTTGGTTTTCCAAAGAATCGCGGTTTCCAGAGCAAGTTTACGACGGTGCACAGCTTGCCTCTCGAACGTGTGGTTGAAGTGTATACTTCAACGGCAAAGATCGATATCAAGAGCTTGGTTGCCAAGGGCCTTCTTCCAAAGATGGCTGAACGCGCTAAGTTGATTGGTACAGCTGAAGTCAAATCAGCTTTGACCTTTGTGAATATCACTGGCTCGGCTTCGGCACGCGCAGCGATTGAAAAGGCTGGTGGTTCTTTTCTCATGAAGAAAATGCCAAAGGCCAAAAAAGCAAAGGACAGTAAGGGCAAGAATCAAAATAAGAAGAACTAAATCTCGCAATTTGGCCCGGAGTAATCCGGGCCACTTGCGTGCTTGAGAACATTTATGTGGGAAAAACTCCAAGCCATGTGGCGCGTGAAAGAAGTCCGTAATGGATTGCTGTTCGTGTTTGCCATGATGGTGCTGTTCCGTATCACGGCCCATATCCCGTTGCCGGGAATTGATCTTGATGCTTTGCACCGCTATTTCCAAGCGAATCAGGTGCTCGGTCTCTTGAACTTGTTCTCGGGTGGCACGGTGCGTAATTTCGCCGTTGTTGCTTTGGGTGTGACGCCGTATATTACCGCTTCGATTATTTTCCAATTGCTCGCGATGATTATCCCGCGCTTGGAAGAAATTCAGAAAGATGGTGAAGCTGGTCGTCAGCGTATTAATCAGTGGACGCGTTATGCGACGGTTCCGCTTGCGATTTTGCAGTCATTTGGGTTGATTCAAATTTTGCGCCAGTCTCAATTTCAGATTTTGACGCGTGCTGATTTGCTTCATACCGTGACCTTGATCGCGACAGTGACCGCTGGCAGCGTTTGGCTGATGTGGATTGGTGAATTGATCTCTGAAAAGAAGGTGGGAAATGGTATTTCACTTCTCATTTTTGCCGGTATTTTGGCTGGCTTGCCTCAGAACTTGAGCCAATTGATTTCAGCCTATGATTCATCGCAATTCCTTACCTATGCGATCTATGCCGCGATTGCGGTAGCGACCGTGGTAGGTGTGGTGTTTGTGACCGAAGGTCAACGCAATATTCCGGTTCAGTATGCGCGCCAAGTGCGTGGTACGACGGGATCGGTTGGCGGTGTTTCAACGCACTTGCCACTTCGCGTGAATATGTCTGGCGTGATCCCAATTATTTTTGCGATCTCGATTCTCATGTTCCCTACAGTCGTTGCTCAATTCTTTGTCTATGCCCGTTCGGCATGGCTCGCGAATGCAGCGCAGTGGGTTATTGCGGTGATGCAAAACCAGGTGGTCTATGGTGTCTTGTATTTTGTGCTCGTGCTTTCTTTCACGTTCTTCTATACCGCAATTGTCTTTCAACCAGACCAAATTGCAGAGAATTTGCAAAAGCAGGGTGGATTTATCTTGGGTATTCGCCCAGGTAAGCCAACATCAGAATACTTGACCTATGTGATCAATCGCATCAATTTGATTGGTGCTTTGTTCCTCGGCGTGATTGCGGTTTTACCAATCGTCGCCCAGGGAGCCGGTGGTAATCGCTTGCTCGCGATTGGTGGTACTTCGCTCTTGATTGTGGTGTCGGTCGTTATTGAAAGCGTGAAACAAGTTGAATCACAGCTCTCAATGCACGATTACGAAGCCGTCTAAGAGAGGGGAGAATTGAAAAAAGAATGAAAGAAAACCCCTGGGGAAACCTGGGGGTTTTTGATTGGGATTCATTCATTCATGCTATTATTTGGATATTTCTCATGCCCTCCTTTCTCCGCCATTTTTTGCTTTTTCTTTTCCTCGTTTTGGGTTGTTTTAGTATTGTATTAGGGCATGGAATGAGTCTTCGTTTGGCTGAGCTTTCGCCGGGATTATTGGTTTTGGGGCGTCAGGCATTGGTGGTGTTGATTGGGGTGGGGGCAGCGGTAACATTTGCAACCAAGTTTTCAAAGCGTTTGGTGTGGGAGGCGGTATTTTTGGTGGCGACGATGTTTGGGGTTTGGTATTTGTTTTTTGTGTTTTTTCCTTGGAAAATTGCGATTTTTTTAGGATTGGCTTTGATCTTGGGGGAGATTTTTTTGCGTAATATTTTTTGGCATAATGGGTTTTTTGTTTTAGGAAGTTTGGGCCTCGCTTTGACTTTAGCTGGCTGGTTGGGGGTTGAAGTGTTGGTTGTGCTTTTGGTGGCTTTTACAGCATATGATATGCTCGCGGCGCATCCAGATGGGGCGATTGGGGTTTTGGCTCGCTATTTGGTGGGGAGGGGGATTGTGCCTGGGTTTATTTTGCCGCCGCATCTGATCGGGCTGTTTCAGTCGATGGATCGGGTGACAGAAAAGCCGATGGTGGATCCTGGACTTCATCAGGAAGACCAGAATGGAGAAGCAATTGATGTTGAACAGGAAGAAGTTCGTTTACATCAAGATCTTGGTTTAGAGCGTACAGCTTTATTGGGTGCGATTGACTTGGTCTTACCGCTTAGTTTGATTGTGCGTGCGGCGATGGTGGATGTTCGAATGGGGATTGCTTGTGTGGTTGGACTGATGGCTGGAGGAATTTTTCTTTCTCAGTCGGTTCATCATCCGCGGCATGTGATGTCGGCACTGAGTATGGGTGTCGTTATCCCATTTGTTGGTTTGCAATTGATTGGCTATTTTTTTACATGAGTCGGAAGAAATTGCGAATGGTATTGTTTGGTCCTCAGGGATCTGGCAAAGGAACGCAAGGGCAAATGCTTGCGGAGCGTTTTGATATTCCGTTAATTGGTGCAGGGGATTTATTTCGACAAGAAATTGCGGATGGGACGCAGTTGGGGCTGATGGTTAAGGAATATGTGGATCACGGTTCGCTGGCTCCAGATGAATTAGTGAATGCGGTGATCACGAATCGACTTAAGAAAACGGATTTATCTAAAGGATTTATTTTGGATGGCTATCCACGCAATGTGGAGCAGGCTCAGCATTTGGAGCGTTTGCTTAAAATTAATCTTGCTCTGTATTTGCGAATGACGGATACGGAGGCGATGCGGCGTTTGCTTGGTCGTCGGCAGTGTGGCCAATGCAAAGCGAATTTTCATGTGACGGATATTCCGTCTCCAAAGCCAGACATTTGTTCGATGTGCGATGGGGCTTTGATGCGTCGGGCGGATGATGAAGAAGAAACGATCGTTCGTCGTTTGGCAGCTTTCCATTTTATTACCGAGCCCTTAGTGTCATTTTATCGTCAAAAAGGGACGCTTTTAATGATTAATGCAGAGCAGCCAGCGGGTGAAGTTTTTTATGATATTGTCAAAAAAATGGCTAAATTAGGCTTTAGTTAAAACGTGACAAAAATTGAGGTTTTTGATACAATGCTTGTATGAGTCATATCAAATCCCCAGAAGAAATCGAGAAGCTTCGCAAAGGCGGGGCTATTTTGTCGCGCGCCTTGCAAGCCTCAATGAAGGCCTGTGTTGCTGGTGCTACGACAGAAGAAATCGATAAGGTCGCGCGCGCTTCAATGGAAGCGGAAGGTGCTAGACCTTCTTTTTTGGGATATCAGACTGATCCAAGTGATCCGTTGTTTCCATCGACTTTGTGTATTTCGATCAATGAAGAAGTGGTTCATGGTCCAGCGATTCCTGCACGCACCATCAAGGAAGGGGATATTGTTGGTTTAGATATCGGGTGTTGGTATGAGGGGTTGTGTACCGATATGGCGACAACGGTGATCGTGGGCAAGGTTCCAGAAAAAGTACGAACTTTGGTTGAGGATACGCGCCAATCTTTAGTCTTGGGCATCGAAGCCATTAAGGCAGGTGCTTGGATTGGAGATGTAGGTGCGGCGATTGAAGATTATTTGAAACCAAAAAAATACGGCATTGTGAAAGATTTGGTTGGACATGGAGTCGGTCATGCGGTTCATGAAGATCCGCAGATTCCAAATTATCGCGAACCTCGTGCACCAAAGATGCAATTTAAAGAAGGGATGGTGGTCGCGATTGAGCCGATGGTCAGTTTGGGGGATTGGCGCGTGATTATGAAGCCGGATGATTGGACGATTGCAACGCGTGACGGTTCTCCCGCGGCACATTTTGAAGTAACGGTTGCAGTGACAAAAGATGGATACGAATTACTTACTCCTTGGCCAGATCAGAAATAACGTACATGCGTGTTCTCGGGATTGATTTTGGAACCGTCCGTGTTGGATTGGCTTTAGGTGATACTGAGAGTCGAATTGCGAGTCCATGGGGTGTGATTACGGAGTCTGATCGTTTAGCTCTTCTTGCGCGTATTCATGATGTGATGCAAAGAGATTTTGTTGAAGCAGTAGTGATTGGAATTCCGCGGCCATTGAAGGATTCGAGTAAAGTGAATGCGCAGGTAAAAATGACGAAGATTTTTGTTGAAGATATTAAGCGTTTTGGTTTGCCGGTTTTTGAAGAAGATGAAGCAATGTCGTCTAAGCTTGCCGCGCAACAAGTTGAACATGCTCAGCCAAAAGAAAGAGGAAGAAAGCGTGGAGCGGGAGCTTTAGAAAAAAGAGATGATTTAGCGGCGGCGAATATTTTGCAAACTTGGTTGGATCGAAAACAGTAAAGGGATGGATTCCCGCCTGCGCGGGAATGACGTGATTGTATCTATGTCCTATCTCCGCGATGTCGTCATTGTCCTCAAGAAGGAACCGTTCCGTGAACAGGATCGGCGTTATGTGATGTATGGAAAAGAACATGGATTATTGAGCGCCGTGGCACGTGGGGCGAGTATTCGATTGTCGAAGCAGGCTGGGCATCTGGAGCCTTTTACCGAAAGTGATGTGATGATCGCAAAGGGGAGTGCTTTTGATAAATTAGCCGTGGCACATCAGATAAATGCGGCAGCAGATTGTCCACGGACTTTGAGTAGCATCAGCGTGTGTGGTGCTTTTTCGGATTTGGTTTTGCATCTCATGCGGCCAGGGGTAAGTGATGAGCGAATATTTTTTTTACTGCGAGAATTGATTCAGACTGTGGCGCATTTGCCTCAGGAACTTGGTTCAGAGCGACTTCGTTTATTGTATGCCGCATCCGCATTGCAATTATTAGATGCTTTAGGTTTTGGACCGCCGATTTCGGCTCCATCGGGTGCGTCGACGACACCGGTGCCGTCTTTGGCTTTGCTTTCATTTATGCGTCGTTCATCATTGATTGATGTGCTGCGCGTTACGGTGTCAGTTGATGTTTTGCGACAGGCCTGTGTTTTTGTTGAAGATGCTTTGCGACAAACGTCTTTGCAGGATGAGCCTAAAGGTTTGAAAATGTTGCGGGCTTTGGTATAACGTTTCGTAAAGTATAGCATTGACATTTTTTGTTGTTTGGAGTAGTTTTGTGGAGTTCGAAGTTCCACGCTCTCTCACCTTTGGAGAAGTGCATGCAACGTACCGCGGTTCGTCTAAAGATCTCTCATGTGGGTCTGGTTAAGAAGACCCCGACGCCTCCTCCTCAATCGGTAGCCGAAGCGATCAGGCGCAAGCAGGAAGCGCGCCAGCAGGCCACCTTGGCGCGCCAGCGTGCAGAGGATAAGGAGCGTGTCGAGGCGATTCGGACGTGTTTGCTCCGTCGCTTTGGAGCGGATGTCTCTATCCAGCCTGATGAGCCGCTCGATTTTCGGCAGCAGATCATGCAGCTCTTGGACGGGCGCATTTATGAGGCGGCCGTAACGGCGCTGAAGGATTTTCGGTCTACGACCGGTCGCTTCCGTCATTTCAAGCGTACGTTCTACCGTTTCGCGCGGCATCTGACCAAGCTGTACGTGGATGCTGATGTGCTTTACCTCAGGCAGGTCTTGCGTCAGGCGATCGATCCTGAGCTGCGCAAACTGCAGAGCATGATCGCCGCCTTCGATCGTCAGGTCACTGATCCGAAGACATACGAGGCCCTTCTTTCGAGGGAGATCGATAAGGTGCTTCGATACGATGTGCGGAAGCATGCACGAGAGGCGATTTTGCATGTTGAGAACATGCTTATCAATTTCGCCGACAAGGGACAAAGACTTCAGCATGACAAAAACGCAACACGCGTCTACGTCAATTGTCGTCTGGGTTCAAGTGCTCGGACGGGGTGCTTTCTCGTGCTTGAACTCAGTGCGAATGGATTGCCAGAAATTTTGGCGATCCAAACGCATAAGGAGTTCAACCGTTCGCAGAAGAACAAGTTGACTTCGCACAAGGTGGGTCTCACGAGTCGTGGGCAGCGCTACTCGAATACCCCGCCGCACCTTCGTCACTGACTCGTTGCCTAGCCCCTGATTCCACCCGTGGACATCAGGGGTTGTTTTGTATACAGTGGCTCTATCTTTGACTTATATGGATACTCTTATCTCCAAATTTTCTGGTCTGGTTGGCCAAGAAGTCACTATTCGTGGCTGGGCGCAGAATGTGCGTTCTTCAGGTAGTATTGCTTTTTTGCAGGTCCGTGATGGCTCTGGTTTTGTGCAGGCCGTGGTTTCGAAGGCTTCGGTAGATGAAGCGGCTTGGATTGCGGCAACATCAGCAACCATTGAATCTTCGATCGAGGTGACTGGCCTGGTCGCTAAGCATCCAAAGCAAGAAGGTGTGTTTGAATTACAAGCGACCAAGGTTGTGCTTGTTCAAAAGGCAGAAGAATATCCGCTTGGAAAAAAAGAACATGGTCCAGATTTTTTGTTGGACAATCGTCATTTGTGGTTGCGCGCTCCTTCGCAGTGGGCGGTGCAGCGGGTACGTGATTGCATTATTCGCGCAACGTATGAATGGTTTCATCAGCATGATTATGTGAAGATGGACTCGCCGATTTTGACGCCGAATGCCTGTGAAGGTACGACCGAATTATTTGAAATTGATTATTTTGGTGAGCGTACGGCGTATTTGTCTCAATCAGGTCAATTGTATTTGGAAGCTGCAATTGCTTCCGTTGGTCGTTGTTTTGATTTTGGTCCAGTGTTTCGTGCGGAAAAATCAAAGACACGTCGTCACTTGATTGAGTTTTGGATGATGGATGCCGAAGCTGCTTTTGTTGATCATGAGCAGAACATGAAAATTCAAGAGCAATTGATCGAACACATTGTGACCAAGGTTTTGGCAGAATGTCGTCCGGAATTGGCGATCTTGGAACGTGATGTGAAGCCGCTTGAAAATGTGAAGGCGCCTTTTTATCGATTGACCCATGCAGAAGCGATTGCAAAGTTGCATGAACTTGGAAGTGATATTGGCGACATGGATGACTTGGGTGCGGATGATGAGACGACTTTGACTAAGCTATATGACAAGCCATTGTTTATTGAAAAATATCCAACAGCTGTCAAAGCGTTTTACATGAAGCGCGATCCACAAGATGAAACGCGTGTTTTGAATTCTGACTTATTGGCACCAGAGGGTTATGGAGAGATCAGTGGTGGATCACAGCGTGAAGATAATTATGACAAATTATTGGAACGCATTCGCGAACATAAGTTGCCAGAGGATGCTTTTGCTTGGTATCTGGATTTGCGTAAATACGGTTCAGTGACGCATTCAGGTTTTGGGTATGGGCTTGAACGTATTGTGGCTTGGATTTGTGGCTTGCACCATGTGCGCGAAACGATTCCATTCCCACGCTTGATCAATCGTTTGGAGCCATAGTCTCGGGTCTTTTTTCGCGGTATAGTAGGGATCTATGGGTCGCCATACCTCGAAAACAACATCACTTCAGCCAATCTTAGCCGTGCTTGTCACGGTTTTGATTATGATTGGCGTAGTGTCAGCTTCGTATTTGACGCAACAGCATGCGCAAAAGCCGATTGAAACGGTGCCGGCTGCGGTCACGGCTTCTTCAACAGAACCAATACCTGAATTGGTTCTGACGAATGAATCCGCCTTGACCTTGGTGCATACGAATGGGCTCATGGAACGTATCACCTATCCGGCTTTTGTTTCGAAGTATCCAGATTCAAAAACATGGCCGAGTCGCGGCGTTGATGTGGCGACGGGTCAAGAAAAACCATTTGAAATTCGTGGTGAAAATGTGACCTTGCCTCAAGGTGCTTTATCACCCGATCGTGTTTTTCGTGCGGTATTAAAGGAGCCTAAGTCTGATGGTGCGGGTATCATTGAGCTACGTCGTCCAAAAGAAGCGGGGAGAGATGTGGTCTTGCGAACAGCCGGCGAAAAACCCTTGAAAGATGTGCAATTACTCGGATGGTTTACACCGAGTGAAATGGCAGTCATTGCGGCGAGTACGTCTTCGCGCGCGGTATTTTCTGTTGGAATTGATGGGAAGGTGTCATCTTTGGGGAATTTGCCTGACGCTGTGTTATATACGAGTTTGTCGCATGGATTATTGTTTGCGATGACGGCTATGCAAGATGAGGGGATTGAGGTCGCGCCGCATGGGCCTTCTCAAGTGTATGTGTATCGAGCGAATACACAAGGATCGATTTTTCAATCGGATTCTGTTATTACTTCTTTTATTGTCGATCCGGCAATTCCTGCTTTGGATGTCTTTGCCTATACCGGGGATAGTGGTGTTGCGACCTTGGTTGAACGGGGTAAGCCAAGTGTTTTGGGAAAAGTGCGTCCACTCGCATTTACGAAAGATGGCGACTTATTGTTCCGTGATGGATTTGATTTAATGCTACGCAAAAAACAGGATGGAAAATTGGTGCGCATCGGTGCGCTTCCCGAAGGCGCGGTCAACCTGTATGATTTCGCTATCTCATTATGAAAAAAGTCGCCCCCTCTGATCTTTGGCAATTGCGTGTTCTATTTGGTTTAGGCATTGTGGCGATTTTTGTGATGTTGGCCATTCCGACCTTTTTTGCGGTTCGAATGTTTCGACAAGCGGCACAGCAAGAGCAGAGACAGGGTGCTTTATTGAATTCAGATTTGACGACGAATTCTCCATCGACTGGCTTTTTGGGTGAGATGGGGAGTGCTTGTGGTGGTGTGAAACGGTTGCCGTGTAAGCCTGGTTTATTGTGTGATGCAGCGACGGATGGTATTTCGCAAGGATCCTGTATCAAGGATCCCAAAGCAATGAAGGGCGAAGTTCCAAGCCAGTTTGGTGAAGCCTGTGGATCCGGTTTGCCAAGTTGCGGCCCTGGATTATTTTGTCGCCAAGACGCACAGCGCAATCAATTATTGTTTTGTTCTAAGTTGAATGAATCTGCGCCATTTATTGTGTCGGTTAAGGTTGAGGGGATGTCTCCGGCAGATGGGGGATATCATGCGCCCGCTGCTTCGAGTGTGACGTTTCATGTGCAAACTACAAATGTTGAAAAAGTTCTTTTGATGTTAAAAGGGAGTGTATTAGGTGAGGCGAAAAAATCTTCTGGAGGGAAATTTGATTTTACCTGGACGGTTCCAGCTGGTTTGGATGAAGCAATTGAAGTGGTGGCATATCGCGGCGCTGAATTTAGTTCGGTTCGATTGTCGCTTCAGGCTGATCGATAGCGTGTCATTGGGACGGATTCGATTCGTTCAAACAGTAAGACTCTTTTATTTCTCCTATGAAAAACGCCATAATCACGCTGGGTGTTGGTTTGGGTATTGCGACGGCTTATCATTTTTTGTTGGCGAATCATTTTGGCGGATGGCCTTTGGCGCTTATTTCTTTGTTATGTATTGGCGCATCGATCGGTCTTCGTTTTTTGGTAAAGCGTGAGCAGAGTGCTTGGCCATATCTTTTATTGATCCCAGCTGTGTGTGGCATGGCGGCGTCTCTTTTGTATTCGCATGACGTGGTATTGGTTTTTGCGCCGCTTGCGATTGGGATTTCTTTGGCTTTGTTTGTGTTTTGGAATTCAACACATATTGTTTCGTTATTTGGGGTTCCACGATTGGTGTCGCCGGAGATTTGGCAGGATACCGTTTTTCCGGTTCGGGTTTTGCCACGGATGACCAAAGAAATGTGGCGTTTTAAGCATGGATCAAAAGCATTGCAGGGATTGTTATTAGC
>CAYRRZ010000010.1:0-7193 GCA_964426815.1 uncultured Gammaproteobacteria bacterium | reverse complement strand
TTGCCTTTTCTTGCGGTTTTGAATGTATTGTTTTTGGTGTTTCTTGGTTTTCAAGCGGTATTCTTTTTTGGTGGTGAACAAGCGCTTCGAGCTGCGGATTTAACCTATGCGCAGTATGCTCGCGGTGGATTTTTTCAATTATTGGTCGTAGCCGGTTTTGTCTTTGTGATTACCTGGTTCGTGTATGCCAAAACCGTGATTCGACAAAAATGGGCACGTATCGCTGCTTTGGTTTTGATTGCGCAAACAGCTGTGGTTTTAGTTTCAGCGGTGATGCGCTTGGGTTTATATGTTTCTGCGTATGGAATGACGGTGACTCGTTTTTGGGCGTATGCCGGTATGGGATATGTTGGGCTGTTGCTCGTATTTGTTGCGGTGTGTTTGTGTTCGCATTTTCCGGTATGGAAAACCGCCAAGGTTTTATTTATCGGTATGCTCAGTATTCCGCCTGCGCTCTTGGTGTGGAATGTTGAAGCGACCGTGGTTGGCTATAATTTGCAGCATCTTGGGAAGTCGTCCGATGTGGTTGAGGATATGGGATATGTGATGGATACGACTCCTGCGGCTTGGCCAAAGATTGTCGCTCTTTTGCCTACTTTGCCTGAGCAAAAACGACTTGAATTAGAAGATTGGATGAAGGGATTGGCTCAACAGGGCGTTATTTCCTCAGATATACGGGATATTCGGTTGACGGATATTCTGGCTGAGCGGGCTTTGGGCTCTTTGCTTAAACCCTAGCTTTTTTTTGGAGTACGAGTTACTGTTTCCAGACAAAAAATATGCTGGAACTCCGCACTCCCATTCGTGAAACTGTCCAATCTATTGGGCAAGAAGTGACCATTTTTGGCTGGGTAAATACCCGTCGAGATATGGGTAAATTAGCCTTTTTGGACATGCGTGATCGTTCTGGGCTGATGCAGGTGGTTTTGGTGCCAGCAGAATTGTCTGAGCGCGCCCTGGCTGTTATGCCAGATATCCGTTCTGAATACTGCTTGAAGATTACGGGTATTGTGAATAAGCGCGGCGAGAAACAGATCAATCCAAATTTGGAAACCGGTACGGTTGAGCTGCTGGCAAAGGATATTGAGTTGTTGAATGCGTCAAAGACGCCTCCATTTGAATTAGCTGATACGCGCAATGTGAATGAAGAATTGCGCATGAAGTATCGCTATTTGGATTTGCGTACCGATCGCATGAAGCAGAATATTGTTTTGCGCGATAAGGTGATTACCTTTTTCCGAGACTTTTTGCATCGTGAAGGATTCATTGAATTTGAGACGCCAATTTTGACCAAAGGGACTCCAGAGGGTTCACGTGAATACTTGGTTCCATCGCGTTTGCATGATGGAAAATTTTACGTGCTCCCACAATCTCCACAACAATTTAAGCAATTGCTGATGGTTGGTGGCATGGAAAAGTATTTTCAAATTGCTCGCTGTTTTCGTGATGAAGATCAGCGCGGTGATCGTCAACCTGAGTTTACGCAGCTCGACTTAGAAATGTCCTTCGTTAATCAAGAAGATGTTTTGGCACTGAATGAGAAGATGATGATTGAAATGGTTAAAACCATTGCTCCAGAAAAACGGATTTCGCAAATTCCATTTCCACGGATCAGCTATCGTGAATCAATGGAAAAATATGGTAACGACAAACCTGATTTGCGTCAGGATAAGAATGATCCAAATGAATTAGCTTTTGCGTGGATTGTTGATTTTCCGATGTTTGAAAATGATGGCGAAGGTGGTATCCAGGCTGCGCATCATCCATTCTGCATGCCGCATCCAGATGATATTGGATTATTGGATACAGAACCGCTTAAGGTGCGCGCTGCCTCGTATGACTTGGTGATGAATGGCTATGAATTGTCTTCTGGATCGATTCGTATTCATAATCGTGATTTGCAGAATAAGATTTTTCAATTATTGGGTATTCCGGATGAATTGATTCAGGCTCGCTTTGGTCACATGCTCGAAGCCTTTGAATTTGGTGCTCCTCCACATGGAGGCATGGCTCCTGGGATTGATCGCATCGTGATGTTGCTCGCGAATGAGCCAAATATCCGTGAAGTGATTGCTTTTCCAAAAACAGGGGATGCGCGCGACCCACTTATGGGTGCTCCATCGGATATTGAGGAAAAACGATTGCAGGAAGCGCATATCGAGATTCGAAAGAAGTAAAGAAAAAGGTTGTAAAAACCCCGAAAAAACCAATTGGTTTTCTCGGGGTTTTATTGTATAGTGTTGGGCGTGCCGGTGATGTTTCAGGTAGAGCAATTTGAGGGTCCTTTGGACCTGCTTTTGCAGTTGGTTGAGCAACAAAAATTGGATATTTCACAGGTTTCTCTGGCTAAAGTGGCAGATCAATTTGTGGAATATGTTCATGGTTCTGACCAAATACCTATGGAGGAATTGGCTGATTTTTTGGTCATTGCCTCGAAATTGGTCTACATGAAGTCTAAGTTATTATTGCCGGATTTGTCGGTTCAAGAGATGGAGGAGGGACCGGATTTGGAGACACAATTGCGTACCTATAAGGCTTTTGTTGAGGCTTCTCGGGCCATTGATACCCTGTGGAAACAGGGTTTGCGTTCATTCCCGCGGGCTAAGCCTTCGGTATTGAAGGCTGAAATTGGTTTCCGTCCACCGCAAAATTTTGGAACGGTTCAGATGCATGAATTAATGCTGCGTGTGATTGCGCGTTTGGTGCCGCAAAAAGCGTTGCCTCAGGCGGTTATTCAGCGTATTGTGACTGTGCAAGAAAAAATTGGGCAATTGTATCGGCATATTCGGGCTCAGGCGAAAGCGACATTTACGACCTTCATTGGAACAGCGGCAACCAAACAAGAAGCGGTTGCGACATTTTTAGCTTTACTTGAATTGGTTAAACAGCGTTTTTTGGTGGTGTCCCAAGACCAGTTATTTCAAGACATTGCGATTGAATCACATCCAGCGCCTCCAACAACCGATCCATTTGCTGAATCATTTGTATGACCTTAGACCGAAATATTGAAGCGATTTTATTTGCCTCGGCCAAGCCATATACCATGGCTCGTTTGGCGCAGATGCTTGATGTTGCAACAGAAGATGTTCAAACGGCTTTGCAAACATTGACTGAGCGCTTGGACGCTTCTGGTAGTGCGCTTCAATTGCAAAAAAATGGTCAGGAGTTTGAGCTTACGACGCGACCTGATTGTGCGGATGCGGTTGCTAAAGCTGTACAGGTTGAGGCACAGGCTGAATTGAGCCGTCCTGCTTTAGAAGCGTTGACGATTTTGGCATATCGCGGGCCATTAACGCGTCCTGAGTTGGAGCAGATTCGTGGGGTTCAATCTTCGATTATTTTGCGGAATTTATTATTGCGCGGATTGATTGAGCAAAAAGAAGATTCTCGTTTGGGTCAGCCGGTGTATGCGGTTACCTTTGATTTTTTGAATCATCTTGGTTTGTCCGGAGTTGAAGCTTTGCCAGATTTTGAGACATTACGTTCGCATACTTCGGTGCAGGATGTGTTAAAGCAATTGGAAGAATCTCCGGTTGCGCCTTCGGTTTCTTCTGATTCTCCTCAGCTTTCTGTCTAATTGTATGATTGATGCTCTTCTTGGAAATTTGATCGCTCTGTCTTTGCCAAATCCGAATAAAGTTCAGGTGAACTTGTCGTCTTTGCCGGTTTCAGCCGATGTGCGCCCGGCGGTGGTTGCTGGTCCGCGCAAAAAGCGTCCAGAAAGCTTGGGAGTGAAAACAGCCGCGCCTTCGGTCTTTGTGGCTGATGTGCGTTCTGGGGCTGTGTTGTTCGCAAAGGATCCGCATCGCGTGATGCCAATTGCGAGTATTACTAAATTGGTGACGGCCATGGTTTTTCTTGAACAAAAACCAGACATGACGAAGACGGTTACTTTTTTGCCAGGTGATTTTGATGGAGAAAGTCGCGGCGTGTTTAAACCAGGAGATGAGATTACGAATGAAGACTTATTACGTTCTCTTCTTATTGGTTCGGTGAATGCTTCAGCGAATGTGATGGCGCGCACCACGCTTGGCATGGAGGAATTCGTTCAAGCAATGAATGCCAAGACAAAACAATTGGGTTTAAAGACACCAAGCTTTGTTGAACCGTCTGGGATTAATCCAGAGAATAAAGCATCTGCGGCAGATGTAGCGGCTATTTTATCGATCGCATCTGGATATCCGGATATTCGTCGTGTGACGGGTCAGGGAGATATTGATGTTGGCTTGAAAAATGCAAAAAATGCGGTTCATATTCCGGCGACAAATTTATTGTTGAAAACGTATTTGAATAAAGAGCCGTATAAAATTGTGGCAGCGAAAACAGGTTCATTGCCAGAAGCGGGATATTGTATGGCCCAGCTCACAAAGAATGCGCGGGGGAATGAAATTGTGGCGGTGGAATTGGGCAATGAGAATCATTTTTCGCGGTATCAAGATATTAAAGCCATGACAGCTTGGGCCTTTGAGACCTATCAGTGGGAGAATTAAAACATGATCATTGGTATCGACCTTCGGTGCTTGCCGCAAGATGGAAGTCCTGGCGCGGGGGTAGCGCATGCGGCGCGTGAATTGACGCGGGTTTTGGTGTATCGGTATCCAGATATTTCTTGGACCGTATACGTACCTAAGGGCGCTGATTGGGATCGAGATGCGGAGTTATTGCCATATTGTGATGTTGTCCGTTTGGCGAATGATTCGGGTGCGGCTTTGCGCGGTGCATTGAAGATTGCGCCATGTCAGTTGTTATTTGTGCCGTCGGGATGTGTGCCTCCGGGGATTTCGATTCCATGTATTCCGTGGGTGCATGATGTGGCGATTTTTCATTCGGGCGCCTGGTTTCCGCAGTCTTTTTTTCGTCGCTTGATGACGACGCAATTATTTTTAAAGGGGTTACGTTCTGCAAAAAAGATTTGTGCCGTGTCTGAATCAACCAAGAAAGAATTGCTTGAAGTGATTAAGCTTCATCCGGAGAGTGTGGTGGTGACGTATGAAGGGGGAGACTCTGTTTTAGATAATTTGCGCCAAGCTGATTTGGCGGAGGCGAAGCAAAAAGCCAAGACGCGTTTAGCGCAAGCCGGGGTGACTCAGGCGTATATTTTGTGGATGGGAACGGTTGAGCCGAGAAAAAATGTGGAAACGGTGATTGAAGCTTGGATGCGGGCTAAGTCGCATTTTTCGCGCCCGGTTGATTTGGTGATTGCGGGGAAAGATGGGTGGAAGTTAGGGCCGATTCATCATGCGTTGCGAACGGCTAGTTTTTATCAGGGAGAAGGGGATTCTCGTTTGCATCGGATTCGGTCGGTTTCGGATGAGGATCGCCGGGACTTGCTTTTAGGGGCGGATATTGTGGCTTTGCCCTCCTGGCATGAGGGGTTTGGTTTGGTGGCTCTGGAGGCTCTCCAGGCGGGCGTAGCGACCGTGGTGTCATCCGAAGGTGGAATGGCTGAGATTGTGGCCGATGCGGGCATTATATTGCCTCCAGCGGATGTTTCAGCCTGGAGCGAGGCTTTTGTTGGCTTGATTGCGGATGATATTTCTCGCGAAGAAATGGCTCGTTTGGGGATTTCTCGCAGTCAGGGTTTTACTTGGGAGCGGAGTGCGCGAATTGTCTACCAGACATTGACGGATACGGCCTAATTGGCTATAGTGCGGCTACATTACAGATCCATCGCGGGATAGAGCAGTTGGCAGCTCGCAAGGCCCATAACCTTGAGGTCGCCGGTTCGAGTCCGGCTCCCGCAACCATACAAAGAACTCCTGAAAGGGAGTTTTTTGTTTTTTGCGTATTATCGTGTGATTAGGTAGATTGAAGGGGATATGGGATGTATTTTTTTGTGGCATGATCTGCTCCAGATGCCGAAGATGCCTGAAACATGGCATCGTGAGGATATGGCTGATGAATTGAAGGAATTGCAAGAAGCACAGGGGTTTATCTCGCGATGGAGTGAGTACTCGGATGTGGTATATACCTATACGCGGGCTCAGTGGTCGGGTCATGATGCTATTCAAAATCCGCTTGGATTTTGGGCATATCTTTGGGGGCTTTTATACATGTTTCCGAAATATTCTTTGCGCTGGGTATTTTATCGACGGGCGGGGAAAAAGATGTGTCCACCGGCTTTTTTGACCGAGGTTCGGAATCCGCAGAAAATTGAAAAATTGCAGAAAATTGCCCAAAAATACCAGTTGGATCCGGTGCGATTTGAGGAAGTTTGTCGGCAACAATTGCGGTATTGGCCATTGCTTCCATAGACTTCGTTCTATCTTGCCAAAATAGCGGTCTTGGGTTATATTTCCGCCACATTTGCGGTTTAGGCTTAGGCCTCGCAAGCGTGACCTGTTTGCCGGGATAGCTCAGTTGGTTAGAGCGCGGGACTCATAAGCCCGAGGTCACCGGTTCGAAACCGGTTCCCGGTACCATCGAGCTGAGCTCGATTCAATCTAGGTTGAATTCGAGATCAATAACGTTCGAGTACACAAAGATCCGACGCTGAGCGTCGGGTTTTTGTTTTTTTTTGGGGAAAGAGGGTAAACAAAAACGATGACTTTGGTCATCGTTTTTGTTGTCATTTTATTTTTCTCCGATAAGCCGTAGCAAGTGAGTCGGCGTATTCATTCCATTTATTGCCATTGTGGGCTTTGATCCATTCGAGTTTTAGGCCAGGATGATCGTGGAAGAGTTGGTACAATTCTTGAACGAGTTCGAGGTTTTTGATTTCGCCTTTTTTCTTTTTCCAGTTTCGCTTTTCCCAATCTTTAGCCCAGATATTAATGGTGTTCACGCAGAGCTGGCTGTCGGTATAGACCGTGGCTTTTTTGTCGCGAGGTACCATTTTGCAGGCGGCGATGAGAGCGGTGAGCTCCATGCGATTATTTGTCGTATGCGGCTCGTGGCCATAGTCCTCTGAAATGATGTTGTTATTTTCAACATAGACGGCGCCCCAACCGCCTGGACCAGGATTTGGTTCGGATGAGCCATCGGTAAAGACACCGCTGATTGGTCCGCCAGTGTATTTTTCAAGAACTTCGGCCGTCGTTAGATTTTCTTCTTTCGAGCCATTGGTCGAAGTCGATTTTTTGCAATTAAAACAGGTCTTTGGTTTCCAGCCCGGGAACTTGGCTAAAGTTGCTGGTGTGACGGTGAATGCTTTGGAACACGTTTCGCAAGAAAATGAAGGCATAACGATGTCG
>CAYRRZ010000009.1:0-33305 GCA_964426815.1 uncultured Gammaproteobacteria bacterium | reverse complement strand
TGACACATTCGACCTTCATAATAGGCTCAAGAATGGAGACGCCACCCTTGCGGCAAGCTTCCTTGAAAGCCATCGAAGCAGCGATCTTAAAGGCGGCTTCAGAAGAGTCGACATCGTGGTAGGAACCATCGAACACGGTTGCCTTGACGTCAACGAAGGTGAATCCAGCAACGACACCACGTGTCATAGCTTCTTGGATACCCGCATTGATCGGCTTGATAAATTCGCGAGGAATGACACCACCCTTAATTTCGTCAACGAATTCGTAGCCCTTACCGCGTTCCAGCGGTTCGAGTTTCAACCAGCAATGACCGTATTGACCACGACCACCAGACTGACGGACAAATTTACCTTCAGCTTCAGCTGGACCCTTCAAACATTCCTTGAAGGACACCTGTGGCTTACCGACATTGGCTTCGACTTTAAATTCGCGCTTCATGCGGTCGACGATAATGTCGAGGTGAAGTTCACCCATACCAGCAATGAGAGTTTGCAAGGTTTCTTCGTCAGTGCGAACGCGGAAAGAAGGATCTTCTTCAGCAAGCTTTTGTAAAGCGACGCCCATCTTTTCTTGGTCAGCCTTGGTCTTTGGTTCAATAGCAATTTCGATAACTGGTTCTGGAATCACGATTGATTCAAGCACGATTGGAGATTCTTCGGCACAGATCGTGTGACCAGTGAAGGTTGACTTCAAACCGACAGCGGCAGCGATTTCACCAGAGAAAACTTCTTCCACATCTTCACGTTCATTGGAGTGCATGCGCACGATGCGGCCGACGCGTTCACGTTCACCCGTCGCGGTATTGAGAACGTATGAACCAGAAGATAATTTACCGGAGTACACGCGGAAGAAGACAAGCTTACCCACGAATGGATCAGACATGACTTTAAAGGCGAGAGCGGCAAATGGCGCGCTGTCATCAGCCTTGCGTTCGGAGATAACGGTATCGTCATCAACATCGTGACCCTTCACAGGAGGAACATCGAGCGGAGATGGAAGATAGTCAACAACGGCATCAAGCATGAGCTGCACACCCTTGTTCTTCAAAGCAGAACCACACAAAATTGGGAACAAATCGAGAGCGATCACGGCCTTGCGCAATGCAGCCTTGATTTCATCGATCGAAAGAGTTTCACCGGCGAGATAACGTTCCATCATCTTTTCGTCGGTTTCACACAAAGCTTCGAGGAATTCACCACGATACTTTTTCGCCATGTCCAACATGTCAGCTGGAATTTCGCGTTCTTCGATATTCTGACCCAAGTCATCCATGTAGAACTCTGCCTTCATGGTGATAAGGTCGATAATGGCATTGAAATTTGATTCAGCACCAATAGGCAATTGAATTGGATAGGCACGCTTGTTCAAGCGAGAGCGAATAGATTCAATGTCTTTGACAAAGTCAGCACCCATGCGGTCGAGTTTGTTCACAAAACAAATACGAGGCACGTGATACTTGTCTGCCTGGCGCCACACGGTTTCAGACTGAGCTTCCACACCAGCCACGCCGTCGAACACCGTCACAGCACCGTCCAAGACGCGCAAAGAGCGCTGCACTTCGATGGTAAAGTCGATGTGTCCTGGGGTGTCGATCAAGTTCATGCGCTTCCCCTTCCAAAAACAGGTGGTTGCAGCAGCCGTGATGGTAATACCACGTTCACGTTCTTGAGCCATCCAGTCCATCGTGGCTTCACCTTCATGCACTTCACCGATCTTGTGCTTGCGGCCCGTGTAAAACAACACACGTTCAGACGTGGTGGTCTTGCCGGCATCGATGTGGGCGATAATCCCGAAATTACGGGTATCTTTGAGGGAATATTCACGAGGCATATGGAGGGTATTAAACGGTATGGTCGCTGTTGAGAATTATGGAGAAGTTAAGAGGAAACTGAGATGAAAAAGACGGCGACATGGTCAGCCGTCCTTTTCTGAAATCTTAGCGAGCGAAGTGGGCAAAGGCACGGTTGGCTTCGGCCATGCGCTGCACGTCCTGCTTCTTTTTGACGGCGTCACCTTCGTTCTTTGAGGCTGCGAGCAATTCATTGGCTAATTTTTCTGCCATTGGCTTACCCTTCTTGCTGCGAGCTGCATTGAGAATCCAGCGAAATGCGAGCTGTTGGCGGCGTTCGGCACGAACCTGGATAGGCACTTGGTAGTTTGCACCACCGACACGCTTTGATTTGACTTCCAAGAGCGGCGAGATGTTCTTCAATGCTTCATTGAAGACATCCATAGCTGGGGTCTTGGTCTTCTCTTCAAGGGTGGCGAAAGAAGCGTACACAATCTTTTGTGCCGTTGACTTCTTACCGCGTTCCATCACGTAGTTAATAAACTTCGCGACAACTTGGGAGGAGTATTTTGGATCCGAGAGGATCTTTCGTTTTGGGGCTTGTTTTCCGCGCATATATTCAGTTCTTCAATTACTTCTTTTCCTTTGGACGCTTCGCACCGTAGACAGAACGGCTGCGACGGCGAGCGGAGACACCTTGTGCATCGTACACACCGCGAACGACATGATAGCGCACACCAGGAAGGTCTTTCACACGACCACCACGCAACATGACGATGGAGTGTTCCTGCAAGTTGTGACCTTCACCAGGGATGTAAGCCGTAACTTCCATCTGGTTGGATAAGCGCACACGAGCGATTTTACGGATAGCGGAGTTAGGCTTCTTTGGCGTCATGGTTGTCACTTTCGTGCACACACCACGCTTAAAAGGCGATCCACGGCGGTATTCCGTGCGCTTACGATGGAGACCATCGTATTTGAACTGCATGGCGGGGCTCTTAGACTTGGTCTTTACTGAGCGGCGGCCACTTTTGACGAGTTGGTTGATAGTAGGCATGTCGGAAAAATATGGCGGAAATATAGCAGGGTTATGCGAAAAACGTCAAGGGGTAACCGTCTTTTTAGACCCGGCTAAAGTGAGATGGAAAGAAAAGGAGACAAAAACTATACCACACCGTGAAGAGCAGAAGGGGTAAAAATCTCCATTTATGGCTGTTTTCTCGTGATTCGATGATCCAAACACTAATGACGGCCGGCAAAGCCGCAAGACCAA
The DNA here is from genome assembly GCA_964426815.1 of uncultured Gammaproteobacteria bacterium. Classification (GTDB taxonomy): domain Bacteria; phylum Patescibacteriota; class Patescibacteriia; order 2-12-FULL-60-25; family 2-12-FULL-60-25; genus JADZEJ01. The sequence goes on along the minus strand of CAYRRZ010000009.1, from coordinate 30,242 downwards.
TAAGACTCTGCCCTGAGAGCAAGGCACTGAGGCCGATACAGACACTCGTAAGAACGGGAGATGTGGAATTATTTGTCTTTTGCTCGCTCGCCAGACTTATCGAGAGCGCAAAACCAAGCATCAACCGAATCATCCAGGCAAGAGGCGTAATGTCCTGCAAACCGACCAAAAGCGCACCCCATCCAAGACCAAGGCTTGTCACTCCAAAAACTAGACGCTTTGACCACGCTTCTCCCAAAAAATTCTCAAGATAGAGCTCTTTTTTGAATATGGCCATAAGTGGACCGACGATAGCTCCCAAAAAAACGGGCCAACCGAGCAAACCAGCACTTCCTAAAAAAAACGATCGTGCCGCCGCGGATGCCGCCGCTCGTTCCTCGCCCTCCCCTCTTAAGTCTTCGGTTCGCAGCCAGAGCGCGCCAGAAATGAGATATGTCAAAAAAACAGCGTCTACCAAGAAAGACACGGTACTTACCTTTGGCATCACCCGGACAGATTGACCTAATATGAGCCCAGAAATGCCGATAGAGAGCAATCCCCCGACTATCCAAATGTCTTTTACTTGAAATATCTGTTCTTCTTTGTTTTTTGATCGAAACAGAAACATTCCAAGAGAGGTGCAAGCTGTAATAATCGTTATAAAAGCCGCATGAAATAGGATCAAGCCGCTCTTCCCCTGCTCTGCAATTGGCGACAAGAATCGATTTCCGAGATCATTTGCCCAATAGGTATTGGTTAAGGCTCGAATCAAAATCACATATACATCCTGAGTGGTTTCGATTGGAGTTCCGACCTGGCGCACAACAAGCGCCATAAAAGAAGGAAGCTGCCACAAAAGAGATATACCCAGATAAACCAAAACCGTTGTGACAAGGGTTCGTGTTTTTGGAACTCCTCGTTTGATAGCGAACCAAGCAACAGCAAGCGCGGCGGTAAGCGGCAAAAAGCGCAGTATATTCACCATTCCCTGTTTCCAAGGCAAAAACCCTCCAGACACGATACTTTTAGCCACATCGACCAAAGGCAATACGGTGGTGGCTGAGCCATCATTTCCGCCGCCAATGAGCCCGAAAACCACCCCCATCACACAAGCCGCACCGATGGAGCTAAGCCAAATATGTCTTTCTGTTTGTGGTCGAGCGGATACAGCTTTTGCCGCCAAATGTAGCGCCAAACTCGCTGCGCCGAGCAGCGGCAAATACAGATACACGCCTGTAAATAGGCTTGGCTTCCAGCCGAGAAGCGCCTGAATAAACAAGAACAAACCAATCACCGCCCCGAGAAGAGGTCCATTCATAGTTAGAAGAGGCGGGTTACGATATCTGCAATTCCGAGAACAATGCGCGAGGCATAACCGATAAAAGCTGAAAATATCCCCAAATTGGCAAAACTATCCACAATCACCAAGATTAATAACAACATTGAGCCCTTGGTTTCGATAAACTGACGAATATCGTGATATTTTGGGGCTGATAAGCCTGCCAAGAGCAGCTTTGACCCATCCAGAGGCGGCAGAGGCACGAGATTAAAGGCGAATAAGGCAATATTTATTTGCGCAAAAACCATTAAAAAGATAGACAATAAGTTCGAAACGCCTAAAGCAGGCGCAACAAAAGCAAATAAAACCGCTGAACTCACCGCTAAAATAAGATTACTTGTTGGCCCAGCAAAAGCGATGGCCACCGGTCCCCATTTTTGCCAGCGCAGATTATAGGGATTATACGGAACCGGCTTTCCCCAACCAAAACCGATCAAGGTAACCGTTAATAAGCCCAGCGGATCAATATGCGCCGCAGGATTAAGCGTTAAACGACCTAATCTTTTGGCGGTTTGATCGCCCAAATAATTCCCAATAAGAGCATGCGCAAACTCATGAACGGAGAGCGAAATCAGAAAAGCGAGTAGCCAAACGGCAAAGAGGATCGGTTCTTGAAAGAGGAGGCTGAGCATATGGACTTGCAAATCATAGCGCACTCGTGTAATCTCCCGCCATATTGATATGTCCCGCATCGACCAACTGACCGGCAAGCGTGCCAACTTTGGCCAATCACGCAGCCACTCTAACCGCGCCACCAAGCGCCGCCAAAACGTCAATTTACAGACGATTCGTTTGGCTGGGACAAAAGTGCGCGTCAGCACCCGCACGATTAAGACCCTCAAGCGCATCACTGCTCAAATGGAAGGCAAATTGCCAACCTTGAAGCAAAAGAAGGCTCAAAAGCGCGCAACTCGCGCCGCAGCCGCCAAGGTCTAAACTGAAGATACAAACAAAGCCCAGGATTGACTTCTGGGCTTTTTTGTGGTATCAGGTATACCAGCCTAAAGGAGGCCACCATGTACCTTTCAACCGGTCCCCAATCATCTCGACCGAGGCCTCAGCTGCGAGTCATCGTAGGTGGCGCCACGGCTCCCCAGGAGGATTCAGACGACCCCCACGGACACAGCCCGCGAAACCCGATCTGCACGTTCTGCAAAAAACCCATCGCAGACGACGAGATCATCGCAGAGCTCGAAGGGCAGCCGTATCATACAGATTGTCAACATCACGAGAACAATCGCTTCGCCTGGAGCGCGACCAAGGATGCGATTTTTCTCGGCCTCGGCGAAGAGATTCGCCTCGTGTTCCCCGGAGGTCACACGGAGCTCAACGAGCTCCGTGAGCAGCTTCAACAGCCCCACGTGCGGTACTCAAACGCGCTGACGATCGTCATGACGATCTCGCATCGCATTCGCGGCTCACTGCCGCGCTGCGGCTTGAGCAAGGAACGTGCCCAGCGTTGCGACACCAACCTCACCGGGATCGCGAAGATCCTGAGCGACTATCTCAAGGGGCGCTCCCTCTCGGAGCGCGTATGAGATGTCGGCTTTGCCAAAGCTCCGCAATACCCATCGGTATTGCGGAGCTCTTTTGTTTCTCTGATCTATTCAATTTATGCGGCACGATCTGGACGGTAGATATCTTTTGGTGGTTGGCGCTTTTGCAATCGCTCTTCGTGCGGTTGAATCTTTGGTCTTGCCTTTTCGACAATGGGCCCCATGTCTTCTAACTTCTCATCGACGGATTCAATCTGATCAATCACATGAGACAACGTATCAGCCAACTGACGCTTGCGTGCTTTTGCTTTTACCTCGGTTTTTTCTGCCAAATTTTCGGTGATTTTTCCAAGTTTAGAATCAAGCGATGCCATGACATCAAGTTGAGCTGCTTCCTCTCGTTCTTCACGAATGCGTGATCGGATGACATTTTTTTCAGCCTCTGGATAACGCGTGGCGGCGATTCGGCGTTTTGCGTCATTCGTTACCAAGTCAGCCTCGGCTTTTTCTGCTCGCTGCTGTGCGATTTGCGCCATCTGTTCATCATAGGCAGAAACTTCTTGGTGACGAGCGCTGCCGGTTTTTCGCGCAAGACCAGCCGTTGTGTCGGCAATATTTCTGAGACGGCGTGCATGTTCGGCTAAGCGATCTCTTTCTTGCGCTTCTGCGATACTTTCATTCATTGAAGCGAACTCTTCAGCGGCTGTTGCTGGACGACCAACGATTTCGGATTGTACGCCCATCAAAAATGCATTTCCGCGACGCATTTCGGCCAGGCTGTTTTTATCCATGGCAGATTTGTGCAATTCTCGCGCTTGGACAGATGCATTTTCATGCAAGCGATCAATTTGCTTCAATTCTTTCATGATCTCCTCACGCCGAGTCAACAATGCTTCGCGAAGCGCTGTCAATGAAACGAGCTTTTCGTACTTAGAAACCCGGGTTTCTATTTCGTCTAATTTATCCAAGGCTTCATGCAAACGCTCGCTCATGCCAGATTCAATTTCTTTTTTGTCGGCTGAGTGGATCGCTTGCTCATGCATGCCATAGTATCCACGAACTTCTCGCATGACTTTATCGCGAGCTTGAACCGCTTGTCTTTGCTCTTCAAGGGCGAGGTCGAGTAATTTCTGCGCTTGTTCCTTTGTGACTTCTTTTTCGCCGAATTCAACTTCACCTCCAAAATATGGGTTTTCGACGAGTGTATCTTCGCCATCTTTTTTGACTCGAAGATCCATCTTTCGTTTGAAGGCGCGCAAAGAACCTAGCTCGTTTTGAATCGAGGCGCGTTCTTCTGGAGAAGCTGTGCGCAGTTTTGCATCGAGATCCTGAGTACGCTTTGCAATAAAGGCATTCGCGCTTTTTGGATCAACATAGGCCTCGGTTGGCTCAAGCTGCGCTGGCGCGGCCTCGCGTTCACGAATACCGCTCGAGGCATTGGTAGCCTGTGGTAATTCGGCGGGACGCAAAAATGGATTCGGGAGCTCGTTTTTCATAGTTCCCGCTCAGTATACCATTCTCAATTACTTCACGCTTTTTGCCATGGCTTCATGCAAGCCTTTTTCGAACATATTTGGGACAATGCGATCTGCTGTTGGGGTTTTTACGAAACCAGCCAAAGCTTTGGCGGCACGAAGCTTGATTTCATCCGTTACTTTTGAAACACGCTTATCGAGCATGCCACGAAACAAGCCTGGATAGCACAAGGCATTGTTTAGCTGATTTGGATAATCACTTCGACCCGTTGCGACAACCGCTGCACCAGCTTTGCGCGCTTCATCAGGCAAAATTTCTGGGACCGGATTTGCGAGCGCGAATACGATTGGGTGTTTAGCCATGGTACGAACCATGTCGCCTGTTAATGCACCGGCGGAAGAAATACCGATAAAGACATCGGCACCGACCAAGGCATCGGTCAGACTCCCCTTCATTTTTGATTCATTGGTGATGGCGGCTAATTTCTTTTTTTCTTCATTCAAATCAGGACGGCCCTTCCAGATAATTCCCGTACGATCGCATGCGATCACATTGGTAAATCCAGCAACGAGTAGCAAACGAGCAATAGCCGTTCCTGCAGCACCAGCACCGTTTAGCACAATGCGCGTTGAACCAGGTTGCTTGCGCTTGGTTAGTTTCATTGCATTCAACAAACCCGCCAAGGCAACGATTGCCGTGCCATGCTGATCATCATGCATGACGGGAATATCCAACGCTTCTGATAAACGATCTTCGATTTCAAAACAGCGCGGAGCAGAAATATCTTCAAGCTGAATTGCGCCAAAGGTTGGAGCAATGGCTTTGACCGTCGTAATAATCTCTTCGACATCTTGTGTCGACAAGACAATTGGCACTGCATCAATACCGGTAAAGCGTTTGAAAATCGCGCACTTCCCTTCCATCACCGGAAGCGCGGCTAAAGCACCGATATTTCCTAAACCTAAAACGGCGGAGCCATCTGAAACCACGGCCACCGCATTGCGACGCCAGGTTAAGGCGTCTGCTTGTTTTGGATCTTTTGCAATCGCTGAGGAAGCAGCGCCAACGCCTGGTGAATAAATCAAAGACAAATCTTCACGTGTCTTGATTGAGGCTTTTGCGACAACACTAATCTTTCCGCGCAACTTTTTATGGAGCGCTAAAGACTTCTTTGGAATATCCGAAGCTTTTAACATATGTTTTGGTGAAAAAATGACGGGCGGGTTTATCCGAATTCTCGCTCGCTCGTCGTATTATGGATAATATCGAAGGCTTCCTGCGCCGAATCAACTAAATGCACGAAGTGCATTTCATCTTTGTCCACAAAACGCTGTTCGTCAATCACGGTGTTCATAATCCAATCCATGAACGGTTGCCAGAACTTTTTACCAACTAAGATAACTGGAACCGTGGCAGGGATTTTTCCGGTCTGGATAAGGGTAATCATTTCGGTCATCTCATCCAATGTACCGAAGCCGCCCGGCATAATTACATACGCCTGAGCACTGGCTGAGAGCATCACCTTACGTGTAAAGAAATAATGAAAGCCCATCCCCTTTTTCACAAATTGATTGCGGCGTTGTTCCATTGGCAATTCGATATCGAGACCAACGGAATCGCCACCGGCTTCAAAGGCACCCCAATTGCCTGCCTCCATCATACCCGGTCCGCCACCCGTGACCACGGTGTAACCATTTTTTCCGAGCATGTATCCCAATTCTTTTGCGACTTTGTAATACGGATTTCCTGGGAGGGCACGGGCGCTTCCAAAAATCGTGACTTCACCTTTTAATTTTGACAGAAATTCAAAGCCCTCAATAAACTCGGCCATAATGCGAAAAATGCGCCAATTGAGATTGTCCGTAAAAGACTCATCTTGTAGCGGTACACATTTGTTTCCAGGCGAACAAATCCAATGCATGTAATGCTTCACGCCTTTTTCATTCACGCTGACCGATACTTTTTTCTGCGACCTGCTCGAAGCATTCGCGGCTTTTGGCTTTTTTTCTTTCATATCTCTTCTCAAGTGTAGCATGAGATCAGCGCACTTCTTCTAGAAGATGCGGATCATTTAAAGCAAGCTCTACAGAATGCAGAAAATCTTCTAGTCGATAGCGCCGCCAACATGGACCAAGCGTAATGCGATCAGGTCGAAACCCATGACGACGAAATTCGATACTCTGCATCCCCTGCTCTAAATTAAATCCCTGCTGAACCAAGATCATCGCTTCCAATTCAACCAATGGAATAGCTCGACGTCTTGAAAAAAAGGAGGAGAAGTGAACTTCTTGATTCACCAAGGTGAGACGCTCAGACAAAGAATCTACGGCATATAGCCACGCGCCAAATGACAAAAGTGCAATGATCGCTCTTTGCGCCGAAGTAATTGCGGCCGATCCAAGCATTAAAAAAGCAACCACCGAAATCAGCGCGCAGATCGCAATCAATACCAAGCCACCAAGCGAAATCGCTTCTGCACGCACGTCGCGCACACAGCTCGTTCGCAAGTCACGCAAGGTTTTTGGAGCATAGGCGCCGATAATATTTTCCATATGTGCCGAGTATACGGTTCGCGAGCCCGAAAAACAAAAAAACTCTCTCAGATGACTGAGAGAGTTTTTTATCACGCTTTAGAGGACGGCGTCCTTTGCAGCCTTGGCGACGCGGAATTTAACCACGGTCTTGGCTGGGATCGAGATGGTTTCACCCGTTGCTGGGTTGCGACCCTGGCGAGCCTTACGCTTCACCTTCACAAGCTTACCGAAGCCTGGAACCACGAATTCACCGGCGGTCTTCACCTGTTTGTAGGCCAAGGCAACCATCGTATCGAGTAAGGTCTGCACGTCTTTCTTTGACATGCTGGTCTTTTCGGCCAGCGTCTTTACCATCTGTGACTTCGTCATTTTTGCCATATAGCGTAAGGAGAAGTAGGAACAAATTGAATTATGTCCGCAATAATAGGGCAAATGCGAACAGGTAACAAGCGGAACGTCAAGCCTAGCAGGGCTTTCCGAACAAAAATCCCTACACCATGCGATGTAGGGAGGCGCCCAATACCATACGGTATCGGGCTATGAGCCCCACATTGTAGCGTGGGGCTTGAGTTGTTTTTACTTACGCGATGTCCGCGCAAGTTGCTCGGCGGCCGAGCTCGCAATGGCGCGCTCGTATTGCACTTCCGCATCGCGCGGATTGTCGGAATCGACCTGACGACGCCGACGATCGCTCGAGCGCGGCGGCGGAATCTGAATGGAATCAGCGGGTTGCTCCGCGAGACCATCGTCCGAACCTTGGTTGGAATTTTCTGCAGAATGGTTCATGAGTCATCCTCCATGGCTTGTCGAAAAACGGGCACCAAATTGAGCAAAAGAGCAAAGTTACTGACCGTAAAAGCCATCATAAACATGACTTTGCTTACCGTCAAGGATTGACGAGTCACCCTGTTCGTGGTAGGTCAGAGTCGTCCTATTCCCCTGGAGGTACACCGTGCCAAAGTCGAACATTGCAAGAACAATCTTTACCCACAAGCATCCGGATCTGGATGCCTGCGCCTCGGTCTGGGCTGCCCGTACATACATTCGAGGAGCCGAGAGGCTGCCGATACACTTCGTTTCCGCCGACTGGGATGGAAGGGGTTTTGGGAGAAGGCCGGAAGACCTTCTCCTTGACCTGAGCGCCGGTATCAAGGGCGAGCGCGATGCAGCCGGAAGGCAGCATTCGTGCTTTGCACAACTGATGAAACGCCACGCTCCGCTCGAAGAGCAACGAGCGCTGCAAGCGCTTGTTCAGATGGTGGATGCGACTGACTCGACCGGAAACGCGTATCTATCGATCGCTCCTGAGCTCACCGCAGAACATGCTCGCCAGTTCTCCTCGACGGGACTCAGTGCCGTACTGAGCGCCTTGGCTACAGGCCCCGATGTCGATGACTGGTGGATCGTCACGGCGATGAGTCAAATTTTTGACGGCATGCGAAAGCGTGCGCTCGCCCAAGAAAAGAAACGGGCGATGGCTAAGGATCCACGAATCGTGAAGCGCTATACAGCGAGCACAGGCGATGTCGCCTGTCTCGTCACCGGCGCACAAGGCATGAACAGCGTCCTGTTTGAGGAAGGGCCGCAGATTCGCTTCGTGATTTACACGAGCCCTAATGGGTCAGAGTATGGCGTCAATCGAAACGATCTGGCGACAATGCTCGATCTGCACAATACCCATGTCCAAAAAGTGCTCCTCAAGGCAGGCGAAGCTGGGAAATGGTTTGTGCATCCAAATGGCTTTCTCCTATCCTGGGGAACGCACAAGGCGCCGGCACAAGTCCCTTCGCGCGTTCGGGCCGAAGACTTGGCTCAAGCGTATGTTGACTACCTTGAATCCCTTCCCAAAGCGGCGCAGACCACCTCCCCATCGCACCGCTAGTTGAGCTCCACATCGCAATGTGGAGCTTTTTTGTATCAAAAACCGGGAGTGGTGAGATTATCGGTATATCCACGTAAGTGAGCACAATGTCGCAAGTTGCGAGTCTATCAGCCGGAGCCGATGGAAACGCAAATCGTAAGCAGACGCTGCCGGGGCAGTCATCGCGAAGCCACGGCTTCGAGACCTGATTGGCCGCTGTCGACGAATCGACAACGAAATCGTTGCCCCAATAACACGATTTAGCCCGAAATCTCAGCCGAATCCCGGTATGAGAAATATGAATCTTCGACGGCTCCACGTCAACACCCCAAACAAAAAGCCCCACACCGTGCGGTGTGGGGCGAGTTAGGCCACCGTCATACCCATCACATCCTTACCAATGCGGTGAAGCATTGATTCATGGAGACGCTGGCCGAGACCAGGGTCAGTCCAATCGATGTCATAGATTTCTTGTGGCCAGAGACGCGGAAAGAGATGCTCCAGGTAAGCTCGTAGCTTGTAAAGATCGTGGTTCTCTTTTCCATGCGAAGCCCACTCATTCACCCAGTCGCCAACGAGCATAAACTGCAGCTCGAAGTAACGACCGCCGAACAGGATGTTGAATTTCCACGCACGGAACTCATCCGCACTAGAGGTGTTTTCTGCATCCAGGACGCCCGAACGTTCAAGACTTGAGGCTTCGCCGAATACACAACCCGGGTAACGCACGACGGCGTTACGCAAAGCACTTACGGCAGCCTCGAGATCTTGTTGAGTGAAGAAGACGAACTTCGCACCGCATAGATCATGCAAGGAGCGCGGGTCGCGCTCCTCTTTGCGCAGCAGCTTGAGCGACAAGGCCTCTTTGACTCGCGAGTCATAGAAGACCGGAATGCTCCGCCCTCGAACAAGAACAAAACGAACGTCGAAAGGAAAACTAATCCGTTCGTATCCGTTATTCCTGCTACCGATGGGATCATTCCGTCCTCGCACACGAGGCTTGCCACTCACCCGAAAAGCGTTTTTTGGATCGAGGTCAACCTCGACCATATAGCGCTCGCTATGCTTGGGCTCGAAGAACATGTCTTCGAGCGCGCTCGTAAAGCTTCGCATCGAGCCCGTTAGCCCCTCTCTCGAGAGACCGTAGAGACTCGCTTCGAACTCGAGCTGGGTCATGCGGAGCAAGCGCGCGCCTTCGAAGGCGATACGCGATGAGATCGCATCATGTGGGTTTCGAATCACCTGACGAGCTGCACGCGTCGAGATGCGCAATAGGTCGACCGGATTATTCGCCGTCGCCACATCGCTAATCATCTGCAAATGCACCAGCTCGCGCTTGGTGAGGAATGCTCCCAGCAATTTGGCATGCGCATCATGCGCCGTCTGCATCGCCGCCAGCATGTACTGACGGTCCCGATCGTAGTTCGCTTCCGACAGATCGTATGCCCGTCGATAGTAAACATGCAGCGCATGCAGAGCCTGCTCGCCTTCAAGACCAGCAAGCGCGTCAAGCAGCAAGCGATTACGCACCGCTTCGCCACGCAAGACCGAGTGTTGATCGAGCAGGGCGCGCCGTTGCTTGATGTCGGTTGGAAGCGGAATCAGCTGCGGATGCGTGTTGAGAAACTTTCGATCATCGTGCATCAGGCGTGCTCCCTGTTCTCCGGAATGCGCTTCATGCTCACCGCTCCATTTCGCCGAAAACGAATCTTCCACTTGCCGCCCATAAGCCTGCACGCCTCTTCAACTTCACGACGTACATCGTAGGGTTGCTTGGAAGCCGCGGGTGGATTTGCAACGGACGAATCCTTGCCGGACTCGTAAAGCCCGTCCTCAGTGAAGCTCCCTCCATGCTCGGAGAGAAGCGAGACTCGATCGACGCTACAACCCTGGTTGCCACGCAAATTTTTCATGTGTTGTCTTTCCCTGTGTGTAAAGAACTGTGAAACGAACAAACCCCACCGGATGGCAGGGCTTTTGTAATCTTACTTGCGCCATGTGGCGCCTTCGAAAACATTAGCCCAGCTCCTTTGTGAGGACAATGACAAAGCACTTCGCGATCATGGTGACGCGAGACGTGTTGGACACGACAGAGTGTGATGTCATGAATACAACATAATAAAAATAAAAAAAGTTGTCAAACTGTATTAAACAAAAATCCCCCGTTGCTCTGCTGAGCTCTGGGGGACGTTTTGGGCAATTGTTTGCTTTAGATAAAGCGCTTTTCGTCGTACATGATGGCGTCGAGAGCACCATTCACTTTGCTGATTTCATTTGCAGTGAACCAAATTGGGACTTCGTTCTTGGCTTCTTCGATATTGCCAGAAGCGTGAATCAAGTTGCGAAGTGGGCGGTTTTGCGCATTTGACAAGGCATAGGTGTCGAGCGAGAAGTCGCCGCGGATGGTTCCTGGAGCGGACGATGCTGGCTCGGTTGCGCCAACGATCTTGCGCGTCAAGGAAACAGCCATCTCCCCTTCTAATACCATGGCGACCACTGGACCGGAGGCTAAGAAGGTCACGAGACCGTCCTTAATAGAACCGCCGTATGCCTTATAGTCTGGATATGGAAATGGTTCGTTGTTTGCTTCGTACTTTGCCTTAGCCTTGGAATAGACCATCTGCATCCATTCTTCGGTCAATGCATAGTGACGATCAGCTTGATCCTTGCTTGGGGTCACCATCTTCAAAGCGACAATCTTGAGACCCGTGCGTTCGAGGCGGGCTAAAATCTCCCCAATTAAGCTGCGCTGCACGCCGTCTGGCTTCACAAGAACGAGGGTTTGTTCAATCATATCGGTGAAAATAAAGGGTGAATTTGACCGAAGTATAGCAACTATTTACAAAAAATCAAGGATTCAGCCGCATGACACTTGCCAAATCCAAAAATTCCTGCTAATATAGCGGCATAATCATCATTTTTCTATGGGACTTCCTGGACATCGCCGAACAAGCTCTGACAAACGCCGCCGTGCAGCGCATTTTGCACTTAAAAAGGAGATTTTAGCCGTTGATAAGAAAACTGGCGCTACACATCGTCCTCATCAGGCAGCCCCTGGTGCCTTAGAATACAATGGTCACAAGATCCATCGTAAGGGTGCGGACAAAAAGATGGAAAAATTGCTTAAGAAAGCCAAACCTTCCAAAAAAACCGCTGAACACGACCACGCGCACGAAGGACACACCCACTAAACGGTGGTCTCTTGCTCGTTAATCGCTCTTTTTTGACCTATGTCTAATCGTCATCTTGCTCGTGCTATCGCGCTGCAATCCCTCTATGAGTGGGATTTTCATGAGGCTAAACCTGATGCAGTGGCGATCATGGAGCGAAATTTAGAAGAATTTGCCCCTGAACTCGATGAAAAAGAGTTCGGTCTTGCGTTAGTTAAGGGTATTTTGACGAATCGCGAGATGATTGATAACACAATCACCCAATTCGCCCCTGACTGGCCTTTGCCTAAAATTACGACGATTGATCGTAATGTATTGCGCATGGGGACATTTGAATTAAAGCTCGACCCCTCGATTCCATCCAAAGTCGCGATCAATGAAGCTATTGAACTCGCAAAAACCTTTGGTGGAGAGTCATCTGGTAAATTTGTGAATGGCGTTTTAGGCGCTGTTTTTCGTGACCAAATGGCAAAGGGCGTTGAAAAAGAAGCTGATAAGCAAAAGCCAAAGGAAGAAAAAGAAGAAGCCCCTGCTGTAACCGAAGGCACCGCGCTTCCACAAGAACCAGCCTAAATCTATGGAAGAGTACAAGATTGAAAACCTCGATGTCCTTGAAAAACGTCTTGGATACTCCTTCAAAGACCAGAGCCTGATTATTCAGGCAATTACGCATCGTTCGTATATTAATGAACATGCGGATTTTGGCTATCCACACAATGAACGTTTGGAATTTTTGGGCGATGCGGTGCTTGAACTGATTGTTACGGAACACTTGTTTCGAAATTACGCGAACCCGGAAGGCGAACTTACCAATTGGCGAGCTGCCTTGGTGAATGCAAAAACTTTGGCTGGTATTGCGACCCAATTGCAATTTGAAGAGTTTCTTCTCCTTTCAAAGGGCGAAGCTCGAGATAAGAACTCGAAGGCGCGCATGTATATCTTGGCGAATGCCATTGAAGCGATTATTGGCGCAATTTACATGGATGGAGGCATTAAGCCTTCAGAGGACTTTATCAACATGCACATCTTGTCGCATCTTGAGTTCATCTTGAAAAATGAGCTTTACGTTGATCCAAAGAGTAAGTTTCAAGAGACATCCCAAGAAATGCTCGGCGTGACTCCAACCTACAAAGTCTTGGAAGAACGTGGACCGGATCACAATAAGGAGTTTACGGTTGGCGTCTTTCTTGATAAAGAGATGGTCGCGGTTGGCCGAGGTACCTCAAAGCAAGAAGCTCAGGTCGCCGCAGCGCAAGCCGGATTAGAAGCCAAGGGTTGGAACAGTGGGACGAAGATGTTGAAGATCGAAAAAGAAGAAGGCTAGGCGCAATCCTGCACCCCTAGCTCAGTTGGATAGAGCGCGTGGCTTCGAACCACGAGGTCGGGGGTTCGATCCCCTCGGGGTGCACCATTAAAAAAACCGCATTGAACGCGGTTTTTTTGTGTCTCGGGAGAATCAACTCATCCCTACGTTTATCGATACAAGGTCCCGCCCCATTCGACTAAGGTAAAGCCTTTGCGGGTTGGGGTCTTGATGACTGGAGGTTTGATATTGCTTGCCTCAGAAACTGGCTGCCAGTCCATGAAGATGCGGATATTGGTATCAGGGCGAGGCGTGATGCTTAATGGCGCTGCCTTAGACCAATCTTCAACCAAGAATGAGACGCGCATCAAATCATGCTTTTGCATAATTGGGAGCCAGAAGTCTTTGAAGTCTTGGGATTCTTTTTTGTTCAAACCATATTGCACCAAGGTGCGGTCTAAAAAGGCCTCAGCCTCACTCCCCTTTACGATCCAGCCGGTCTTTGGGGTTTGATATCCAATTCCTGTCCCTTCCCAGTAGAGGGAGCCATAGGTTTTTCCATCCGCATATTGAAGCGAGCCATCTGGATGAGCCGTAACATTCCAGCCTTGGCGTGGGTATGTCGGATCACTGACCGTGACATTTACGAAGCTCGGGAGGCGAACGGAAATATCCGTCGTCTTTTCTGGATAGAGATAGATGACGGGCTTACCACATTCGGCAGCAGGGATTGCGTCTGTGACTTGAAAACGGATCCACTGATTAAGCGTGTCTTTTTGGAAGAAGACTGGAACAGGAAACTTTTTCAAGAAATCGCCCATGGTTTTCTTTTCGTCAAAGGTCAGCCAGCCTTCATAAGCTACTTTGACGAGTGTGTTTTCAGCTGGATTTTTTGGGATATAGACTTTTTGATTGAGGAAGGTCCCTGCTTCTTGTAAGCCGCCACCACTATTCGCTTCATCTGAAGTCACAACTTTGCCGTAATCATGGATTCCACAGCCACCGGTATAGGTAGGATCATATTCCACATTCACGCCTTTGATCGGACCGCTCCAGGCGATCTCATTTGATTTTACGGTTTGTATTCCACTTTGCTTTACCAATTCTGGTTGTAGCGCAGAATAGGCAAAAACCTGACCGTCCTCGCTGTACGCGACATATGCATCTTTAACCGATCTTCCCATCCCAATGTATGTGTCTACACCTGTATATACGGAGACCCCCTCTTTTGTGATGCCAAACTTTTTCTGATCACAGAAAATTGCATTACAGGTGTAATAATTCGTTGTTCCAGAAGCAACTAAGGACAACACTCCCCCGCCTACGAGATTCAGGGTTTGCGGCAGAGACTTTGCTTCTAGCGAAAAATTTCCTCGAGCGAAATTTTTCTCAATCCATTTGTTCAGAATCTTCGGCGCTTCTATAGAGTAATCCGTTAGCCAAATTTTTCTATCGGGAGAAGCGAGCACATCAACATAGAAACCCTCTGAACCCATACCTCCTTCAGCCCATGACCATTTGATCAGATCATATCCTTTGTATTTTCCGTCCTTCACCGTTCCCAGGATCCATCCGGATACAGAGGGAAATACCTCGATATACCCAATATCCTCACCCTCATTGATGGCAACCCAGGTCTTTCCTCCTTTTTTGAACTCTTCAACAAAAGACATCTCCTTTGTTTTTTTCCAATCAACCTCAATCTGTTCTAGCGTGGAAGATGGCAGAGGGTTTTGATCATCGGTAGAACTGGTATACGGGACATTGGCATCTACTGCTGGAGCTTCTGCCGACGGGAGTGGAGCCGGAAAGTTCACTCCTGGCATCGGTGGATTCTTTAATAGAAGATACGCACCCGCAATCCCGACAGTTGCGCCTACGGAAAAAGCCACCGGGATCCAGAGGCGTTGTTTGATGTCTGACATACAAATATAAAAGAGAAGAAGAGCGGATTTAATTCGTGAGTAGTATAACCCCTTTTTTGATTTGGGCTGAAATTGTTTGATCGGAAATATTTGCGAGATTGTCTAGCCGTTGTTTACGATCATCACCGGTCAGTAATTGCGGACGACTTTGATCAATGCGAATTGGAAACAGATGTAACTCTGTTTGTTTTTCTTTAAAGACCAGGCCCGCGGTAAGACCAAATTGCGTTTCCTTTGACCAATCTTGATCAAAAATAAAATTACCGAGCGAATACGCGATTGGTTTGTTCTTGTAGACTTCGATGGATTCAACCCAATGTGGATGCGCGCCAATAACAACATCTACGCCGATATCAATAAACCGATGCGCGAGCTCAACCTGTTGTTGACTTGGCTTTGCTTGATATTCATTTCCCCAATGCATGAAGACAATAATTTTTTGCGCCGGATTTTTGACTCGGAGCTGTGTAATGGTCTCTTCGGCTTCACTCCAGACTAAGGGATTATCACTTGTATTAAAACCGAGTACGGTAAAACCCTGGCCACGACGAATCAAGGTTACACCTGAAGAATCGGCATCGTCTTTTACTTGATCACCAAAAACAGCAATCCCCGCTTTAGTAATATTTCTCTTGGAGTCTTCCGCTCCTTCTCTCCCCTGGTCGAGACTATGATTATTCGCCTGAGATACCGCGCTAAAACCAAGCTTTTTGAGTGTCGTTAACACAAGCGGATGACAGGCAAAATCAATTTCTTTTACCGGCGGTAAGCGCTTGCTCGTCGCAGGACATTCGAAATTTCCAATCACCGCATCCATGCCTTTGAAGAATCGATCTTCACTGCCTCGAATCAAACTAAAGGGATATGCGATGTCTTTTTTTGAACGATCAGCAACTTTGCGATCAAACATCATGTCACCAACAAAAAACAAAGAAAGTGTTTTTTGTATTTGGATATTTCCAGGCGCAAATGAAGCAAGAATATGACTTGTCGAATCTTGCGCGATTTGAGCCTGCAAGATGCGGAGTGAATTGGTATGCGCATGAATGGTCACATTACCCAAACCAAGCTCACGCGCGACTTTGAGGGTGATAGCGAGAGCTCCTGGCGAGTCGAGTTCGACCTGATCCGCTTCGCGATCTGCGAGGCTTTGAACAACATCGAGCGCGAGCTCATCATGCAGATCAGCGACTTCAGCAGGTTGATAATGCGAAAAATCGACGGTGGAAATAAGCAAAGCCTGTGGATCTTTTTTCAATTCATCCACAAGAGCTGCGGACACTGCATCGCGATCAGCCTGAGTCGCGTCTAAACGAATCATGATTGGCATGAACGGAATTTCAGGCCACTGCTTGGCGATGAAAGGCGTGAGACCGGTGACGCCATGCTCTTTTAGAAAAGGAGCTGAGTCGGTGCGGAGTGATGAGATTGAAGAAAGTGCGGAGAATGCAGTCAGACCCTCAAAGACCGAGTCGGTGGTGGTAAGCGTCGTTTTTCCTTGTGAAAAATGATCCGGCGAAATAAAAAAGATTTTGCTTGGGCGCTTTGGAACTGAACTTAGAAGAGAGGAGATTTCTTTTGCTGCTACCAAATGATGAGGAATGAGCAAGACCCGTGTTCCAGCTTGAATTTTCCATGCCTGGCGCGCTTTCCATGCCTCAAGAAAAAGCGATTGTCGCAAAACGGATTCGGGCGTTTGAATTTTTCCTTGTGGGATTTTGTTGTTTACATCCGATATACCTGCTCCGTCATTCTGGCGCAGGCCAGAATCCACCGGTCGGCCGGTGGGGTGGATTCCCGCCTTCGCGGGAATGACGTTAGTAGATAGCTCTGGGCTCGGCTTTGTTTGAAACAGCAAAACAAAACCCAGTAAACCGACAATGAAGCCGGTTAAGGCAATAGCAATTAATTTGCGACGATCCATAGGCGCATCGTCATCCAAAAGAGAACTCCCCACAAGATATTTGAAACCAATAAATCAACTGGAAACCAGGCGTCCTCTTTGATGCCAAAAATCCCATGACCTTCAAGAGGAATAATTACCCCACCCATAAAAACACATAATACGGCGCTCCAAATCAAAATAGGCAGGATGCCAAAACTTTGAAAAATCCCAAAGTGAATCAGGATGGCATATAAGCAACCAAATACACCCGAAATGGCCAAGTGGGTTAGTACACCAACCAAATGAGATTCACGACGAGTCAATTCTTTTCCAAAGATTCGCGGCTGGTCTACATCTCGCACAAAATTACCGGCGCCAAAACGTGGAGCGACGTGCGCTAAAAACAGGATGATGACTCCTGCGATAATTCCAGCCGAGGCCGCGGTAAGATACATGTTTTTATGGTTGCAAGATTTCGGCGGTCTGTCCTTTCACACCAATTCCGATACCCTGCTCAACCGTCTTTTCAAACTGTGCGCGGATTGCACCAACACGGCAAGAGCCGGCTACTTGTTCAAAACCAGATGGAAAATCTAAAAATTTTCCTTGTGCATTATGATGAATCTCTGGTGTCGTCAGACCATCGGGCAGATTAGTTGTATAGCCTTTTGATTTTTCCCAAGCTGTTGGTCCTTTTAACAGTTCGTGCACGGCTATGAGCTGATTTGAGGTCGCATCACCGCAGACCGTGTGCGTGACCGGAAAAACCTCGGCGCAATCAGTTTGATCTTTTTGCTTCTTGAGATTGCTCCAGTAGACAGCGACCTTGCTTCCACTTAATTCATCGCAACCATTCATTTTTCCGACTTTGTAGAGAAAGTTCACAGGAAACACAACCTCGTGAATCGGCTCGCCATCTTTAGCTGAAGCCTCGTAGATCATGAGACTGCCCGAAGCTGTTTTTGGGGTCGCATCATAAAATGCCCAAGCACTAAATGAGCCAGGAACACCCACATCGCGACTCGCGACCGTGTAAAACCCTTGCGAGATAATCGTCCCCTTTTCATCTACCACTTTCCAATTGGCAGTATTTTCAAATGCCGTGGTGGTTCCGTAGATGAATGTTGGATTATCAAATTGGAGATTTCCCTGTTCATCCAACATCGCATTCCGACCAATACAAGCCGTCATAATGCCATCCGTACTTTTTTTACAGATTTCTTTTGGCTCTACGGGTTGCGATGGAGTCACCACAATTGGTGGAATTTGCTCATTCGGCTGAGGCTTCGGTTGCTCCGTTTTTACTGGTTCTTTTGTCTGATGGGCGATGCGATACAAGGTTGCCTCACGTACCGCAAAAGCCGTTCCCGCCGCGGCACTGCAAAATACCAGTGCGGACAATATTGCTTTTAGTCGGATATCCATAGGTATTACTTTGTTTTTGGCATGACAATCATCATCACGGCCGGACCATCAGCAGCCTTGCCAGTCCAATCATGCGAAGCCTTGATTAAATCATCAAAGGCATAGGTAAAGTTTTGGCCTTTTCTGGTTCCTGGATCATTGGTGATAAAGCGCCCCTTGCTATATCCCTTCACGACGAGCACATGATACGGAGGTCCCCCATTTCGAAAATTTGGGTTTGGTAACTTTTTTCCATCCGCTAAAACCAAAACGGGATATCCATTCGCGACAGCTCTTTGAATATCTTCGGCATTGCGGATCGGAAGAATTCGAATGTCCTCATATCCAAAATAGCCAGAAATCCACTTTTGCATTTCAGTGCTCGATGTATCCTCATAATGCCCAAGCGTTTTTACCTCATAGTCCACAATCTTTTTGATCTGATCTTCGGATTCTTGCTTTGGCAGAATTCCTGACTTTCCTTGGTAATAGGC
Source organism: uncultured Gammaproteobacteria bacterium (assembly GCA_964426815.1). Taxonomy (GTDB): domain Bacteria; phylum Patescibacteriota; class Patescibacteriia; order 2-12-FULL-60-25; family 2-12-FULL-60-25; genus JADZEJ01. The sequence goes on along the minus strand of CAYRRZ010000009.1, from coordinate 11,376 downwards.
ATCGATCATGATCGCTGAAGCTTCTTCACAGGCTTCTTGAAAAGGCATGTCCCAATTTTGAGATGGAGCTTGTGATGTGAATGGAACATCAAGATTCATCTCAGCCGGCAATCCTTGTTTTGCATCAAGCGGATCAAGTGGAGCTGGTTTTGACTTTGGCGGATTTGAAACCAGCATGAAATTTTGCGATGTCGCAACTCCGCCTTCGACTGGAGAGGCATCTTGAAGATTCAAGGCCGTGTCTTTTCCGGTTTGACTAGGAACTTTATGAATAGCAGCTGGAAGCACAGGTGCTGATTGCAATTCCCACCAATCTTGAATTGGCGTACGAAAAGCATATGCAAAACCGCCGAGGATAATACCCCCGGCGGCGATGGCAAAAAGGGGTCGTTTCATCCCCTTACAATACCTTGTTATTTGATGTCTTCCAAGGTGACGCTCGTCATGACGTCGCCAACCGTAATCTTACGCACCACATCCAATCCGGTAACTACGCGACCAAAGATCGAATAGTTTGGTGGAAGTGGATTATCTTCAAGCATGATAAAGAATTGCGACCCATTGGTATTTGGCCCCGCATTCGCCATAGCCACAATACCGGCCTTGTATGGCAAGTTCACTTTATCATCTTCAAACTTGTATCCTGGGCCACCCATTCCGGTGCCGGTTGGATCTCCGCCTTGAATCACAAAACCTGGAACTACGCGATGAAAAGAGAGACCATCGTAATATTTCTTTTTTGTCAGATAGACAAAATTCGAAGCTGCTTTTGGACCTTCTTTTGGCAAAATTTCAAAAGTAATATTTCCCTTCGTCGTCTTCAAATGGACCATTTTTTTGGTTTCTGATTCTGGAAGAACGCCAGGAAATGCGAATGCTTCATTCATAGTTGTTGGAGGTTGAGGAGGAGTTGTTGGTGGAATTGGAGCTTGGTTTTGAACAGCACTTGGTGGTGCGGTCGCGGTTTCATTGGCCGCTTTTGGCGAATCTTTTACTTGAGCTGAGCCTTTGTCGTAAGCATAGGTGTCTAACGGGAGATTCCCTTGTTTGGCCGTTGGATTCTCTGCGCTACATCCTGCACCAAAGGCGGCCAGAATGGCAAGCAGAAGAAGAAAAGAAGCGTGTTTTGACATAGCCGAATCAGCGTATCATGTTTCCCATGGAAGCGCCTCCCCTCCCAGCAAATGATCCAAATATGCGGCTAGGTTAAGCCCTGGACGCCACCAGGATAGAGCTCGATCAAGATGCACGGATTCAACTGGAATTTGTTGCTCGAGGCGTTCGCCTTTTTCATTCTTCGCGCTGATGGCGAATGGATCTTTTCTCCCAGGCTCATAGGCGAGCTGCACGACAACTGCTTCATGCCCTTGTTTTACGAGGTTTTTTGCCGCGGCTCGTGCAAGCCAAGCCCCTGCCTTTTGCGGATCACGTAGATCGCGCCCGATTGGAGAAATCGAAGCCATCCCCGTCATGCCATACATTGGCAATAGACGCGCACTTGAACCGAGTGCGGTATGCATTCCGCGGCGTTCGACGAGTCCTCCATCATTTGTTCTGACTTTAACCCCAGGAATCAGCTGACCAAGGCAAGCCGCTAATTTTGAACGAACATCCTGGATTTTCTCCGTCCCCTGTTCGACACGTAAAAATACCTGAGGCATTTTATTTTTTTGCAATAAGACCGAGCCCTCAATGTCCGGTCCGAGCCAAAATCCCTGTTCGTCGGTTTGACGATAGGTTTCAAGCGCATTGTTTATGCGTTTTGCAAATGCACTCGCGGCAGGAATCGCTTCTGGCGTCTCATTGGTTGCATATGCCGTGACATGGGTCATCGGCTCTGGCTGCCAGGCTGCCACCGTTTCCATTGAAACAAAGGGCTCGATTTCTAAACCCGCTCCAAAACGTCCTAATTGACGGCGCACAACCGAAGCAACATCGACATCTGCCGTGCTCTGCACCATGCCGGTGATAAAGATCGCATCAAAACCACCCGAAACCTCAACTCGAACACGCGATTGCTGATCGCGTTCGAGATAGGCATCGATAATGGCCTCAGCGCAAATCGCGCACAAGGCATCAGGAGATCCGGGTGAATAGAATACAGCTGATTGCATATCTTAGGTTTTCTTTTTCCAAACCGTGGAAGGTGATGGCGATCGAAAAGAACGCTCGCCTCCGTTATCGATTGAGATCGTTGGTTCATCCCAAGACCAGTCCGATCGATCCTCGTCATTCGTGGCGCCACGAAAACTCGTATTCGATTTTCTGCCAAATGAAGGATTTGAAAGCTGAGAAAATCCCGCGCTACGCGCTTCACGAATCTCCACACGCTCCATGAGCGCGGCCGGAACTTCTTCTAAAAACAAGGAAGGCTGATTGAGTACCAAGGTGTCAAAACCACTAGTGATCGGATAGGACAAGAAGAGACGACGACGCGCGCGGGTCACGGCGACATAAAACAAACGTCGCTCTTCTTCGATTCCACCCTGTTCGCCCTGTGAACGACGTGATGGAAAAGACCCATCCGCTAAATGCACGATAAAAACCGTGTCCCATTCCAACCCCTTGGCTTGATGAATGGTTGAAAGCACCATGCGCTCATCCGCTGAAGCGGATTGATTGCCACGACCTCCAATCACATCATCATACAAAGCAATATCTGCGAGAAAAGACGTTGGATCTGGATAGCCTTCCGCAAAAATAACGAGCTGCTCTAAATCTTCTAAACGTTCTTTCCAGTCTGGATATTCGCGTTCGAGATATTCTTGATAGGTCGATTCAATCACCGCTTTTAACATGTCTGATGGACGCGGTGAACGACCGGCGATGCCACGGAGAATTTCAACAAAGCCATCCCAACCCCCGCGTGCACGTGATGGCAGCCGAGCGACCATATCGGTTGTAATGATCGCTTGAATATCTGATGCACGTTTGATTTCTTGCGTGATATTACTTGCCGTGGTTGCCCCGATGCCGGTTTGCAAACCCAGAACACGTAACCAAGCAGCTTCGTCTGCCGTATTTTGAATGACACGAATATAACAAATCGCATCTTTAATATGCGCGCGTTCAAAAAATTTCATACCGCCGCGATATTCATATGGAATATCACGCTTCATGAGTTCGAATTCGAGCGCTTGCGAGTGGGCGGAGGAACGAAACAGGACCGCCATATTCGCGAGAGCTATGCCTTCGGCTCGCAAAGCAAGAATTTGCTCGGCAACATATTGCGCTTCTTGGCGTGTTGAAGCACAGGAGATAATGCTCGGCTTACTTCCTTTTGGTAAAACCGCGATTAAATCTTTTTGGAATTGCTCAGTATTGTGAAGCAATGATTCATTCGCTAAATCCAAAATCTGTGGAACCGAACGATAATTTGTTAACAACTTAAATACCTTGGTGCCTGGGAATACATGTGGAAAATCTAAAATATTGTGGACATCCGCACCGCGAAACGCATAAATCGATTGCGCATCATCACCGACCACGACTACATTTTTATGCGCCTTGGCCATTTCCATCACAATACTTGCTTGAATTGCATTGGTATCTTGATATTCATCAACCAACAGAAAACGAAATTGCGAACGTAAGTGTTCACCAATGGTCACATGCTGCAATAAACGCAACCAATTGACGAGCAAGTCATCAAAATCCATGGCATTTGCCGATTGCTTTCGATTAGCATAGTCACGCGCGATATCCCCCACTTCGCCCGTAAATTCGACAAAGCTCGGATGTTTTTCTTCGAGAACTTCATCGATTGATTTTAAGGTATTGCGACTATAGGAGATGACATTTTGCAAAACTGCGGCGGTTGGAAAACGGCGTGCCTTTGGATCGATCTTTCGTTCTTTCATGATGGCCTTAATCAAACTCTGACCATCGTCTTGATCGAGAATGGTAAATGAAGAGGTATACCCCAGCTCTTCCGCAAAAGCGCGAAGAATACGATTCCCAATGGAGTGAAAGGTTCCACCCCATAAGCCACGGGTCTCATCACCTAACAAGGTATTTACCCGCTGAAGCATTTCTTTTGAGGCCTTATTGGTAAAGGTCAAAAGCAAGATTTGCGAAGGGTCGATCCCCTGCTCGAGGAGGTATGCAACTCGATAGGTCACGGTACGGGTCTTGCCTGAACCGGCTCCGGCCAATACCAAACACGGACCATCGCCATGCAAAACCACGTCGAGCTGCTCTTGATTCAGCTCGGCCTGATAATTAATGCGGCGATTGGGATTTGGGGCTGAGCCCTGGAGGACAAAGACGGACATAGGGACAAGCTTAGCCGAACAACGGCAAAACGAAAAATCCCCGCACGAGGAGGTGCGGGGAAATGCCTTTTTATGGGCTAAAAGGATATCCATGAGGCTATCGAGCTCGGCGAGGCAAGGACGCCACTTCCTCTGAGTGGCTCGCTCAATGGCTCGTGCGAGACTCGCGGCGACATCCGCTTTCACCGCGGTCTCAAGACCCTCGTCAGACAGAACATGCAAGCGCCCAGGCAGGCCTTCGATCGATGTACACAAGCGCTTCTGCTCGCTCTCACTGAATACATCTCCGATGCCAGACGGAAGTCGAGTTGCTCGCGCATGGCGTTCAAGCGCGAGACTCAGCGGAATCGCGATCTCACATTGAACGGCATTCAACATGAATATCCAGCGAATCCCGCGACGTAGACGCTTCATGCCCTCGAGCGCCACTGTATCATCGCCCAAGATGAGCGCCTCTTGAATCGCCTGTGCGTCCTGACCAGCTCGAAAGGCATTTTTTCGGAATGGTCGAAAGCGCATGGTACGCGCCGAGGACACAAAGCCCGTCAAAAATGCATTCAGCTCCAAGCGTCGTTCGGTGCCACGTAGGTGGAATTCAGGCCTCGCAAGAATCCCCCAAAGCTCGCGATACACCGTCATCGTGCGACCGATGAGAGCATAGATTTTGCCCGTTCGAAATTCGAGCCAGCGCGCGATCGACTCCATCGTCTCGAGACGACGCTGCAAGTAATGAATGCCTGAACCGGCAACCATCGCTGCTTGCGAGCGACTCAATTTACGCTCGGATTCAGGCTCCGCGTGTCCCGACGAGCCTTTCAAGTACTCGTCGAAGGCATGAAGCGCCCGCGCGAAACGTTGACCCGATGTCGCCTTGTTTTCATCAAGCTTGCCCGTATAGCGTTCGGCAAGTCGAGCATTGATGGCAGCGCTGAGCTCCGCATCTGAACTCGTTGTCACGCGCAGGCCGAGGATCGCTTTGACCACAAGGCGCGCATCCTCGATATCCGTCGTGACCATGCCGCGCTCGGAAGATTCGTCGGGATGACGAATTCCGTATTGATCGCGAATATGCAAACCCGCACGAAGCAGGGTGTACACATCGTGATACAACTGATGGGTTGTATTCCCCCTCGATCGCCTTGCGAGCAATTGATTCGGGCGCCAAATGGCGCCCGCCGGAATATCGCCAACCGTTCCAATTTGGAGCGCATCTCCCCACGGAAGAAATACCTGCGCCCCGGGAACCGGCTCACCTTTTTTGAGAATAATCCTGTCGTGTGGAAAGGACGTCTGTGCCATGATGGCCTCCGTGGCCACAACCTATCACAATCCGTATTTTCGTCTAGCTTCTATTCACCGTATACCTTAGCCCGATTTTGTTTGTGCTCATCAAAATTTTTGGCATAGTATGCCTTCCCTTTGTCATCCGTTAAAAAGAATCGATAGCCCTGATCATCTGGATGAAGGACTGCATCAATTGCGGCATCACCTGGATTTGAAATTGGCCCTGGTGGGATCCCCTTGTTTCGATAGGTATTGTATGGCGAATCTGCTTCAAGATCTTTAAATGTTGGACGAGCACGGCCGCCCTTCGTGATGTAATTTACGGTTGCATCGGATTGAAGCGGCATCCCTTCACGCAAACGACGGAGAAAAATACCGGCAACAATTTTCCGATCCGCATCACCAGCGACTTCACGCTCAACGATGGAGGCGATGGTCATAATTTCATGCACGGTTTTTCCTTGTGCTTTTGCCTCTTTTTCAATCGCTGGTAAACGTTTTGTGAATTCATCCAACTGTTTGCGTAGCAAGCCATCCGGTAATTGATCGCGCCACACGCGATAGGTATTTGGAAAAAGATAGCCTTCTAAGGTAGAACCGAGCGGCAAATTCGCAACCCATGGAAAATCCTGTTTCCAAAGCGCAGGATCGGTGGCTCTCGTGAACACCGCAGCGGAGACGCCTTCATTCGCAATAATCTCCGCTTCTTGCACGAGAGTCTTACCCTCTGGAATCGTGATCGTTACTTCATTTTTTGCTGGCCCGATCGATAATTGACGAGCGATGCTCCGAAAATTCATCCCATTCTTTAAGGCATAGGTTCCTGGCTTAGCGAGCTTTACGGCTCCATCGAGCAAGGCATATTTTTTAAATGCCCATGACGATGTAATCACGCCTCGTTGTTCTAACTCTTTCGCGATCTGGTCGATTGCATCATTGGTTTGAATCGTCACATTGACGCTCGGTGCATCTGATTTTGGATTCGACGTCCATGCCTGTGGAACGAACCACATCAAAAAACCCGCGGACAAAAAACACGCAAGCGCAAATAGGAACAAGATTTTCTTCATAGAGTTCGAGACTTTTCCCAAATCTGGCGATGAATGAATTTAATCAGAACAAATACCACCGCAGCTACCAGCATCCCACCAAAAATATCTGAAGGATAATGAACTCCAACGGCGACACGTCCAAGCGCAACCAAAATAGCGATCGCAAAAGCCATGCTACCTAGGCGACGATCAAATGACAAAAGAATGGCCGCCACCGTAAAGGCGACTGCGGTATGGCCAGAGGGAAAGGAAAAATTAAATGGCTCAGGAATCAAATGCAAAATCCCATTTCCAGACACCGTGAAAGGCCGAGGTCGGGCAATCAGATGCGAAATAAGGGTTGTGGTCAAAATCGAGACGCCTCCAGCCCAAAGCAGTTCAGATATCGCATGTTTCCCCTGCTTTCCTTTTTTCCACAGCAATGGAATTGCGAGGAGTAAGACAAAAATGAGATACCGAGCGGCAAAAATTGCCAACCAGGTCGCCACCGATGATGAAAGCGCCATGCTCTGTAAAAAAGAAACAATGGCCTGATCTCCAGAAAATAGCATGTGTTTAGAGAATGATAGCATGCCGCCCTAAATCAAAAACTCCGGATTAACCGGAGTTTTTGCCTGGTGGGCGTGCCAAGAGTCGAACTTGGGACCTCCACATTATCAGTGTGGCGCTCTAACCAACTGAGCTACACGCCCATGTCTTTATTTGTGCCGGAATCATAGCCAATATCCTTCAAATTGGCAAGGGGCTTACTCAGCCAGACTTTGGAAGAGATATTTAAAAACCCTAACCTGATAGGCGGCCAGTGCCGGATTTAAAATAACATAGGCTGACTGATTTTTTAGGTCAACCAAGGCTATTTTCCCATCAAATACAAAAATAGTGACACCTTGCTCAAAAGCATGGAATTTTCCTGGAAACATGCGTGAAGCGCATTCGATGCGTCTTTGATAGGCTTTTTTGCGCAAAGCCTGATTCGTGATAACAAAGCGCTCAATCCGCTGTTTTGCCATTGCATCACGATAGGCCTGGGTAGCAAGTGAACCAATATCCATACTGGCCGGGTAGCCATCATAGCGATACACGATGGAGCCTTTGGGCGAATTTGCGACCATGTTCCAGACCCTTGCAATGTCTTTCCCCCGAAAAATCTGAATATCCTCGGGCATCGAAGTCGGCTCTTGCTGCTTTTGCTTAGCGATTTGGGCGGCAAAAGCCTTGTCCCGTAGCGCACGCTTCTTTTCAATCAGATGTGAGCCCGTTGCCTTGTAATGGATACGCTGGCCTATTTTCTGTTCTTTTACCAAGCCCTGCTTGTGTAAAGACTCGAGCGCGAGATACACCGCTGGACGATGCAAGTCGCAGGTCTTTGCAAGCTGACTAATATGCATCGGCTCTTTTTCTGACAAGACGATCCAAATCATGGCCTCACGTTTTGAGAGACCTGCCATGGTTAAGGCATCGATTTGATCATGCGGTGTTTTCATTTCCTTTTTCTACGTATATCAGGAATATTTGTCAAATTTTTGTACAGTTTTTTGCCTATCCAGAATGACACAAAAAAACCGTCTCCCAATTAGAGACGGTAAGGAATAAAACATCTGCATTACTGGAAAACCTCGATCGACTCGTTGGTACAGAGCGTATCGCACCGCCAATGGATCGTTCAGATCCACTTGTTCAAGCTCAATCCAATGACCCTGAATCGGTGCCTCCGCGCGTGCTTTCGCGGCCCTCATAAGAGCAGTAGATGTAACCAGGACAATCCCTCTACAAAACTCTCGTCGTGTGTTTAGAATTCCACTTTCGGTGAGGATGATGTCGATGCGCCCGTCGTATTGCTTTGACCAGCCAGGCGGCTGATCTTCTGCCACGAGCCACTTCGCTAGCGTTTTTCTTTTTGCGCATTTAGGCTGAAGCTCGCTTTGGTCGATATCTTCTTCCACTTTGAACAGGCTTGATACGGCACACTGTTTTGTAGAACGCATTTTTTCTTCCTTTCTTGAGTGAGCTATTTTAAAGAACAGAAAAATATCATTCAGACCTACACCTGTAGCATACATCGCATCTCCGTACTCGTCTTTTTTTATCCAGATTGTGTCAAATTTTTGTACAGTTTTTTTGAAACAAAAAAGCTCTGCATCCTAGGTGCAGAGCTCCGCCCCTAGACCGGGGCGGGAAGACGACCTCAGGCCGCGACACGCGGGCGGATCCGAGGATCCGTGTCGCGGGCGAGCATGGGCCAGTTGTAGTCGAAGAGCGGGTTGTGTGCATTTCCGAGTCGATCGAAGATGCGGGTTTCCCACGAGATGCGGAGCCAGGTGCGAAAGGTCGGCTCGGTCGCCGGCTGACCACGGTGGACGCAGTAGCAGTCCATCAGCATGATCTCGAGCGGCTTGGGCATCCAGGTCTTGATGCCCGGATCTGAATCGATTCGCAGCGCGAACTCGGCGTAGATATCGTCGAAGTTCGGGTCGATGTGATCGAGCGGAAAGTCGACCGGGTAGAACACCGTCGGTAGGGCATCGGTCACCAGGTAGCTGTGATTGGCCGGATGCTTTTCCGTCCAACGCGGGCCCTGAAAGCCATCGACATGATACGGCGTTTCGCGCTGGCGTTCGCCCGGGATGACCATGCCCTGGTGGACGGACAGATACGCGTAATAGCGATCGTAGTCCGGGTTCAGGGCGCGCTCCATGCCGACAATGCGCTGAATGACGGGCGCAAAGCTCGCGAGATCGACCGGCACGCGGATATCGGTGCCGGGGAACTTGATCGGCATGTCGAGGACATGCTCGGTGTAGCGAGCGACGGGCCGCACGAACTCGGCACGCTCAGTGTCGGACAGACGGCCGAGAACGACGGGCGTACGAGCGTCGGCATGCTTCGCGATGTCCCAGGCGGTGCCGATGTCGCGGATGACCGGCTTGTGCTTCAGGTCGTCGAGCGGCAAGCTCGCGGCCCCCGGGTTCAGATGGAGCCCGTGCCGATCCGAGAGCTTGGGCAAGAGCAGATCGATGCCTCCGTGATTGAAGACGGCGGCTTGCGAAGGGAAGGCGGCAGCGATACCGCGAGCCTCAGCACGATTGGGGAAGGCCTTGTAATCATGTTGCATGTGAACTCTCCGGCTGAAAGGTGCGCTTGGGCGAAGAACCATTTCTTTCACCACGGTCAGAATGTAGCAAGCCTTTTTTCTTTCGTGTTCTTTTTCAAAAAAAGTGTCATTTTTTTGTACATATTTTTCTTCCTCCCCTCTCGTTTTCTCAAGTTTTGCTATACATCTGGTATGCCCTTTTCACCCAACAGTTTCGCGTTCTCAATGCTCAACACAAGCCCAGAGAATCAGATCTGGTGCGAACGGATTCGTGCGCACCTTGCAAAAACGTGTTCGCCTATTCAGGAATGCCAACCTGAAGAGGCTGACCTCGTGATTGTGCTTGGTGGCGACGGAAGCTTGCTTCAGGCGATGCGCGAACCGCATCGTGCGCAAGCGCAATTCCTCGCACTCAATACCGGACATGCGGGATTTCTTACCACAGCTCGCAGCGAATCATTGTTTATCGAGACCATCGATGCGGCGTTTCAAGGACAACTCGAAGTCATGCAGATTCCACAGCTCGAAGTCATGCACCGCTCTGGATCGATGACTCGCTCGTATATCTGCATCAATGATGCGTATATTGAGCGAACGATGACTTGGCTCGACTTTCGTGTCGAGCTTGTGCGGCAAGAATCACCTCGGCTGGTGCGGCTGGTGCGCGGTTCAGGCATCATCGTCCTAACACCGATTGGGTCGACGACGGTCATGGCACATCATTTTCAAGCGCCAATTATTGATCCAGAGCTTGAAGCGATTTATCTAAAAGGGGTACATGATCGACAGATGCCGGCAACCGGTTCCGTTCTATCGCTTGCAGGACATGCCCTACACGTCACCCTGACCGAGATCGAGCTAAACCACGGGATCCCTGAGACTGACCGGACTCCACCAGCCCTCTACCTTGATGGCATACAGAAGGCCCATTTGGCCCCTCAAGACCGTATCGAAGTTCGTTTCTTGCCGCATCCAGCCACCTTGCTCCGAGTGCCCGGCGACCTTCATTGGGACCGCGTGCATCGCGGTCGCTAAACCTAGCCCTGGCAGCCCCCGATATTCTCGGGGTTTTTTGTTTCTCTTTAGGGTGGTACGGCTTGCCAAATGACTTAAGCCTGGGTATGATTCTCCCCGTTCCTATGGACCTTCCTTTTGCTGAAATCGCCCTCCGTTTAACTGCGGCCACTGTTTTAAGCGGCCTCATCGGAATTGAGCGCGAAATCCGCCAAAAACCTGCCGGGGTTCGTACCAATGCCCTTATCGGGCTCGGCTCTGCCGTTATGACCTTGGCTGGCTTGTCCATCTACGCCCTGTATCCACAGGGTTCGGATGCGGCACGTATTGCATCCATTGTGGTTCAAGGCGTGGGTTTCTTGGGTGCTGGAGCTATTATTCAGTCCTCTGGAGCAGTTCATGGCCTAACGACGGCTGCAACTATGTGGGTTGTGGCAGGCATCGGAATCGCCTGTGGATTTGGCCTCTATCCCCTCGCTGGAATGACCGCCTTGATTGTTCTCGTTTTATTGGTTATCTTTGGCCCACTTGATGCACGCATCATGGGTGATGAAGCCAAACAGGCCGCCCGTGGAGTTGGAAAAGTGTTCAAGAAATAATCTGCCATGCCGAGGTAGCTCAGTGGTAGAGCGAAGGACTGAAAATCCTTGCGTCGCCAGTT
>CAYRRZ010000008.1:16147-34617 GCA_964426815.1 uncultured Gammaproteobacteria bacterium | reverse complement strand
ACAATGTACGCCCAAATCGATGCAAATCGACGCAAATCCTGGCTTCTCATCCTCGGTGTCACGGGACTGCTCGCCGCCGTAGGTTGGGTCTATGGATATCTGCTTTCAGACACGGGCCCCTTTGGGCTCGTGTTTGCGCTTTGCGTCTCTTTGGGAATGACCTTGGTTTCATGGTTTGCTGGCGACAAGATCGCTCTATCGAGTAGCGGAGCAGTCGAACTCACAAGTCATGATCAATTACCGCAGCTGTGGAATGTCGTAGATAATCTGGCGATTACCGCAGGCATTCCTCGTCCACGCGTCTACCTCATCGAAGATGATGCCCCAAATGCCTTTGCCACCGGCCGTGATCCGGAACATGCCTCGATTGCCGTAACCACTGGCTTACTCGAACGCTTAAACAAAATCGAACTCGAAGGCGTCATTGCTCATGAAATGAGCCATATCGGCAATTACGATATTCGCGTCATGATGCTCGCCGTTGTGTTAGTGGGTGCTATTTCGCTTATCGGTGACGGTTTTCTCCGTTTTGGTCTGGGCGGTCGTCGTCGCAGCAATGATAAAAGTGATGTAGGCGGATTATTCGCCATTCTCGGTATCGTCTTCATCATCCTCTCCCCCATTATCGGAGAATTAATGAAACTCGCAATCTCGCGTCGTCGAGAATACCTCGCTGATGCCAGCGGCGCCCTCCTCACACGCTATCCTGAAGGTCTGGCTCAAGCCTTAGAAAAAATCCGAGACGCAAACATCCCGATGACAAAAACTTCGAGCGCCACCAATCACCTTTGGATCTCCGCCCCAACCAAACAAGGCATGTCCCAAAAAATTGCCGGTCTATTTTCCACTCATCCCCCCATCGAAGATCGCATCAGCAAACTCCGAGGAATGATCGGAAAAACCTAGAAGATCTCTCCACTTCGCGCCTACTCCGGTCGAGACGACATGTATAGCAAAACCGCGTCATTCCCGCGCAGGCGGGAATCCATCCCCTTCGGCCGACCGGTGGATTCCCGCCTGCGCGGGAATGACGCCGGATGGTAACGAGTTCCGCAGCAAAAAAAATTTCATTTCTGAAACAACTCCTATGATTAGCCCTGACTTGATCGACCGCTTCACCGCCCATCTCAAAGAAGCCCTCCAAAAGGCGCTGTCTTTTACCATCATGAATGGACGCGACACCGTTGAACCCGGCGATCTTTTAGTTGGATTGATGCATGAAAAAGGCTCAATCGCTGCCGAGATTCTCGCCAAACAAAAAGTCACGACCGATAAAACCGAAAAAGCCTTTCGTGGTTTTCCAGCACCTGCGGCACATATCGTGACCCCTGATTTATCACCAGCCGTCAAAAAAATTATTGAAAAATGTGTTTTGACCGCACATTTGCATGAACATAAATATGTCGGCACCGAGCATCTTTTATTTGCCTTGCTCGATGGTGATGCCAGCGTCGTTGAAAAATATCTTCGTGAAGAAAAAATCAATGTCTTAGAAATGCGTGAACAAATCACGACCGTATTGAAATCAACTTCCCGCTTTCCAGAAATTGCCGAACAACTCGAATCATCCCAAGAAGGCGAAGATCCAATCCAACCACAACAACCACCGATGGGCGATCCACGCGCTACCGGCAAACGCGGACAACCAGCCTCCGCTTTAGATGCGTTTACCCATGAATTAACTCGTCCTCACATCGCCGAACAACTCGACCCTGTGATCGGCCGCGAATCTGAATTAGAACGCGTGATTCAAATCCTGTGTCGCCGTACCAAAAACAATCCAATTTTATTGGGTGAACCAGGTGTAGGTAAAACCGCAATTGTCGAAGGTCTCGCCAAGCGTCTCGCTGATGGCGATGTCCCAGAAGCGCTTTATGGCAAGCGTCTTCTCTCTTTAGATTTAGCCATGACCGTTGCCGGCACCATGTATCGTGGTGAATTTGAAGGTCGCCTCAAGCAAATTATCGACGAAGCTAAAGCCGACCCAAATGTCATCTTATTTATTGATGAAGTTCATAATATCGTTGGCGCTGGTTCAACCTCAGGCTCACTTGATGCAGCTAATATTCTCAAACCAGCTTTAGCGCGCGGTGAAATTCGCTGCGTCGGCGCAACCACCTGGGCAGAGTACAAAAAACACATTGAGCCAGATGCTGCCCTCGAACGTCGTTTTCAACCAATCGCCGTCGAAGAACCAACACCCGAAGCAACCATTCGTATCTTGGAAGGCTTACTCCCAAGCTATGCGAAGCATCATCGCGTTGAATACGCCGAAGACGTGGTTCCAACGGCCGTTCGTTTAGCTGAACGCTATCTTACCGATCGCTATTTTCCAGATAAAGCCGTTGACTTGATCGATGAAGCCGCAGCAAGCGTGATTGCCAAGCGCTCCGTTTCAGAAGAACGCGAACGACTCGCGACCTTAAGTTTGGCTATTTCTGCCGCAGAAGAACACAAACAAGAAGCCGTGCGTACCAATAATCTCCCGGCCGCCGAAGCTGCGGCAAAAGAAATTCAAGAATTGCAAACGCAAGCTGAAAATCTTCAAAAAGCGATTGATCAAAAACGCGCCAAAGACACGCTCAAAGTTACGGGTATTGATGTTGCCGGCATTATCGCCCGCATGACAGGCGCTACCCTCAGTTCAATCTTAGCCACCGATCGCGAACAACTTCATGGCTTACGCGCTGCTTTGCAAGAAACCATCTTTGGTCAGGACGAAGCAATTGATGCTCTCGCAGACGTTGTAACCCGTTCACGACTTGGTTTTGGTGATCCCGCTCGCCCAAAGGCAGCTATGCTCTTTGTGGGCCCATCTGGAACCGGTAAAACCGAAATGGCACGTCGCTTAGCCAAGCTCTTATTCGGTCGCGAAGATGCCTTGGTCAAAATCGACATGTCCGAATTCTCCGAAGGTCATAGCGTCGCCAAACTTGTCGGCTCACCTGCGGGTTATGTTGGCTATCGTGATAGCAATAAATTCACCGATGCAATCCGTAAACGCCCACACAGCGTCGTCTTATTTGATGAATTTGAAAAAGCACATCCAGATGTGCAGAATGTCCTTCTTCAAATTCTTGAAGATGGAAAATTAAGCGATGGAACCGGTCGTCACATCCCCTTTCGCCACAGCTATATCATCATTACCTCAAATGCTGGCAGTGAACGCTTAGGCATGAAGTCTCTCGGCTTTGCGAATGAAAACAGCACCTTCTCGAATGAAGTCAAAGAAGAACTCAAACAACGTTTTCGCCCCGAACTCTTAAATCGTCTTGATCGTATCGTTGTCTTTAAGCCATTAGACAAACACGTTTTGCGCTCAATTTTGCGCCGTGAACTAAATACAATTTTAGAACGCGTTGAGCAAGCCCAGCATATTGCTTGGACAGCTGGTGACGATGTTATTGAATGGTTATCTGAACGTCCAATGCCCGAAGAAGAAGGCGCTCGCGCCATCCGTCACTTGATTGAACGTGAAGTAACCGCCCTCATCAGTCGTCTTCTGGCAGAAAAACCCAATAAAAAGAAGATCTCGCTTACCGCAAGCAAGAGCGGGTTGAAGCTTCGCTAACAAAAATCGTATACTACGGATTGAATGCCCGATCTCGCTGACAATCTCCGTAGCGCGTCTACCCAAATTTCTGAACTTGGTTCTTTAGAATCCGGTCTTTCGGTTGATCTTACCGCTCAAGCAACCAAGTTTGACGAAGCCTGGTCCACCATCGACGCCAATCCAGATAAAAGCCTCAAGGCCTTAAGCGAACAAGTCACGAAATTAACGACCGAAGCAAATCTAAACGATAATGATCGCGCCAAGGATACAGCGCGCAATTTTTCGACGGACATTCAAGAATTAACCCGTTTAAGACAAGAACTAAACGCGGCCAAAGGACGAAAAGATCAAAAATCGGTTGAACGACTTCAAGGGGAATACAATACCGCCAATTATCGAGCTCGAAATACCTACGAATACTGGCGTCGAGGCGATGCCGAACAATACAAAATTCAGAAAGAGACACTCAAAAAGAAACAAAAACAAGCTGCCGATGAAGTTCAACGCGCCATTGATGCGCTCGATAAAGACATCGGAAGCGAAGGCAATGAGCAATTCACGCAACTTCGAGCTGCTCTACAAACCGTTCAAACATCTCTCACCTCAGGCAAAAATACCTCAGGCATCAGCCTTCCAGGCGCTTCGAAATTTGATCCAAAGAAAGGAGATTTTTCCTCCTATTTTGAAAATTGGAAACGACGCAATAAAATCGACGAAACCGATTTACGCAAACCAAAAAACACCAAAGACAAAGCAGATACAACCGATGAGGAACCAGATGAAATTTCTGAAGAACGCAATCGAAGACGCGAACAAAGAACAGAAGCAAAAAAACGCAGCGAAGCGGCTACAATTCAAGCCAAAGCCAGCACTATCGCTGCCATTGCCTCTGGTGCACTAGCCGGTGCAGCGACTGTCGGCGCAACATCAAACAAGGTCGTGAATGCCCCAACCGAAAAAAAACAACCTGAAACAAAAAAAGCCGTAGATGAAGATAAGGTTTTACGCCGTGCTCGTCGTCAGGCTTTGCTTGAATATGGAGAAAGCGCGGGATTAATACAACTTTCTGGCAAAGAAAACGCTCAAGAACGAGAAAAAATCGCTGCAAGCTTTGAAACCGACATTGAAACAAAAAGGGCTGAGCTTATCCGCAGGGGCTCTCGTTCAGCTTGGTCTGCTGATGATATTTTGCGCTATACCGCGGATCCAAATGAAGAACGACGCCAAGACAACTTGGAACGCTTCATCCAAATCGAACGAAAACTAGATCCAAGCGCCATCGCGTTTCTCCAAAAACAACGTGATCAGGTCCCAAAAACCGCTACCGTTAGATTCACCTCTAGTGCCGTTACTGCACCAGAAACAAATCTTCAAAGGCAATATGATGCCGCTATTCGTAATTCAGCCAAATTATGGCAAGAATTCCCCGACTCTGGCATCACCACCGTTCAATCAACCCAAGAAATCATTTTCACGGGAAAAATCGGTAGACGCTTAGAAAAAAACGTTGCTGAATTTGAACAAGTCAAGCAGCGCATCATTCAAATTCAAGCAAAAATACAAACTCAAACCGTTCCAGATGCAGACCTTGTTCAAGAGTTAAACATCCACATTGAACAAGCCATTCAGATTCAACAAGGGCTTATTGGTGATGCAAAAATCCAGATAGAAGCCACCCTTGAACAATCACCCGATCAAGCCGCTGCTGTGGCCGCTGCTTTAGTAGCAAGCGTCGCCGGAGCCGTCAATTTCACAACCCTTAGCGCAGCAGCACAAGCAAATCGATCTGATGCTGCGGGTTTTGCCGTACCTCAAAGCATCCGTCTAGCTGCAAAGCTCCAAGCCCCGGATGTCCAAGGCCTCCAAGACCTCGCGAGCGCCGCGAGCAAGGCAACGATGTCAGCAACATCGACCGGTGGGGGTGACATCATCAAAAATCAAGCGATCGCAGATCAAACCCTGCGTCATTTGAATCGACTGGTTGGCGAAAGCGCTCTCGATCCAGAAGCGGCACAACAAATCCAACAATTTAGCAATCCCCTTCAACGTAAAGCTTCGCCCGAAGGTGTTCAAGATGCCCAAAGACTTGCCTCTCATGCCGAACAGTATCGACAAGCAAATACCAATCAAAGGCAAATCGCGATAGATGCAGCACTCGATACTTCCACAGACGAGGAAACTGATTTTGAATTACCTAGCCCTGAACAAGCCGCTCTTGCCGCTCAACCTCTTGGCCAAACAGCGCCAATCGGTCGAAAACCTGGCCAGCTTGGTGCCATGCCACCAAAGACTCGTTTAGGGAATGGCATGGCTTCTGCGCTTGCGCTTCAATCTCAAAAACGAGCTGATCAAGTCGGACTTGAACGAAATCGCCAAGACTTATTGAGCGATACCGGCTTAAGCGATAGTAGTATTTTAGATGATGCGGGTCTCGAACCTGTTTTACGTTTATACGATCGGAGCTATACCGATCAACAAATTCCTGATGTTGGCACCCCGATGGCCGGCGGCAATCTCGAAACCGGTGGCGGGTATATTTCAAGCGATAGCGACATGGCGAGTCGTGCACGCCAATTGCAACAAGCCCAACATCAAAGCCGTCGAAACTTTATCGGCGGAAATGATACCTATTTTGGTTTTTCTCCAGCAGATTTAGCCGCACTTGAAAAAAGCGCTGGGCTTGGTGGTATCCGTGGT
Source organism: uncultured Gammaproteobacteria bacterium (assembly GCA_964426815.1). Taxonomy (GTDB): domain Bacteria; phylum Patescibacteriota; class Patescibacteriia; order 2-12-FULL-60-25; family 2-12-FULL-60-25; genus JADZEJ01. Next base: position 28,367 of record CAYRRZ010000008.1, on the reverse strand, counting down.
CAAATTGGCGAAGATCTTTCTGGACTCGCCCTCATCAACCGCTCAGATGCCGACGAAGACGATACGGATGAGGAAGGTGACGAAGGCGATCAAGCTCGCAAACTCATGAGTCAACAAATGGCTCAGACGCGCCAAAAAGCAATTTCAGATGCGCGCAAAAAGCTCCAAGAAAAGGTAAAAAACCAAATTAAAGCAACCGCAAAAAAAGCAGCTCAAAAATCTGCAACAGCTGCAACCCGCGTCACCGTCGAAACCGCACAGGCCGTCGCCGGACCCGAAGACGCTGGTATTACCTGGCTCACCCTCATCATCGAAATGAACTTACAGCTCATTTTGAAATATGTGCTCAAAGGCTTTGGATTTTTTGCCTCCCAAGCCATCAAAACCGATCGAGAAAATGGCATCGAAGGCGATATCGTGAATGAAATGAATGATTTTGCGAATAGCATTCAAACATTTTGGGAAGATGTGCTGACGATTTGGATGGACTGCTGCTTACAAATCGCCAGCTGTATTCAAATGTGTGGTCCATTTATCCTCATTATTGTCACATTCTTAATGCTCTTTGGTGGGAGCTTATTTGGAATCATAAATGGAATTAGCAACTTAGGAGTTTAAACAAAAAAGCGGTATACTATCCGGCGATATGTCGGAACGAAACAAAAAAATTCTTTTCATCATCGGTTTTGCGATTGCCACAGGCATCATGGGATACATGGTGTACATCATTCTGTTTCCGCAAGCACCACAAGAACAAACTCCAACGACGCAGCAACCTCTTCCAAGCGGAAGCTTGCCTAGCTCGGGCGCTGGAACCGGCGCAACGGGCACAAATGTCGCTGGAACCGGCAATGGTCAATTACCCGCCCTTCCTCCCCTTCCAAATCTTCCAGCCCAAAACGGAGAGGAAAATCCAAATCCACGTAATACCTTGATTAGCGGAAGTGTTTCGCGCGCTGTTGTTCCGACCTCAGATGGAAATGGAGCCCGTTTCTACAATGCAGATGATGGCCGTTTTTATCGCATCAATCCAGACGGTTCAACCAAGTCCATTGGAGATAAGCAATTCTTCAATGTCAAAGATGTGAGCTGGGGAAACGCCACCGATAAAGCGATTTTAGAATTTCCAGACGGGCGTAATGTGTTTTACGATTTTCAATCCCAAAAACAAGTTCAATTACCAGATCATTGGCAGGAATTTGATTTTGCACCAACCGATGACAAAATCGTCGGTAAAAGCATGGGCTCAGATCCAAACAGCCGTTATTTATTCATCTCCAATGTGGATGGCTCCGAAGCTAAAGCGCTTGAACCGCTTGGTGAAAATGGCAATCGCGCTTTTCCAACCTGGTCGCCAGGTAGCAGTATCGTTGCCTATGCCGATATTGGCGACGAACAGCCAGAAGGCGGATCGCAAGTTCATTTTGTTGGTGCGAATCGCGAAAATCTAAAGGCTTTAAATGTTCCTGGTCAAAATTTTCTCCCAACATGGTCTCCAAGTGGAAAACACATTCTCTACAGCGCGTGGAGCCCAACAAGTGACAATAAACCTCAAATCTGGGTTATTTCTGGCGAACCAAAAACTCTTGGTGCAGGTCGCCGTAACCTAAAACTCAATACCTGGGCTGATAAATGTGCTTGGGCCGGCGAAACCGACATCTACTGTGGCGTTCCTCAAGAATTACCCGCCAATGCTGGTATTGCGCGCGATGAATTCCGCAATCAGCCAGACGATATTTATCATGTCGACTTGCAAAACGGCACAGCCGTAAAAGTAAATCCACCCGTACAAAATATTCCAATTAGTAATCCGGTTGTAAGCGCTGATCAAAGCAAGCTTTTCTACACCGATGTTAATACCGGAAAGCTCTATCGCTTTGATTTAAAATAATATGTCTTTAAGTCGCGAACGCCTTATCTTGCTTGCCCTGCTGGCTTTTTGCGCACTCGGCATGAGCGCTTGGATCATTTGGAAAGGCGTAGATACATCAAAAAATAGTTATCGTGCCGGTGCTCCTCCTCAAGATATTGAACAAGTGGTCGCACCAACAACCGTCGATGTCACCAAGCTCAAACCCCCAGCTATTCGAGCACAAGATCATGTGCGCTATGGAAGCGCGACTTCAAGCATTTCAGTCATCGAATACGGTGATTATCAATGCGAAGACTGTAAACAGGTGGCAAAAACAGTTCAAAACGTCCTTCCATCCTATGGCGGACAAGTTCGTTTTGTCTTTCATCACCTTCCGATCGAAGATCGTCATCCAAAAGCAATGGATGCCGCCGTTTTTAGCGAATGCGCCAATCAACAAGGTTTATTCTGGGAAGCTCATGACGCTTTAATGGAAGCCAAGTCAATCGACGAAGCAACCTTCTCGCGCATCGCAAACACCCTCAAATTAGATCAAAATGCCTTAAGAGCCTGTCGCGCGCAGCCTGAAATTGCCGCAACCATCCGCTCAGAAATTGAAATTGCCCGCGGTGATGGGCTAAGTGGCGTTCCCCTCTTATTCATCGGCACCCGTGCCAGCTACGGTGATATGCCCGAAGAAGAATTACGCTCCGAAATCAATCGCTATTTGACGCCATGATCTATCGCCAAAAACGCTTCGTCCTTGCTTTTCTCCTCGGTTTTTGGGGTCTTATTTGGAGCACACCAAGCGCTTTAGCCGCTCTAACCGAAACGCAATGCGCGGCCTTTTTAGGCAAATGCAATACCGTTTCAGAAACCTGTTCTTCCGATGAAGAACAGGTTGGTATTTGTGGCGGAACGATCACGAACAGCGCTTGCTGCAAACCAAAATCCAAGCCAGTCGGTAGCCCGAGTAGCTTAATGGACGAAGGTCAGTGCGCAAGTGTAAACGGCGTCTGCAATGGCACCTCTGATTCCGTCTGTCCTAATGGATTTCAATTTCAAGGCGTATGTAGCGGCCTCATTAGCAATAAAGCCTGCTGCAAACCAACACAAGCAACTGTCGACGCAGCCAAAGGCGGTCAAAGCTTAAAACTAAACGGGAGAGCTTGCTGCTTATGCGGCATCGGGCTCGGTGATGGTCAATGCGTCCAATCACCAAATGATTCTTGTTTGGGAATGGAAAAATCAGCCAATAACCCTGTTTTGAAAACCTATACTTGCCGACCATTGCTTGCCGAAGAATGTGCCACCATCAGCTCTGGCTCAAAAGGATTTTGTCCAAATATTCCAATCGAAGCAACGTCGTTTACCGGAAAAAAAATCGACGGTCCACCAGTTGCCACCGCTCCTGAATTAAATATCCCGATTCCTGGTTTGCAACTCAAGCCCGTCATCACCGCTGAGAAAGGAACCTACAATATCCCTTGGCTTGGGCAATATATCGCAGCCGTATACAATTATGTGATCAGCGCAGCCGTTATTGCAGCGGCCGTGATGATGACATACGGAGGTTTTCTCTACATCATGGGTTCAAATGGTGTCGGCAGTGTTAATTCCGCCAAAAGCATTATTTCGGACGCCCTCATCGGACTTTTTCTGGTTATCGCCCTGTTTACCATTATCAAAACCTTTGCCTCCGGCAGCGTCACCAATTCAACCATTTCAATTCAAAATATTAGTCCGGTCGGAGTTGCACTCGAGCAAGTAAATCAAGGCATTCAACCTGCGCCCGGTGAAGACGTGTCCGACTATTTACGCGCCACCAAACAAACCCTCGCCGATGTCGCCGATGGACCTTCTCCACAAAAACCAGGCACCCCCGAAGCCGCAGCGCCTCCGATACCCAAGGCACCATCAACCGGTGACAGTAGCGGGATCAATCCAAACTGCAATCCAAAAGACAAAATCGTGCGCTATGCCCAAGCTCAAGCTCCGTGGGGCGCAAAACCATTCGGCAAGCAACCACTCTGTACTGGTGAGGATCGAAAAACCTATGGGGACAGTTCAGGCGCTCCTTGCTGCATGTCATATGGAGATTCTGCTTGCGGACCAACCTCATTAGCCATGGTCTTAAAAGCCTATGGGGAAAACGTCACCCCTGAAACTCTCGGCGCTCTCGGAATCGACAATGGCATGCGAAATTGCAATTCTGGCGGCATGTCTCCTGAGGCCCTCGTTGGTCTTGGACGCTATCCCGATTATCAAGTCGATTACAGTATCGACGACACCCGTCAATCCGGAAAAAAACAAAAAGCCGGCAAAAACCTGCCGCTTCTAAATGCAACCCTGCAACAAGGAAAACCCGTCATCGTTCTTTGCCAAAACTGTACCGTAAAACGCGTTAAAGATGGCAAATTTTTAACAGAAAAGAAATTCGGTGGCCACTTTATGCTGTTAACAGGGGTCTATGATGACGGTAACTACGCTCTGAATGATCCAAGTATGGGAAATTTTAATTTCATTTCTCAAAAGGAATTAAAAAACAATACCATCTTGATCTATATTCGACGCAAAGATAATGCGCCTGTTTCTGTATGCAAATCGTAAATCGTCTGCGTCATACGCTTGCTCTAACCAGCCTCTTGTTGAGCCTCATTGGTGGCTTGTGTTTTGCGCAAAGCGTTCAGGCCATCTCCCCCACCGGACAAGCACCTGCGCCTGATCTGCAAGACTACTCTGGAATTATTCCAAATCCACAAATTTCGATTCCAGGACTCCAATTTGCAACCAAAATACAAAATCCAGGTGGGAATCTGCAAGTTCCATTTTTAGCTCAATATATATCCGCTGTATATAAATACTTACTCGGAATCTCCATCATCGCTGCGGCCATCATGATCACCTATGGCGGTTTTCTCTACATCGTTGGAGGAACGGTAAAAAGTGTTGGTGATGGAAAATCCTATATCGTCGATGCCTGCATTGGGCTCGGCCTCGTCTTTGGCGCCTACACCATTCTCGGCCTAATCGCTCCGACCTATGTCGCGCCAAAACCACTCGCGATCAAAGCAGTCAAACCACAAGAATTTGATTTCATGGAAAACATCTCTGGTTTTTCCGTTCCGTCGACTGAAGTTCGTCGTGAAACCAATGATGCAGCTACCAAGGGATGGGAAGGATCTTCAACTCCACCAAATCCAGAAGAGGCGGTGATCCAAGGTGGCATCAGCATCGCGGGTGTAGAAGAAAAAGGAACAAGACCATCACAGAAAATAAATGCCTACTGCACGCCCAGCGGACAAAGAAACTCACTAGATACGTATGAAAAAAAGATTGCTGCTCTCGTAAAAACGATTCTTGGGTTTCATAAAATTTGTGTCAAAGAGGCTGGTTGTGCCTATGTTCGTAGTGGCTTCACCGCAATTCCACAAGGTACCGTCGTCGCTGGCCGAAAAGACTACCCATTCATGATCAATTTTTGGAAAAATAAAGCCTCGGACCGTGAAGTGACTTCATATTGTTCCCTCAAGTGGGGAGAATTAACCGACCGAGATGGCGGCACAAAAGGATATTACGCAACCTTCGGAAAGGGCGGAGACTATGCGGATTTCTACGATGGTGGCAGCTGTTATAAGGAACTCGATACCATCTACAGAGAAGAATTGCTAGCGAATCTGACAAACCAAGGCATTGTCGGCGGCGACTGTGGAACACAAATCATTCAAATGTATACCTGTGCCGGAGGCTCGGTCAGTAGACCTTTCGATGGGAATAAAACAAATCTCTTTCTCTACTTCAACTACTCAATGGTAAGCACCGCACCACCAGGCCAAAGCCCTGGTCCAGATTTCCCTGTTTGGCAAGCCCAAAATATGGAAGACCTTCAAAAACAGTATGCGGCGGCCGGAGGACCAAAATTCGGTGATGTCTTCGTTATTGGAAAATTCGGACAAGCACAACACAATTTTATGTACACCGGCGGTCGCTCGGATGTCCCTTTTGATGTATTTGAAATGGGTGGCGGAGGAAATTTAGACGGTGCCGTAGGTCCACAAATCAAAGTCAGTCGTTCAGGTGGTGGCTCATTTTCTATGGGCGGTATGCGCACTCTTCCAAGAGGCTCGCTTTTCAAGTACATCGAAAGCTATGGAAAAGCAGACTGCGCGAAACTCAAAGGAAAAGCAAAAGAATTCTGCGACAAAACCGTCGGCAAAGCATGGCCAGTTACCGTTGCACGCCCTTACGAATACAAATCCTGCACAACCAAAGATCAGTGTAAGGATCTTGAATGGTGTAATTGTAGTTATAAAGATCGCTTAACGGTGGATGGCAAAAGTCTTCGTCCGGATTGCTCAGTAAAAAATATCTGCCATGTTAGTGTAGGCGAAAAATATATGACACAGAATAGTATGATTTGTTATGACAATGAAATGTGTCCAAAAGGCTGGAGCTGCCCAGAATCAGGCAAACGCTGTAAGAAAAACTAATATGAAAACCCATCGCGCCCTCTCCACCTTCTGTATCGGATACGCGATGTGTTGTTGTTTCGCATTTTTCCCCGTATCCGCCAAAGCTGCCCCAGCACCGGTAAGCGCAACTCTTGGTACTCCAACAGGAACAGCCAGAATCGAACAAAAAGCATCTCCCTTTGAACCTATTTTTCCCGAACTAAATGTTCGCATTCCCGGACTCGCTTTTGGCGATACTTCGCTCGATGCATCCCAAAAACTAACCGTCCCTTATTTAGCTCAATACATTGCAGCGATCTATAAATATCTCGTCGGTATCTCGATTATCGCAGCCGCTGTGATGATTACCTATGGCGGTTTTCTCTACATCACTGGTTCAACAGGATTGAAAGTTTCGGATGGGAAAGAATATATCAAAGACGCTTTAATCGGCTTAGCCTTAGTTTTAGGCGCGAACACCATTCTCTATACAGTTACCGGCAAAGGCGAAAATCAACTTCAACCACTCAAAATAACCCTCGTGCGCAAAGAACTGTTTTCCTACATGGCTGGGAACAAAGACGCTCCAGGTACCTTGACCGAAGTTGGCATCCAGCCTCGCTCCAAAGCTCCTGAAAATGTCGCCCCAGACAATGCTCGCACCTGTGATCCGGGGTCAATTGATGAAGATTCAGCCGATGGCAGCACCGCCGCAGAGAAAGGAAATTGCACCCAAAGCGGAACACCACAACCGAAACCCGTCGACGCAGACAAGGAATATATTCCCCCACCGTCAACCGCAAAGTTCCCAACAGATTTAACCATTCCAAAAGAATGCCCAGGACGCGATGCATCTGTTAATCTCGGAATGGCCATGCTCGGAAAAACACCGCTCTATCCGAGCGATAGACTTGCGTTAAACGATAAAAAAACCGGAACCAAACTAGACGAAAAAGTAATTAACGAATATCTCGCTGAGCAATCTCGAACCGGCGTTCCAGCCGGAACCCTGCTCGGACAAATGCTGACAGAAACCTGGAATAAATGCGTTCTTCTGCGTCTATTCGACAAGTCTATCACCCAATGTGGTGGCGGTGATACAGCAAAATATTTTAATTTTGGTGGTATCGGTTGTACGGCAAATCAAGTTCCAGCGAATGTGTGCCCACATGTTGCTTTTGGCAAATACTTTATTATCGGCAAACAAAAAGAATTAGCATCCGTTGGACCAGATGATGATCTTGGACCAAATCCTCGCTGGAACAAATTCATCACCGGACGAGAATCGGTGTGCACCGAAGCCGCCCGCTCTTCAACCCGCGAAACCTATACCGACTGTGGACCAAAATGCTATCCGCAGCCTTCACATGCCTCAACACGCATCAATGGCGATGAATACTGGTATCAATCCGTACAATGCAGCCGTAAATACAATAATGCGCAAGAATTCTTAGCAAGCCATCTTGGATTTGTGCGCTACTGCATGCCATATAATGACAGCGTTTATAAATTTGCTTATTGCATTGGCGCCAGTACCTATGCCGGTGTAACCGGTGATAAAGGTCCATTAATTGCAGCCATTATTGAGCGCAATTGTTTATGCGGCTCACGCGACTCAAGTGGCTGTAAGCGTGATTTGGAATTAGAACAAAAACTCAAAAATGGCGTTATCAAAAAACGCAATCTCTTTGTAGAAGGCCGCACATGTGATAAACGTGATCCAGCCACCAATAAATGTCTCCAATACGGTAAACCGGGCGAAATCGACTATGCAGGCATCATCACCTCGCTTAAAGGCGTAGGTATTGATCCTCGCCAAGCTCCGGGAGACGTCTCTGGCGTCATTTACGCCCAAACCGGACAATAATCACCATGTCTAAGCCCCAAACCATTTTTACCTGCAGTAAATGCAGTAGCCAATTTCCAAAATGGGCCGGACGCTGCGAAAGCTGCGGCGCTTGGGGCACGGTTTCAGAAGAAACAGAAACCACCGAAACCGAATCAACACGCAAAACATCAGGCGCTAAGCCAGGTAAACCAAAACTTTTTTCTGATAAACAACATGTAACCGCAGCCGTCGTCCCAACCTCCATCGATGCACTCGATCTCGTACTCGGAGGCGGACTCGTGGCTGGTTCGGTCAGCTTAATGGCTGGTGAACCAGGTATCGGTAAATCTACCCTGCTCGCACAATGCGCGCTCGCTTTAGCAAAAAATGGAAAACGGGTTATCTACGTCACTGGCGAAGAATCACCAACCCAAGTGCGACGTCGTTTAGAACGCCTCTCGCCCAAACTCCCCGAAACCCTATTCGCGCTTGATGAAACGGATGCAGACACCATTGCTGCCACCATTCTCGATCAAAAACCAGATCTCACCATCATCGATTCGATCCAGACAATTCGCACCGAACAAGCAAATGGCGAAGCTGGCAGTGTCTCGCAGGTTAAAGCTTCAGCAGCCATTCTGACTACGGCCGCAAAATCATCTTCTTGCCCTGTCATGTTGGTTGGCCAAGTGACCAAAGATGGCGATGTCGCCGGTCCGCGCGTCTTAGAACACTTAGTAGACACCGTTCTCTTTCTCGAAGGCGATCATGCGCATCGCTATCGTCTTTTGCGCTGTCTCAAACATCGCTTTGGACCAACCGATGAAATCTCCGTCATGACCATGACCGAACGCGGCCTCGAAACCGTTATCGATCCATCCGAAGAATTACTCCGTGATCGCCTCATCAATACCAGCGGTACCGCAATCACCTGTCTCCTCGAAGGTCATCGCAGCGTTTTAATTGAACTTCAAGCCTTAGTAACACCCGCTGGATACGGAACCCCAATTCGCCGCGCTACTGGCATTGACCAAGCTCGCCTCGGCATCTTACTCGCTGTGCTCGCCAAACGTGCCAATGTCTATGCTTTAGACAAAGACGTCTATGTAAATGCCACCGGCGGCATTGATGCGCGCGATCCAAGTAATGACCTCGGACTCGCCCTCGCCATTATGAGTGCCGTCAAAGACAAAGCCCTCGATCCACGCACCGGATGCATGGGCGAAATTGGCTTAGCTGGCGAACTTCGTCCAATTTCATTACCTGAAGTCCGCCTTAAAGAATTTGCTCGTCTTGGATTCACAACTGTCATTGGTCCACCAGCAAAAAAAATCCAAATTCCAAAAGGACTTACCTATCTCGGCGTCGGCACCCTGCGCGAAGCCATTCAACTTCTATAAGCCGAGTCAAAAGTGGTACCATACATTCAATGAAACGCTTCCGCGCCCTTGTTTTGTCCATTCCCATCTTGAGCTTGTGTGGAAGCCTCTTTTTTCCATCAGCACTGTGGGCCATGTGCTGTAAATGCCAGGACAGTGGCACCAATAAAAACCTGTGCTTGGTTGATACCACCATCACTTCTTGCGCAAATCTTATTAGCGCGAATAATAAAAATCCTGGTTTAAGCAAAGTCACCTGCGAAACCGTTGATGCCGGTGATGACAATTGCAAATCAACAATTGCAAATAGCGCCACCTGTAATGCAACACCGCGATTAGCCATCAACTACACTCCCGACAGCCCAGACGTAAACGCGCCTGCCGCAGCCAGCGAAAAACCACCGCAATTAAACATTGCGATTCCAGGAGTTAGCGGCCAAACCGTGGTCACAGATGGCGCATATCAAGTTTCACCGTGGTTTGGTACCTATGTTTCATCGGTCTATCGCTATCTCGTCGGAGCCTCCATTATCGCCGCGGCAATCATGGTGACCTATGGCGGTTTTCTCTATATCACCAGCTCCAGCATTCAAGGGACTTCGGATGGAAAGGAATATGTAAAAAATGCCTTGATTGGTTTATTCCTCGTTCTAGCCAGCGTTACTATTTTATCAACGGTTAATCCCTTTTTAGTCACGCCAACAAGTTTGCGCGTCATTAATATCAGTAAGGTTCCACTCGCAGCACCGCTCTTAAAAGAAGTCGAAACTTCTTCGAAAATCGCCAAAGGTCAAACACCGCCTCCACCACCAACAGCTCCAGATTCAGCTCCTCCACTCAATACTGATGGTCCAAACCTACCTCCCCCAGATGAGCGTGGAGAACCGCCAAAACAACCAGCTACCGCCTCAACGCCACCGCCAGGACCAAATACCCTTCCACCCGAAGCAGCTGCTGAAGCTGGAAATAGCGCAAACAAAGGCGCAACCCCAACGGATACCGGAGGTTGCGGCCCAGGTCGCATCGCCAAAGCAAATGACACCACGGTCTTTAATTTTGGCTGGATGCCATCTGGGTATGAAAAATGGTATGGCGGCGCGAAGTATCAACGCATCTTAGTTGATGGCCGTATTCGAAACTGTCCGGGTAATTATCCCGTCATTTTCTTCTTTCATGGAAATCAAGGTTGGCATGATCTTGAATCGCCAATTGGTGCCATCACATCATACAAATATGTGATGAATAAAATCATCGACAAGAAATTAGACTATAAACCATTCATCGCCGTCTTTCTTGCCTCCGAAGGAAAAAGCGAAACCCTGTGGCCCGGCTTAAAACTGACCGAACTCCGTGACGCGGCCCTAGCCGAACTTCAAAATCATCCTGAAACCAAGGGCGTCGGCTTTGAATCAATTTCGATCGCTGGTCATAGCGGCTCTGGCTGCAATAAACAATTCTGGGGCGATCAAGTTCCAACCATCCCGGTCTATGCCATGCTTTATGGCGACATGTGCATGGGAAATTACGACAAAAATCATCACCCAGAAAAAAGCATTGCCATTATTTCAGTCATGCAGAACAATCCTTGGCCAGACTATCTCAAGCAACATGGACTCGAAATCAAAGGCGTTAAATGCCGCAAACGCATTGGCGCCGGCTACTCACTCTGTGCCGAGCATCCAACCCAAGATCAGTATTTCTTCTTTGAGAATTCAAACAATCACGGCTGGCCAATTACCCTCAGTCTCCAATTCGCTCTCGCAAATTTCTTTCCGAATAAATGAAAAAAGACTCCATTTAGGAGTCTTTTTTCTTATCCAATTTGTCCAAGCCCAGACCTTTCACTCCAAAGTACACCACCAAAGCTATCACCAAAAAATCAATCACATTTCCGGCAAAATTCCCCCAGGTGATATTCGCTGATCCAATATGCCATGACGCGGTCCGCAAATTCCCTGCGGCTCCCAAAATCAAGCCCAAAACCGGATTAATCAAATCATTCACAACCGATGACACCACCTTGGAAACCGCTCCGCCTAAAATAAAGCCGACCGCCAATCCCACCACACCTTGCTCACGCACAAAGTCTGTAAAACGTTTAAGTGATTTCATATGGTCGCAGTGTACTCGATTTTACCGAAAAAATTCAACCAACAAAAAAAGCTCCGAATTAGATATCGGAGCGTCCCACCTAAGTAGTCAACTCGCACAAAGACTTCGCCTTGTCGAAAACAGGATCACCCTTGAGCTTGAGTTCGTCACCAATCTCCACCAAGCGACACAGCAAGGTGTGGGTTTCACGAAACTGCTTGATCAGTTCGTACGCCGACGGCTTGGGATCGACATACAGACCTTCAAGCCTATCAGCCAAGACCTTTGGCGACTCGTCATCATGCAGCTCGGTCGAGTGGATGCGCTTCAAGCAAACTTGCCAACACTCGGTCGTGGAAGCGAGCTTTTTCAAGAGATCATCCTTTTTCTCCTGAAGCTGGGCATGCGCTTCTGGAAGCGTATCCGCCGAACGACCCATGTCACTCATCGATACCGGATCTTTTGACTTCGCCATGATGGCCTCCTAGGAGTGTGAAATGAACAACCTCGTCAACCTAGCAAAATACAGGCAAAAAAACAAGCCCTACTCCCGATGTTGATTCTGTCGCATGTCTTCAATCAATTGTCGCAAAGCAGGATACATCCGATACGTTTCATC
>CAYRRZ010000008.1:6697-16047 GCA_964426815.1 uncultured Gammaproteobacteria bacterium | reverse complement strand
AGGTATACGCTTTTTCGTGACCTCGATCGCCAACAACTACCGTCGTTTCAATGGCTTGCCGTCCCTTTGGTTTGGTCGAAATCACCGACACTTCTAAATCTCCCAAAAAAGTTAAAGCCAAAGAACGCGGAATCGGCGTTGCGCTCATCGAAAGCAAATGCGGTACCAAACCATCATGTCTTTTCGCAACTGCCAAAGCTTCTCGCTGCACCACACCAAAGCGATGCTGTTCATCCACCACGGCCAAAGCCAAATCAGGCGGTGCGGCATTTTTTTCAATCAAGGCATGGGTTCCAACGCATATGAGTCGACCCTGAGCTGTTCTTTCATTTGCTTGCTCTGCCGTTAATTTCTTTTCTTCGCCGCCTTCAATCAAAATACGCGCCGTACCCGTTCGAAGCAAAACCGGAATTTGAAATGGCACCAAAAAACGACGGAAGGTTTCAAAATGCTGCTTGGCTAATAAATCCGTTGGCGCCATCAAGGCGGCGGACTGTTGCGAGCGATACACCAAAGCACTCAGCATCGCTGCTACCACGGTTTTTCCCGAACCCACATCACCCTGTAATAAACGCCGCATCGGACGCTTGGCCGACATATCCTGAATCGTTCCCCACACCGCCTTCTTTTGATCCGGAGTTAATTCAAACGGTAATTGCGCCACAAATTGCTTTGCAAAACCTTGATCAAACGAAACCTCTGGCGCTCCGGCATCATCGGCTTCAAAACGCGCGACCCGCAAAGCACACTGATATAAAAATAATTCACCAAAAGCAAAACGCCGACGACCAAGCTCCGCTCGTTGAACAGAAACCGGACGATGCACATGCCGATAGGCTTCAGCTAAAGGCAAAACACCAATCGCCTGTCGAACCGACATTGGCAACCAATCCTCGGGAAACGTTACCTGTTCTACTGCTGCCTTAGCTAAAGCTCGCGCCATTTTTTGAGTCACGATCCCAGACAAGGGATACACCGGCGCCACCATACCGGCAGCCAATGTCTCCGCGCTATTCGGTTCCCACAAAGGCGAAGTGAATCCCCTCCCCAATCGCGGTCGACGCGTTACCACGCCAGATAAAAAAATCTCTGCACCGGGTAATAAAGTCTTAAGCAACCAAGGCTGATTAAACCAGGTAACATCAATCGTTCCCGATGCATCAGCAACTTTTGCCTTAATTAAAACAAATGAACGACGAAAGGTCTTTACTTGAAAAATCTCGGTCACACGACAGGCAACAGTCACCGGGATTCCATCTGGGATCTGCGCAATTGGCACGGTGCGTGAATAATCATCATAGCGTCGTGGAAACACATCCAATAATTGACCAACCGTCTCACAGCCCAAAAGAGCACCCGCTTTACGCTGCGGCGCCGTCAGTCCATGGATAAATGAGATGGGATCACTCCACGTAATCATCCCTCTATCCTACGAAAAAACCCCCAGCATGAAAAGCCGGGGGCCGAGAAAGCGGGTAACAGAGCACCAAGAGCTTCAAAAGCCTCGTCGCGTACAGCCTCGAGATGCTTCTGCCGAAGATTCGAAGCGCTAATAATCGCCGGGAACAAACGATGACGAAGCTTATCGATATCACCGTCTAGACCGAGACCATGCGCTTCAAATTGGGCGTCTGGCACATCATCGACATCTTCAGGAAACGACTCCTCCTGCCAGATCGCGATCAGAAGCAAATCCCTCAGAGTCAAGCGCTGTACCGCGACGCCCTTAGAGAAGACTTGCTGCTTGAGAATCGCCTCGGCATCGGCACGATGCTTGAGCAAGCTCCACCAAGTCAGAACCGGCCTAAAATCCAGAATCTGATCAGCCAGCGAACTCATGCGACGCGGGGTTTCATCCCGAAGCTCCGGAACATCGTCAAACAAGACGTCGTTCCGCGTATACTGATACCGTGCTTCATCCCGAAGCTCCGAAGCATCATCGAGAGAGATGGTGTCTTCACCACCCCGACCCGCGAGTCGCTCTTGCGTATTGCCCGAGCCTTCCTCGAGCATCTCTTCCCCAAGCTCATAAATATCGCGACGTGTTTCGTTCGCGGCTTCACGTGCCTGCTTGGTCACGACACTCAGCGAACGCTCACGACGATCGATACCCACTGGCGGACTCACGTCGAGAACGTCGTCCTCACTTTCGCCATCGATCGGCTGAAAAACATCCTCCGGAGCATTCAGAACCAAAATGGCCTGCAAAATAGCGGCCATGGTCAGCTCCGGCGGAAGAGCGAACACCAAGCTATTGTCCTTTTCCCCGAAAAAGACGATGGCGTCGATCAAGCGCCGAGGCGGGATGAAAGTGAGAACTCGCTCGAGGTGGCGCGGCTTTTCAGCCACCTCCCCGATAAGCTCATCGACAAGCTCCGCGAAGCGGGCCTTGTCCGTAATACTCGCGATCTCGCGAGCACGCGTTTCGATGCTTGGAACGTTGGTCATCAGACGACTTCCTTTTACGACGACGGTTTGCATCATGAGGAAAACAATCTCCTGCGATGAGAGGTTACTACTGTTTTTTTGCTCTGTTGAGCTATGAAAGACCTGCGCTAGAAGATACGGTACTTTGTCAATATTGTCAAGGGAAAACTTTACTCTTCCGGAGCTTTTTTGATTGGACGCTCCAAACGAAAAAGACTATCCTATAGGCATGAGAGAGAGGGTTCTTGGTCATCTCAAAGACCATTTCATCCCCCATCCAGGCAATGGTCATCACCCGCATGTCCTGCGGCACCATGTCTTGGCTGGGTATAGCGCTATTTTCGTGCTCCTCAAGGTGCTTGCCATCTTGATTACCACCACATTCCCCAGCGCGAGTGTTTTTTCAAGCTCCATCACGACGGGCAATATTATTTCCTTAACCAATGCCACACGTGAAGCGCTTCATCTTCCCCTACTCACGGCAAATGGCTTATTGAATCAAGCGGCTCAAATCAAAGCAGCTGACATGTTGCAAAAACAATATTTTGCACATCGTTCTCCAAATGGACAAACCGCACTTGATCTCATCAAGGGTCAAGGCTATCAAGCCCTGTATGCCGGCGAAAATCTAGCCGTGCATTTTTTAACGGCCGAAGAAGTAAATAGCGGCTGGATGCTAAGTCCATCGCACCGCGCCAATATCGTGAACCCACGCTATGACGAAATCGGGGTCGGTATTGCCAATGGAGACTTCGAAGGAGAACCGACTCAATTTGTCGTTCAATTTTTTGGAAAAAAAATTGATCAAATCGAGATTCCGTCAAATGCGGCAACCGAACCCATCAAGCCAAGTGCGCCTGAAAAAAAACCAAGTGAAGCAAAAACACTTTTTGCCGCAACCAATGATATAACCGAAAAAGCCCAATTAAAACGCACTCCAACCGGATATGCCGTACGCGTCACCGCGCCACAAACGGCCCATGTAAGCATTGCCATCGGTCAAAATCAAACCAGTCTAAAACAAGAAACACCAACCAGCACCGAATTTGTCGGAGATGTAACACTTGATCCAAATACACTTCCCCCAAGCGGTGAACCTGTTCAAGCGATTGTCCGCAATACAACAGGGAATGTTGAACAAGTAACCCTCGCCATCGTTTCACCAAAAGCAAATGTAAGCGATGTTTATATTTTTCAAAAACCAAATAGCGAGGCCAAAGTTCTCGGTTTTGCTGTTGGCGATGTACAAGACGGAATTCATCGGAGCTATCTCTATTTCATCATCTTCATCGGCGGAACATTTTTATTCGGCTTAAGTGTACGCAGCTCTCGCATTCGACATCTAAGCGTCGCAGGTCACACTCTTGGTGTCCTAATTTTTGCGGCGATCCTGTTCGTCGTCTAGTCTTGACAAAAACAGAGACACACTGTCACAAAACGCGTATACTTCGCGCATTATTAACTATTTATGAAGACGACCCCCATGTTGAACGTTCTCAAGAAGCATGTGCGCAACATCGGCGTCGGACTGGTTACAACAGGGCTTATTTTGAGCCCTGTTTTTCCTTTCGGCGTCAATGCAGTTCAAGCAGCACCAGCCCCACTTATCCAGGCCATCACCCCAAGTTTCGTCTGCTGGGAGGCCGTAGGCAATCAATACTCAGCAAAATTTGCTTGGACAAATCCAAACAACTTTCCTGTCTTGATTTTAGTCAGCAATGCCTTTAATCGCGTGACCGGTGGTGGTTTGAGCGGTAACTCGCATGGCCAAACAACCTTATTCGGTGCGAATACGACGGGCAATTTCACCGTAAATTTTGACGGCAGCAACCTCACCTGGCGCTTGAATACCCCAGGTATTTTGAATGGCGGCCCAATTTCTGCCGTGGCAAATATCACGGATCCAGCCAAAAACTGTAATCCAGCACCACTTCCAGATCCACAGTATCGCATCGTGGTTCAAATTGACCCACAAAACGGTGGTGATCTCTATGATCCAAACAGCATCCCTCTCTTTGTAGGCGGATCATCGGTTTTGAATGGTGTCTACTACACCTATGCTCCATCCATGCATAGCGTTTTCGCCATCGAACCAGCTGGCTTTGATCGCATCATCGAAGGCGACTGTGACTTTGCAGGTAATATCACCCTTGCTCCAGGCGATGTGAAAACCTGTATTTTGCATTACACCGCTCGTCCAAGCTCTATCACCGTCAACAAAGTCGTGAACAACACGGTTGGCGGAGCAAAAGCAGCTGGTGACTTTAGCTTGCAGGTCAACAACCAATCGGTCACCAATGGCGCAAAGAACACCTATCTTCCAGGTGTATACAGCGTCAGCGAACTCACTGATTCTGCCTATGAAGGCACCTTTAGTGGCGACTGTAGCTCAACCGGCACCATTACACTTGGCTATGGCCAAGACGCCGTATGTACCCTCACCAATTCGGACAAGCCAGGCATGATCACCTTTCATTTGGATGTAACCAATGATGACGGTGGCTCAGCAACGGTCAATGATTTCAGCATGTTGCTCGACAGCACCCCAATGCCAAATGACGTGCCAGTCGCCATTTATGCTCAGCCTTGGCCAATCTATATCAGTGGTCCAGCTGGCTATAGCTATGACATCACCGACTGTCCACAATTACTTCCAGTCGTAAACGGTGAATCGCGTACCTGTCACCTCACAGCGAATGACATGGCTTCAAAAGTCATTATCAAGAAAGTCGTTGTCAATGACAATCAGGGCGCGCGCAAAGCATCTAGCTTTAAAGCCCGTGTTTTGAACAACAATGCCAAAACTCCTTGGTTCAACTTAACTGGCGATGAAGCTGGTATCGAACAAAAAGTTGTTCCAGGAACCTTTGAAGTCAAAGAACAAAATTACCCTCGCTATGCCAAATCATTCTCCGAAGAATGTTCTGGCACTGTTGGCCTTGGCGAAACCAAAACCTGTACCATCACCAATGATGATATTCCTGGTGAATTAACGGTCGTCAAACACGTTGCTGGTACCACCGAAGGTGACAAAGCCGCTTCAGACTTTACCCTCAAGGTCACCCCTCGCTTTGGCGAAGAAGTGACGGTAACCGGTAATGAAGCAGGTGAAGTCGTCACATTGAATCGTGGTCGCTACAGCGTCACCGAAACCAATCCTGACAGCGCTTTTGACACCACATATTCCTCTGGCTGCTTTGGCCGCATGCCGCTCAATGGCAAGCGCACCTGTGTTGTCACCAATACCAAAAAACCAGTTGAACCTCCTCCAACCGGAACTTTAACGGTCAAAAAAGTCGTGATCGGTGGTCCAGAAACGGCAGCTGACTTCGAATTAAACATCGATACCACCAGCCCAGACCACATCACCTCTTTTCCTGGCAATGAAGAAGGAACCTCAACCGTGGTCCCTGTCGGCACCTACAATGTAAGCGAAACACCAGATGAAGAAGATGCATCTTACACCGTCAGCTATGGCGAAAACTGTAAGAATGTCACCATCGAATCAGGTGACCAAAAGGAATGTGTTGTCACCAACACCTACCAATACGCCAATGTTACCGTGACCAAGATCGTCAATAATGAAGATGGTGGTCAAAAAGAAGTTTCTGACTTTCCTCTCTCTTTAAGCAATGGCGAAAATGAACCCGTTTCTATCACCTCTGGTGAAGCGATGGATGTTGCTCCAGGCACCTATTTAGTATCTGAAGTAAACCCAGAAGAATGGAACTATACCGCAAGCTTTAGCGGCGACTGTGCCGGTACCATCGATCCAGAAACCGAAACCGGTCTTCCACCAGGAAACATGGCTCTCGAAGCTGGAAAGAGCTATGCCTGTACACTCACCAATACCTATGTGCAGCCTCCATTTGTTCAGACCACTGGTACGCTCGTGGTCGTGAAACAGGTGGTGAATGACAATGGTCGTGAAAAGAACTCGAACGACTTCATGATGCGCGTCACGGGCCAAAACCCAACGCTTCAATATCCATCAGAAGAAACCTCGCAATCGAAATTTAGCGAAGCTCCAAGCGAACTCACCTTCCCAGGTGATAGCGAAGGCGTAAGCGTTATTCTCGGTGCTGGTGAATACTCTGCAGATGAATTTGCTGACGAGGAATACTCCATGTCCCTTAGCGAAGACTGCTCAGGCACCATTGCTCCTGGCGAAACCAAGCGCTGCGTCATCACAAATGACGACACTGCAACCTCCGGCCCAGCAACCTTAATCGTTAAGAAAGAATTGATTAACGACAATGGGAAGAAGAAAACCCCTGCTGAATTCCGCATTCGCGTAACCGGCAGCGGAGCTTCTCCAGCTGAATTCGGTGCTTCGCAGCAAGGAACCGTCGTGACTCTCATGTCAGGTACCTACAGCGTGTCTGAAGATCCTGATGCAGAATACACCTCAACCCTCAGCGAAACCTGTTCAGGCACCATTCTCCCAGGCCAAACGATCACCTGTGTCGTCACGAACGATGACATCCCAATGACCGTCAATGGTGGTGGGAACGAAGGCGGTGGTAATGGCGGCTCAGGTGGTTCATCCGGCGGTGGCGCAGGCGGTCTCCCAGCTTCCAATGGCGGTGGCGCAACTGGCTTCTCTAGCCCATCCACTCCAAGTTTAAGCTCTATCGGTCGTGTGCTCGGTGTCGAATTTGTAAACACCGGAGCCGGCGCTTGTACCCTTGAAGAAGCTGAAGCTGGATTGATCGTCATCAATACACAAGACATCGTTACTGCCCTTGGTACCGCTCGCGATACCAATCTCGAACAGATGTTCCTCACGCGTCTCGTGAGCCGTATCGCTCCTCCAGATGCAACCGATGGCGAAAAATCAGCCATCAATAACTTCACCACCTATGGCACACGCTCCAACTTGCGCCTCGGTGCCGGTGAACGTGCTGGTGTGGTCGACTCCTTCCGCGCAATTTACGGCCATGTGCCAAAAACAGATTGTGAATGGCAAGAAGCGATTCGTATCGCCAACTCAAAAGCTCCAAGCAAATTAAACCCAGAACGTGAAAAGGCAGCTGAAGTTCTCTTCAAGAAGATCTATCGCCGTGATGCTGATCGCTCTCAAGAAAAGGACAACAAGACCATCCTCATCATGAGCTATGGTATTCGCAGCCAGGTTCGCGACTTGAATGTCGAACGTGCTGCAATTCGTTCCTTCCGCCGCATCTTTGGAAAGGTTCCAAGCAATGCGACTGAATGGGATACGATGCGTGGTATGGCATACGGAGGCATCAAGCTTCCATAAGCCCATCGCACAAAAACAAAAACCCCGGTTAATCCGGGGTTTTTTGTATATCTCTAATAAGAAAGACAATGCTACGATATATCCATGAAAGCACAACTCCCCGCTCAAGCTCACCTACTTGAACAAATACCCAGCATTGGGCCGAGCCTTGCACGTGATTTGCGGCTTCTTGGAATACACCAACCATCTGATCTCATCGGAAAGGATCCCGAAAAGCTCTATCTTCAGTTAGAGCACCTGACGAAAAGTCACCAAGACCGCTGCGTTCTCTACACCTTCCGTTGCGCCGTCTATTTCATGTCTACGCCACGTCCCACCAAGCAAAAATGCCTTTGGTGGAATTGGAAAGACTGATTACGCGTGATAAATCTTTGCCGATCGCGCGAGATGCCCAAGGTCTACTTCCTGCACAATCAATTCTTCCTCGTGATGTTCGAGCTTGTGCAAAGGCCCTATAACCGGCATTACGACCTGCGAATGCCCAATCAAGGTATCTTTACTCCCATCTGCATATGTCTGAACACCTGCGGCATTTACATACACCAGAACAGCATTCGCCTCTATCGCTCGAACAATGCACAGAGCATCCAGCTGCTGCTCTTCTGAAAACGGATTCAACTCGGCCATCAATTCTGCTATTTCGCGATACCAATAACTCGGGCAATAGATAAGCTGCACCCCCTGCGCCTTTAAACGCTGAAAAATCTCTGGAAACAACATGTCCCAACAAATCACCATCCCCGCTTTTCCATATGCCGTCTCAAATACCGGCACTTCATGCCCCGGCTGCAAAAATCGATGCTCAGAAGGATACAAATGATTCTTGCAATACATCCCGAGCACCGAACCCCGTGCATCGACATAATAACTCGTATTGAAGTTCCCCTCAGGCGTCCCCTCCATTACCGAACCCGTGACGATGTCGATCTGATATTTTTTTGCGAGTTCTTGAAAGAGGTCACGCGCTTCACCCGTCGTATCCAAACGACTGAGATCACCAAAAATCGAACCAGTCATACAATCCTCCGGAAACACAATAACCTGAGCGCTTTGCATTACCGCTTGTTGAATAAACTTCTCTATTCGCTCGATATTCAGATCTCGATCAAGATGCGCAATCTGAAATTGAACCAAAGCAATCCGACAAGACATACCCACTCTTAGCTCTGGCGCTTGCCATGCATCAGCAAGTCTAAAGCCTTTTCAAATGAACCAGCGGCCGTGATCTCTCCACCATTCACAAAGAAAATTTCATCCGCATTTTGAATGGTGTTTAAACGATGCGCAATAATCACCTTGGTCGTACTGGCTGGAAGTTTTTCTACTGTCTCCTGCAATAATTGTTCGGTCACGGTATCAATATTTGCCGTTGCTTCATCCAAAATAAAAATGTCTGGACGACGTAAAACCGCGCGCATAAAGGCAATCAACTGTCTCTGACCCAAGCTCAACTCCGTACCCGAAGCCATCAAGGTCGACTCCCCTCCTCGTTCAAAACGGGTCAATAAGCCATCAAGACCAGCCTCGCGCAATACCTGGCGCAAAGCAGCTTCATCCTTGCCCGCATGTTCGATATTTCCAAAAAACAAATTATCCATGATCGTTCCACTGAACAAAAATGGTTCTTGCAAAATAAACCCAATACGCTGAGTACGTTCAG
>CAYRRZ010000008.1:0-6597 GCA_964426815.1 uncultured Gammaproteobacteria bacterium | reverse complement strand
GCAAACCGAGATACAAAATAATCACGACGATGAAAAGCCGCAATCACTTTAAAGTTATCCAAACTTTCTTGCACTTCACCACTCAAGGCACCCGTTGTTTGCAAGCTCGCCAAGTTACGCGCTTTGACCCAAGGAGAAAGCGTACGAGTTACGAGCAAAATAATCACCGCAGGAATCAAGGTAGCTAAACCAAGCTTGGTTTGAATCACCAAGATGAACACACCAGAGCCGATAATCATGAATACGCCACCAATAAACCGAACCAAGGTTTCAGAGAAAAATGAATTCAATTTATCCGTGTCATTATTAATACGCGAAATCAAATCACCTGCCTTTTGGCGGTTAAAGAAGGCGATTGGCAAACCTTGCAACTTGGTAAAAATCGCATTGCGCAAGCGAAACAACACACGCAAACCCACACCACCAACCAAGTTCATCTGGGTATACTGAAACCCAAAGGTAACCACAAAAGCCACACATAAAATTCCAGCAGACACGAATACGCCCTGATAATCCCCGACGCTGACATACTGATCAACCGCGCGTCCAAACAGATATGGCGCCAACAAACTCAAGCTTGTCGTGACCAGCACGGTCGCAAAAGCCAGAGCTAAACGCCCATAGTCTTCGCGCAATAACACCAAGAGCTTTTTGAGCGAAGCAAGATTCACTCCTTTAGACGGTTGTTTTGTCATATTCTGTCGTTGTTTTCTGTGATTCAGCAATCTGCACATATTCCGGAGACTTCTCCATCAATTGCGCATGCGTTCCGGTTGCCAAGACCTCACCTTCCATCATCAAAATAATTTGATCATAGTCTTCAATCGAAGCCACTTTTTGCGTGACCGAAATCAAGGTCAAATCTGGATAATTCTTTCGTACATTTTCTAAGATTCGTTTTTCGGTTTGAATATCGACACGAGCCGTAAAGTCATCCAAAAACAAGATCTTTGGATTCAAGGTTAAGGCACGAGCTAACATCACACGCTGCTTTTGACCACCAGACAAACTATTGCCGCGTTCAGACACAACCGTCTCCATTCCTTCTGGCAAGGTTTGAATAAAGTCAGCCAATTCAGCTGTTTGAACCGCGCGCTCAAAGTTTTCTGCCGAAACCTCCTGGCTAAAAGCGACATTTTCGCGAAGTGAAGCACGGAACAAGATACTATCTTGAAACACAAATCCAACTTGGGCATGCAAAGATTTTTTATCAAAATCCGCAATCGAAATCCCATCATACAAAATCTGACCTGAGTCAGGTTTGGTTAAGCCCGTCAGAATTTGCATGAGCTGGGTTTTTCCGGCAGCTGTTGGACCAATAATCGCATTACGCGTCTTTGGCTTAATCTGAAAAGAAATACCTTTCAACACCGGCACATCCGCATACGACAAATTCACATCCGAGACCGTCAATTCTCCCTTCATTTCGGCAACGACGCTTCCAATGTCTTCGGTATCTGGCGCATCCAAAACCTCAAGCACGCGTCCATATGATGCCGCTGCGCGCGCAATCGCATTGCTCATGAAACCAATAATAAAGATTGGAAAAATTAACATCGATAAATAACTATTAAACGATGCCAATTCACCCAAAGTCATTTGACCTTGAATCACTAAGTGACCACCAAAAGCCAAAACAATCACCGTTGCCACGCTCGACAAAAAAGTGATGATAGGAACTACGCTGGCAAATAAACGAAGAATCCCATATCCGATTCCTTGCGCTTCGGTATTCACCTGCAAGAATTTATTGTATTCAGGCGCTTGCGCATTCAAAACACGAATCAATGCTGCGCCTAAAATACTTTCATTAATGACCTTGTTCAACCGATCAACTACGGCTTGCGCAGACTTAAACAAGGCACCGACTTTTGAAAAAATCGTAAAAAAAGTAATCGCAATCACCGGCAAAATAGCCAAGGTCGCCAAACCCAATTTCCAATTCGTCACCAATAACAAGGTGCTCGCGCCCAAAATCAATACCATTGATGACACAATTGAGACTAAAGCTTGGGACACAAAAACCTTAACTGCATCAATATCCGAAGTCATATTAGTCAATAACTTGGATGGGCTAACTTTTTGCACAAAGGAAAAAGTTTGGCGTGAAATCTTTTCAGCTAAACGCGTACGCAAATCACGAGCCACACGTTCGGACACCACAACCTGAGCTGCAATTTGGCCATATGCCGCGGCAAATGAAGCCAAGACAATGGAGCCGAACAAGGCAATAAAGGAAGAAGCGACAAAATGCCCTTGTCCCAAAGCATCAATTCCATGCGAAATGACCTTTGGCACGGCCAAGATTAAAGCATTCGCCGTAACAGCTAAAACCAAAAGCAAACCAACTTGGGAACGATACGGTTTAAGCATCGCAAATAGATTTGGCTTCTTGGGGGATGGGGTTGCAGACTTCTTTTCCATAAAGATCTTATATACCAAATTTTACCTCTTTTTGCAAGGAATAATGGCTAAGAATAGCCAAAAAAAGGCTCAACACACATAAAATATGAAAAATCATACACCCAAAACCACCTATTTCCATTGCTCAGATCTCCAATACGTGGGATGGTGCGTGTTCGCCCATGAAATTCGCCTTTATTAATAATGACAAAAAACTCGGTACCGGAGCGTCTTTTATTAATGACCTCATGGCCCAATGCTTGCGAGAATCCGGAGCGCGCGTCAAAAATTTCTATCCAAAGACCCCATTATTCGATGCCCCACTTCATCTCAAAGGGCTAGAAAACATTCTGTTCTTCTACTCTCTCCTTGAACACAAAGTCGATATTCTCAAATATGACTTAATCCAAGGCACAACGTATACCCCAATTGCCTTTCTCCCCTTTTCGATTCCTGTCGTCAGCCATTTTGGATCTACCTCCTGGGGTTTTCTCAAAGCCGTACCCATGGCAAAAGATCTCGAGCCGCACCTGCGTGACATCTGGACCTCGCTCAAACAACAAAGTGTTATCAGAGAATTAAACCTCCGAACCCGCCGCCCGATCAAAGACATTGCCGCCATTGAAAAATTGGTTGCAAAAAGAGCGAATGCCGTCATTGCCACCTCATGCATTGTCCGACAAGATCTGCTCGACGCTGGCATTGCAGCAGATCACATCCATCTCGTTTGGAATGCCATTGAAGACTATTGGTTCACCAAACAGAAACCATTTTTGATAACAACCGCGCCCGCGCTCTTATTTTTAGGACGCCTCGGATCAGACGCTTTTACCCTCAAATTAAAGGGTTTAGATCGTTTAATTGATTTCTATCAACAATTCCCCAAGCTCGAAAAAGAAACCATCGGCATGACGACAAATAAAAAAGTTATTGACTGGTTAAATGCGAGCTTACCTAAACACACCTTTCATCAAAACTTGATCAAAGACCAAATTCCAGAATTTCTTCAAACAAAATTCGGTAGCATCCTCCTCATTACTTCGCGCTATGAAGGTTTTTCTTTAAGTTTAATCGAGGGCATGTCGCAAGGATTAATCCCGGTCACCTATGCCGTTGGTGTTGCTCCTGAAATTATCATCAATGGAAAAAATGGTTTTTTGATTACCTCGCAAGAACAAGGAATGCAAGCGATTCGCGATATCCTCAAACTTTCCATCGAACAGCGCACCGCAATGGCTCTTGCGGCACAACAAACAGCCAAGCAATTTCATTCAAAGGCTATCGCGCAAGCCCTGCTCAAGGTATATACCAAAACCATTCACCAAGCCCAATAATCTCTATGCAGATCAAAGAACTCGGCCATATCGTGCTCTATGTACGAAATCTAGACCAATCCGCCAATTTCTATCGCGATACCTTAGGATTTACCGAAATCGACCGTCGCCCCGGCGCCGCCGTCTTTTCTACCGGAAGAACCCATCACGAAATGCTCCTCATTGAAATCGGCAATGCTCCCCTGCCTGATCGCAGCTATCCGCAACCTGGCCTGTATCATATCGGCTTCAAAATCGGAGATACGCCCCAAGACATTCAACAGGCAGCGCAAGTGCTTTCCAACAAAGGCGTCCCAATTGTCGGAACCGCCGACCACACCGTCACCCACAGCCTCTATATCCTCGATCCAGATGAAAATGAGCTCGAACTCTATGCAGATGTCACCGACGAATGGAAAACCAATCCAAAACTCATTTTAACGCCAACCAAGAGATTAGATATCTAGCCCATTGACAATGGGCTTTTTTCTTGATAGATACAGGACTCATCGTTCGTGCTCTTTCTCGTTCTCAAAGACCAAAGAGGTTTCATGACTGGTCAAGAAGTCGTCAACGCCATCGTCAAGCGCGAAAATAGCGAACATGCCTGCGGAGCCGTGCTCACCGAGCAGCAAGTCGGAAAGACATTCTTCTCGCATGCGGCCGCCAAGGAAGGGGTTTTGGTGAAAATCACCCTGATCGATGTCGGCCATACCCACACCAGAATAAAATACGAAGATTCCGACAAGACGACACGCACCCTGTGCAATGACGGTCATGGCACCTGTCAAAACTGGGAGGTGATCAACCTCGCCCTCGCTGAGATCGAAATCATGAGCTTCTGGCAACGCGAGACGAGAGCTCTCGAAAAAGCTGCCGGGATCGCTCGAAGCAAGCACACCGCAGCCTGCGCGCAGATTGCCGAACTGAAAAAACAGCAAGCTCAGGCCTGACCCACCCTCCTACTCGCACTGCGAACTCCATTCGCCCCTCGTGCGAGTTTTTTTGTATACGACTATTTCTTCATCTGAGTCGCAATTCGCTCAAAATCGATAGCTGGGATTTCAAAAAAACCAAATCGAAACACAAATCCCCAATGCTTTTTATCTGGAATAAAAGAAAGCTGATCTAAGACCGATCGAATATCACATTCAGTTGTCGGCAAAAATTCAACATCACGCCGATACGGCACAAAACCACTACCCATATCCCCCTGATACACCTCCCCCGGTTTGACCCGCGCAATCGCCACAAATTTTTGATACGGCTCTTTGCCACCAAAAACAATTTTCGGCGCATAAAAAACAATATAATCCCCCGCCTGCAATCGCTTCATCGGCGCTGCTTTTCCATGATTCGCCTGAACAATGCCAAGCTTTTTCCCAATTTCAAGATGATCTTTCGAAACCACGACGATCCAATAGCGAGGAGGTGACATATGTATATAAAAAGAATAACAGATTTTTCTGTAAAAAAAGAACGTCCGTCGCAATCAAGCATATATTGCTCAACCGCTAGGACGCGTACGCATTTTTATACCTCGTCTTTTTCACCGAAGGAACGAAGCTCAAGCACCTCGTACAAGGTAAACAACGTTTGCCGAGGAAGTCGCACGTAGCAACACCCCCAACAACAAGGAACCCAGTTCTTTTCAAACTCGAGCCAACCGTAACAAGTCGGTGACTCCCTAGCTACCTGACTGACGTTTGCCGGAACCGACAGCCCTTCGTCGAACTCGTAAAGCGAACCCCACCACTTAAACAAGTTCACCGTTTTTCGAGGTTTTTTGTTTCGCGTTTTTTGACCACCGTTACGTAGCCTCAAACGCTCGTTACGACGTTCTCCCCGAAACTTAGTCCGCTCAGTCCAGCAGTCAAAGTCCTCACTCGTGTGTTTCACGTGTAACCTTGCGTATCATATTGGCGGCGCAGCCAATCTGCGCAAACCTATGACATCTACGCCGTGTTGGCGATCATGGCTTCTCCTTAAAAGAGCTGGTAACAGGAATTGGCTTATCAAAAACCTCTCCTGGTATATAAAAACACGTACACCAAATTCATCTTTTTGTCAATGGGTGGATCTGAATAACCTCACGAATAAACCCATTATCATTGACAAAAACGGCATTTTGATGTAGAGAGAAGGTGTTCCTAAGAAAAGAGGTTCCATGGCTAGGTACATGATTCGGCCCGTGTGGTTGCAGATGATCGATGCGTTCAAGGAGCGCTTTCTCCACGAATTCTACTACTACCACCTCTATCATCGGGGTGATGCGGTAGAGCTCCGCACCGGATTGATTTTCGGCAAAGGAAAGCTCATCGCTGAAATGCCGGAAGACGGTCTCGGCGAGAACAACCCTGAGCTGATCAAACAAAACCTGGGCAAGATCGGCAAGCGACGTTTTGCGCCAAGTCGTCAGCTGAATCAAGAGGTAAAAATTGGCACCAGAATCTGGTTGTCAGACCTGGAATACCGTCCGGATTACCCCAAAATCGGACAGATCTGGGTTATGGAAGATGACATCTTCCCAAACGGGTCAGTCTATAAAAAGGGCTACTCTCTCATGATCATCGAACCGGTCCAAGGAACCCATTTTGCCAGCATGCTGTGCAAAAACCTTGAAACCGGCGAACCGATGACCGTGACCGTCAGGGAATTCATCGCCGGCCACTACAAGAGGAAAGGATTACAGACAACTAGAAAAGAAAAAAACTCGAGGCTAAGGGATGCAACCGAAGCCCACATCAGTCCGCACCACGACATCTCGTCGACCTTGTGCGGATTTTTTGATGGAAGTTAATTCTTTTTTTGAGCTAATTCAGCTTTAATTTCTTCAAGAAGAACTATAGCCTTGTTTCTTTTCAAGTTGAAATTGAATTTT
>CAYRRZ010000007.1:0-42820 GCA_964426815.1 uncultured Gammaproteobacteria bacterium | reverse complement strand
CGCGTTATCAATCGCAACAATCGCTTGAAGCGTTTGATTGAATTGAATGCGCCAGAAGTGATTACGCGCAATGAAAAGCGCATGTTGCAAGAAGCTGTCGACTCATTAATCGACAACAGCGCACGTCATTCAAAGACTGTGATTGCTGCAACGGGTAAGAAGCGTCAATTGAAATCTTTGGCGGATATTTTGAAGGGTAAGCAAGGTCGCTTCCGTCAGAATTTGCTTGGTAAGCGTGTCGACTACTCTGGTCGCTCGGTTATCGTGGTCGGTCCAAGCTTGAATATTGATCAATGTGGTTTGCCAAAAATCATGGCTTTGGAATTGTTCAAGCCATTTATTATTGCTGAACTCATTAAGCGTGAAATTGTTCACAATATTCGTTCTGCCAATCGCTATATCGAAGCTGATAATGCGGATGTCTGGGATATTTTGGAACAAATCGCAAGTGATTCCGTCGTGCTCTTAAACCGTGCTCCGACTTTGCATCGCTTGGGTATTCAGGGCTTCTATCCAAAATTGATTGAAGGAAAGGCTATTCAGATTCATCCGATGGTGTGTCGTGCCTTTAACGCAGACTTTGACGGTGACCAAATGGCTGTTCATGTGCCGCTCACCGAAGAAGCTCGTCATGAAGCGAAGAACTTGATGCTTTCGACGAACAACTTGCTTCGTCCAGCAACGGGTCAGCCAGTGGCTCACCCTGACAAGGACATCGCTTGGGGTGCGTATTACATGACAACGATTGTTGAAACGGATCCAAATGCCAAGGTGCGAACCTTTGGTGGTCCAGAAGAAACGGTCTATGCCTATCAGGCTGGCAAATTGGGTATTCGCGAAAAGGTGAAGACTCGTTTGGCTCCTGGTGAAGGGGTGATTGATACCAATGTCGGTCGTATCTTGTTTAATCGCATTCTTCCAAAGGAAGTTGGATTCAAGAATGAATCGATTG
This sequence comes from uncultured Gammaproteobacteria bacterium, assembly GCA_964426815.1. Classification (GTDB taxonomy): domain Bacteria; phylum Patescibacteriota; class Patescibacteriia; order 2-12-FULL-60-25; family 2-12-FULL-60-25; genus JADZEJ01. The sequence continues at coordinate 41,868 of CAYRRZ010000007.1, read as the reverse complement.
GAACCAAGCAATTGGGTGAATTGACGCGTTTGATCTTGGATATTCATGGTTTTCAACGCGCTGCTCAATTTTTGGATGATGTGAAAAATCTTGGATTTAAGCACATCACCAAGTCTGGCTTCTCGTATGGTATCGGTGACTTGCCTGATCTTTCTGCGAAGAAAGTTATTATTGAAGAAGGTGATGGTCGCGTGGCCTTGATTGAAGAGCAGTATAAGGAAGGGTTGCTCACCAAAAAGGAACGCTATAATCAGATTGTGAAAGTGTGGACTGAAGTGAAGGACCGTATTCAAAAGATGTCGAAAGACAGTTTGGATAAATCTGGTCCAGTTTCAGCCATGATTGAATCTGGTGCTCGTGGTTCGGCTGGTCAGTTGACCCAGGTTATCGGTATGAAGGGTCAGGTTTCTAGCCCTCGTGGTGATATTATTGAACTTCCAATTAAGTCGTCTTTCCGTGATGGTTTGACTGTGTTGGAATACTTCATTTCATCTCACGGTACACGTAAGGGTTTGACCGATACGGCTTTGAAAACAGCTAATGCTGGTTACTTGACTCGTCGTTTGGTGGACGTCGCCCAAGATGTGGTGATTTCGATCGAAGACTGTGGAGATGCTGAAGGCGTGACATTGACTCAAAAGGAATGTGACGATATCGGTGAACCACTTTTGACGCGTATTCTTGGTCGCGTGACGATTAAGGATATTAAGGATCCAGAGTCGAAGAAGGTCATTGTGAAGAAGGGTGGTTTGATTCGTGAAGAACAAGTCGCCTTGATTCAAAAGTTTAGCGAGCCGCTTCAAGAAGTGCAGGTGCGTTCCGTGTTGACGTGTCAGGCAAAGCGCGGTTTGTGCGCAGCATGTTATGGCTATGACTTGGCTTACAATGAAGGGGTTCGTCTTGGTACCTCGGTTGGTATCATCGCTGCTCAGTCTATCGGTGAACCTGGTACACAGCTCACCATGCGTACCTTTCACATGGGTGGTGTGGCCGGAGCCGACATTACGCAAGGTTTGCCTCGTGTGGAAGAATTGGTTGAAGCTCGTCCGCCAAAGTATCGCGCCGTTATCGCCGATGTGGCTGGTAAGGTGAAGATTATTTCGGGTGAACGTCGCATTATTGAAACAGCTGATGGCCAGAAGGTGATGGACACCTCAGGTGCTGGCAAAACTATCATTGTCGAATTTATGCAGGTTCAAGAAGACGCCTATGTCGTCGACACGGACACGGATAAGTTCAAAGTCAAAGATGGCGGCAAGGTGAGTATTGGCGATGTGCTCTTCACCAAGAAGGGTGGCAAAGAAACCTTGGCTGAACATGATGGTGTGATCGCTTTTGTCGAAGGTGGCTTTAAAGTCATCTGGACGGGTCCTGCATCCGTTGAATATCCTGTTCCAAATGGATATCAAGTGTATGTGAAGGATGGTGCAGAAGTGGTGATTGGTGATCAGATGACCGAAGGTCACTTGGACTTGTTGCAACTCTTCAAACTTCGCGGCCGTGATGCCGTTATGCGCTATATTTTGCGCGAAGTCTTGTCGATTTACGCTTCTCAAGGTCAAAAGATTAATGCCAAGCACATTGAAGTTATCGTCCGTCAGATGTTCTCACGTGCTTATGTGAAGGACTCGGGTGATACGGATTTGTTGCCTGGTGAAGTGGTTGAACGTGTTCGTGCCGAAGTCGAGAACCAACGTGTGATCGACAATGGTGGACAGTCAGCTGAATTGGAAGAATTGTTTATGGGTGTGACCAAGGTCTCGCTCTCGACAGAATCTTTCTTGTCCGCGGCTTCCTTCCAAGAAACGGCAAAGGTGCTTATCAATGCTGCCGTGACTGGTAAGATTGATCGCCTCGAAGGTTTGAAGGAAAATGTGATTATTGGTCGTTTGATTCCAGCAGGTACGGGCTTCGGCGCTTACCTCGGTGGTGATGAGACACCAGAAGAAAAGACAGAAGAAGCGGCATAAGCCGGTTCGAAAAAATCCCCCGCAGAAATGTGGGGGATTTTTTATATACAAAAAAACCACGTAATTCGTGGCGAAGGGGATGGGATTCGAACTTGTTTAGGAGTCGGTTGGAAGGTAGATGCCCAAGAGGCGGTGTAGTTCGAGGAAAAAAGAGCGAATGAGTTCGATGAGGGCGTGGAAATTTATTTCCATGGTTGGTATTTGTTACGATATTTGGTTTTGATTGTCAATTTTTTGCCTGATGCGGTACGATTTTGGGACTATATGGCACGTCATTCCAAATGGCATAAAGTCCGGCAATTTAAAGGGGCGATTGATGCGAAGCGTTCGGCTTCGTTTACCAAGTTGGCTCGCGAAATTACGGTTGCGGCTAAAGAAAAAGGGCCTGATCCGGTGATGAATGCGCGACTTCGTGTGGCGATTGAGCGTGCGCGAAAAGCGTCTTTGCCAAAAGACAATATTGAACGGGCGATTCAAAAAGGAGCTGGGGGAGCGGGCGAGGCGCAGCTTGAGGAATTGCGGTATGAAGCCTATGCGCCTGGTGGTACGGCATTGATTGTTGAATGTGTCACCGATAATCGGAATCGCAGCACGAATGATGTGAAGCATCTGATTACGGATGCGGGTGGGAGTTTGGCGAGTACGGGATCGGTGACCTATTTATTTGATCGATTCGGCGTGGTGCGAGTTATACCTGGTATTTCGGAAGCTTCACGAGATGAAATGGAATTAGCTTTGATCGAAGCGGGGGCGAATGATATCTTGTCTGATGAAGAAGGAGTTGATATTCGGTGTCAGCCACATGACTTGGCGCAACTCGCGGATGCGGTGCAGAAGCTTGGATTGCATGCGGAGAATATTGAGTTTGAATGGATACCAAAGATGACCGTTGAGACGAATGAAGAAATCGGTATGCAGGTTCAGGAATTACTTGAAGAGCTAGATGCTTTGGATGATGTTAGTCGAGTTTATTCAAATATGGCTTAACTATGCGTGTTCTCGGGATTGATCCTGGATTTGATCGTTTAGGGTTTGGGGTCATTGAGCTTCAGGGCTCAAATGCGAACTGGGTGAGTCATGGTTGTGTTCAAACATCGAAAGACGATGACTATAGTTTGCGTTTGCAGCAGGTGCGCGATGGCATGAAAAAAGCGATTCAGGATTTTTCTCCCGATGTGGTGGCGGTTGAGGAATTATTTTTTTCGAATAATGCAAAGACGGCGATGAAGGTGGGGATGGCACGTGGGGTGATTCTGCTTGAAATTGCGGATGCGGGAATCTCTTTGGTAGAGGTGACGCCAAATCAGGTGAAACAGGGTTTAACAGGTTGGGGAGCGGCTGATAAAAAAGCCATGCAGCAAATGATTCAGATGACATTGAAATTGAAAGAAGCGCCGAAGCCGGATGATGCCGCGGATGCGCTCGCGATTGCCATTGTCGGAGGCATGTTTTTCCGGCATCCTAGATAAAGATTTTCATGAAAAAATATCGTATTGGATTTTTTATTGTTGGTTTTGTGATCTTATTTGATCTTGGCTTGTGGTGGGCGGCGAAATATCTGACGGTTGAACCGGCACAGGCCTCTTTTTCAAGCATGGCGGCATTTCCGGGGGCAAATTCGGGCCAGGGGATGTCTTCGTCTTTGATTTTGCAGGCTTCGCCGACCTTGCGGATTGAGTAGGAAAACTGGGGATATTTGGGTTGTCATCCCGTATTCCGCGTGTTAGAATTTTTAGGTGATTCATGATGTAGAAAATCGCTAGATTATGCAGATTTATTGGCATGGATATTCGTCAATTCGGATCGAAGCAACTCAAGATCAACAGGAGGTGTCTTTAGTGACCGATCCATTTGAAAATGAAGGAAATCTTCGATTTCCACGAACATTGACGCCGGATGTATTGGTTTTGTCTCATCAGGACCGAAGTCGGTTTCATATTGAAGGGGTCCAGGGTACGCCTTTTGTGGTGTCAGAACCGGGTGAATATGAAGTGAAGGGGCTCTTTGTGCAGGGGATTCAAGACCCGGCCTTGGATGCTCAAGAACGTATGCGACCGGTGTTGTATCGCATGGTGGTCGAGAATATGTCTCTTGGTTTTTTGGGTCAGATTCATCGCAAATTAACAGATCACGAGATTGAAGCTTTGGGGGATATCGATATCCTGTTGCTTCCGGTTGGTGGTGGCGATGTCTTGAATTCAAAATTAGCGAGTGAGGCAATTGCCTTGATCGAGCCACGGGTCGTGGTTCCGCTGTATCACGATATTCCTGGAGTTAAAGCGCCGCTGGAGCATGTGGATCAATTCTGTAAGGCTCTCGGGGTGTGTAAGCGACAAGACTCGAATAAATTGAAAATTTCAAAGAAAGATTTGCCAGCCGAAGACTTGTTGGTTGCCGTGCTCGAAAAAGCGTAATATTCAAGTGTATGCCCATTAAACGCCAAACCTCTCCAGCTAAAGCGCCTGCCAAAAGCAGAGCGGTACCTTTGCGTCGACCGAGTGTGCGCCGTGTAGCAGCCGCAGCTTCGGTTCCGGTAGAAGCGGCGGTTCATGTGGCAACGCCTCGATTCCTTTCAGCCGAAGAAAAACGCCAGTTGATTTTGGCTCATGCCGAAATGCGTCGTCCGCATGATCCGCTACAGATGCTTTCGGTTTGGGCGGGGGTGGCGGTGACGGTTCTGGTTTTGGTGGTTGGGTATTGGTATGCAACCAAACCAAGCTTTGTAGAGGCTCAGTCCAAACCATTTGATGCAGAATTGGCGCCGGCATTACAGAATATTCAAGCGTTCACTGAAAAAATGAAAGAGTTGCCTGATGTCTTATCTCAAAAGAAGCCAGATGCTTCTTTGCAAAAACTTCAGGGGGAGGCAAAAGCACGTCAGGCGGCTTTGGATGCACTCGCGGGTACACTTAATGATGACGAACAGGCAGCGGTTCGTGTAGACTTGTTCAAACCTTAGAAGATAATCACTATGGCAGACGAGCAAAAAATGGAAGACGGGAAAGAGATTGTCCCAGCTCATATCTTGAGCGCCGGAAATATTGAGAGTCGCGATATTGTTGACGAAGTTCGTCAGTCTTTTTTGGACTATGCAATGAGCGTGATCGTTGATCGCGCCTTGCCTGATGTGCGTGATGGCATGAAGCCGGTGCATCGTCGTATTTTGTACTCGATGTGGCAAAATGGCTTGCGTTCAACGGCTAAATTTAAAAAGTGTGCGGCCGTGGTTGGTGACGTGCTTGCAAAGTATCACCCACATGGTGATAGCGCCGTGTATGAATCCATGGTGCGTATGGCGCAGGATTTTTCGATGCGCTATCCGGTGGTGCGTGGGCAGGGTAACTTTGGTTCGATCGATGGCGACAATGCAGCTGCTTATCGGTATACCGAGTCAAAGATGCAGGCGATTGCAGAAGAAATGCTGTTGGATATTGAAAAAGACACGGTCGACATGCGTCCGAACTTTGATGGTTCGGTTAAGGAGCCCGTGGTGCTTCCAGCTAAATTGCCGTATTTGATTTTGAATGGAACCTTGGGTATTGCTGTCGGCATGGCGACCAATATTCCGCCACATAATTTGCGTGAAATTTGTGATGCAATTGGTGCTTTGATCGATGATCCAGAAGTAACGGTGGATGATTTGATGCAATATGTGAAGGGTCCAGATTTTCCTACGGGCGGTATTGTCTACGATATTAATGAAATCAAGGCTGCATATGCAACGGGCAAGGGCGGTATTGTGATGCGTGCAAAGACGGATATCGTTGAAGATAAAGTTGGTCAATTCCGTATTATCGTGAATGAGATTCCATACGCCGTGAATAAATCGACTTTGATTGAGCGTATCGCAGAGCTTGTTAATGATAAGAAGATTGAAGGGATTAAAGATTTGCGTGATGAGTCCAATAAGGAAGGGATTCGGATTGTGATCGAGCTCAAGAAAGATGCTTATCCAAAAAAGGTCTTGAATCAGTTATTCAAGATGTCTCAGCTCCAGGAGACCTTTCATGTGAATATGTTGGCTTTGGTGGATGGTATTCATCCTCGCGTTTTGACCTTGAAGACGATTTTAGAAGAATATATCAAGCATCGTCAGTCGGTGGTGAAGCGTCGCGCCGAATATGAATTGATTAAGGCAAAGGATCGCGCTCATATTTTGGAAGGTTTGCGTATCGCCTTACTTCACATCGATGAAATTATCACGACCATTAAAAAGTCGAAGGATAAAGATGAGGCTAAGGAGAATTTGATCAAAAAGTATCGTTTGACCGAATTGCAGACCATTGCCATTTTGGAAATGCGTTTGCAGCAATTGGCAAATTTGGAACGCTTACGCGTTGAGCAGGAATACGATGAAAAGATGAAATTGATTGAAGAACTTGAGTCATTCTTAGGTTCTCAAAAGAAAATGCTTGCTTTGGTGAAGAAGGAGCTCATGGAAATCCGTGATCGCTTTGGTGACGAACGTCGTACCCAGGTTGTGAAGTCTCCGGTTGGAGAATTCTCGGTTGAGGATTTGATTCCAAATGAATCGACCGTGGTGATGTTGACTTCGGATGGCTATATCAAGCGTTTGCCGCCTGATACCTTCCGCACACAGGCCCGCGGAGGTAAGGGTGTTACCGGGGTTACAACCAAGGAAGAAGATCAGGTGGAGCATTTGTTCTCAACCAATACGCATGCGGATATTTTGTTCTTCACTTCGCGTGGTCGCGTATTTCAGTTGAAGGCATTTGATGTTCCTCAGGGAAGCCGTACGTCCAAGGGTCAAGCCGTGGTGAACTTTTTGCAGCTTGGGCCAGGCGAAAAAGTGGCAACGATTTTAGCGATGACGGATTTGAAGAATGGGAAATACTTGGTCATGGTGACAAATCAGGGAACGATTAAGAAAACATCCCTTGAAGAATTTGCGAATGTACGTCGTTCTGGATTGATTGCGATTAATTTGAAAGATGGTGATGATTTGAAATGGGTGAAGCCATCGTCTGGAACGGATGAAATCGTGTTGGTTAGCCGTGGTGGTCAATCGATTCGGTTTGATGAAAATGATGTTCGTCCGATGGGTCGTACAGCGGCTGGTGTGCGCGGTATCTTGCTTAAGAATCGCGACGAAGTCGTTGGTATGGATGTGATTGTTCCAAAATTGGCTGAAAAAGGACAATTGGAATTGTTTACGATTGCTGAAAATGGATTGGGCAAGCGTACGAGTGTGAAGGAATACAAGGTTCAGGGTCGTGGTGGGTCAGGTATTCGCACGATGCATGTGTCTGAAAAGACGGGTGGCGTGGTGGGTGCCTATGTTTCGAGTGTTGATGATTTGCGTGATCTGATCTTGATTTCAAAGAATGGCATTGTGATTCGTGTGCCATTTAAGAGCGTTCCATCTTTAGGTCGTGATACCCAGGGTGTGCGTGTGATGCGCTTTAAAGAAGCGGGCGATACGCTTTCAAGCGTGACCTTTGTGACCGAAGAAGTGGAAGACAAGAAATAGCATGTTTTCAAAGCTCCAGCGTTTTGTCCCGATGCTTGCCGCTTTTGGTAGCGGCGCCGCGGTGATGAGCCTGGAGCTTTTAGGTTCGCGCATTGTGGCGCCGTATTTGGGTTCATCGGTGATTATTTGGACCAATTTGATTGGAATCGTTTTGTTGGCTATGGCTTTGGGTGCGTGGTTGGGAGGAGTTGTGGCTGACAAGTATCCAGATATTCGAATCGTGTCAGGTGCGCTTGGGATATCAGGCGTGTGGTGTTTGGGTTTGGTATTGTTTTCAGGTGCTTTACTTCGGCCTTTGACGCTCTTGTCTTTTTCGAGTGCCGCGATGTTGGCTTCACTGTTTTTGCTCGCGGTACCTGCCTGTTTTTTAGCGACGATTTCGCCGGCGGTGCTTCGATTATCGGCAACGGATGTTGATTCTTTGGGTCATATCGCAGGTAAACTCTCTGCATTTGGAACCCTTGGGAGTTTGCTTGGAACCTATGTCACCGGATATGTGTTATTGCCACGTTTTCCTTTGCATCAATTATTACTTGGTTTGAGTGTGCTGTTATTGGTTGCGGCGATTTGTTTGTTTCGACCTTGGCCAAAGCAAAAAAAGACGGCCTCCGGTGCAGCCTTGGTATTACTTCTTCCAAGTATTTCTTTGTTTCCATTGCAAATGTCACAGACGGTTTATCCTTCGGCCTATGCGGATGTGCGGGTGGCGTATGGCGACTATCGTGGGGATAATGCGGTGATGCTTATGATCAATACAGGTCGACACGCAGTGGGGTATGCACAGAATCCGAGTGATTCGGTTTTAGGGTATGTGCATGGGTTTGAGACGGTTGATTCTCTAACACCTTCGATACGACGGGTGTTGGTCTTGGGTGGGGGAGGGTTTCATGCGGTTTCGAGCTTGCAAAGACGACATCCGGATGCAGAAATTGAGGTAGTGGAAATTGATCCAGCGATTGTTGAGGCCGCAAAAAAACAAATGGGATTTGAGCAAGCGGCAAAGACACGCGTTTTGTTAGAAGATGCACGCACCGCCGTACCTCGATTGGCGAGCGGGTATGACGTTATCGTTTCGGATATCTTTGGCGGAGATATTAGCGTGCCGTGGCATGTGATCACTAAGCAAGCCTTGCAAGAGGTTTCAACGAAACTTGCTCCGCAGGGAGTGTATGTGGCGAATTTAATTTTTGCCGCAGAACCAACATTAGATGAAGCAAAGCGGTATTCACAGAACTTGGTGGCGACATTTCGATCCGCTTTTTCTTGGATCATTTTGGTAGACATGATGAATAGTCCGTCGAAAGATATTCCATCGAATGTGCTTTTATTTGCCGGAAATGGACAAAAGCCAGATACAAAAGTTCTTTTAGAAGAAGTGCAAAAGCGACTTCCGAAACAGGTCGTAACAGAAATCCCTCCAATGGATGGAGGGATTCTGTGGACGGATGATTTTGGCAATGCGGATTATCAGAGTGTCCAGATGTATCGCGCAGCCTGGCACAAGTAATTATTTGGTAATAACTTTGTCGATCAGGCCATACGTCATGGCATCCTTGGCATCCATGAAGTTGTCACGCTCGGTGTCGAGTTCAATGGTTTTGAGATTTTGACCGGAGTGCTTGGAAAGGATCTTGTTCAAGCGATCACGGGTTTTCAAAATGTGATCCGCATGAATTTTGATATCGGTCGCTTGCCCTTCCATGCCACCGAGTGGTTGGTGAATCATGATTTCGGAATTTGGGAGAGCGAGACGTTTGCCCTTGGCGCCGCCGGTAAGTAATACCGCGCCCATCGAAGCAGCCATTCCCATACAAATGGTCGAGACATCGCAGCTGATGTGCTGCATGGTGTCGTAAATGGCTAAGCCCGCGGATACTGAACCGCCTGGAGAATTGATATAGAGCTTGATGTCTTTGGTTTTGTCTTGGCTCTCCAAAAATAAGAGCTGAGCCACAATGGTATTGGCGACACCATCATCGATAGCGGTACCGAGAATGATGATGCGGTCCTTTAACAAACGCGAGTAAATGTCGTAGGCACGTTCGCCGTATGTTGTTTTTTCAATAACGGTTGGGACGAGGTAATTGTTGGAAATAGAGGTGACGTCGTAGCGATTTTTCATAGAGATGGGTGACATGAGGACAGCATAACTGATGCCAGATTAGCAGTCAAACTTTGAGAGTGCTAATTAGTTTTTGGCGGCTTTAATGGCTTGTTTTGCGAAGAACTTGATAGCTGGACTGAGGGCATAAGCTGGATCATCCAGATCAGATTCGCTGAGCCAGCGGATGGCGTGATGCTCGTTAGGTGCGAGGACGACTTGATCCGTTTTTGCACGGGCAAAGTAGACTAAGCCGACATGGCGGTGATTGTCTGGGGGGATATCGTGAATATCCATGTAAGCGGGAGCGATCAGGAACTTGGTGCCTGGGGATTCAAAGTCGGGTTTGGTGCCGATGATTTCGATATCTAAACCGCTTTCTTCTTTGGCTTCGCGATAGACGGCTTGTTCTGGATCTTCGTTCAATTCGACATGGCCGCCGATGGGGAGCCAGCGTTTGAGGCTTTTGTGATCGATCATTAATATTTTGTCTTGATAGACGACATTAATGCTGACGACATAGTCGATGAGGTCGTGGATATGGGCCATAGGAAGTCAGCATAGCCAATGGGATTAGCTTAGACAATTTGTCGGACGAGATTGCTGTATCTTGGCTAAGATGAGCCCCTCTTACAGGCAAAAGGCTTGACATTTCTTAGAAAAGATGATACGCATATACGTTCTTTGAAATAGAAACTTTTGTTGAAGGTGGCGTTTTAGTGCTCATTTTTTGGGCTTTAATGCGCCGCTTTTAATGAAAGACAACTCCACGTTTTTGAGAATGGTCTCGAATACTGGACAGTCGGCGGTTTGCACAGAGAAAAGGTGACGCCCATGGCCAACCGGATTACGGAAATTAAGCAGAATGAATTGTCGGCGACGCTTCGTAGCCTCGGAGAGGCTGGAGCCACCACCGATCACTCGGATTGGATACGTGCTCGTGGTAACGCTGCTTTGCTGGTCCAGTTCATTGACCAGCAGCGGAGCCTCTTGGAGAAGAATCCATACGAGATGTCGGTCGAGGATCAGCTCATCGCTCTCCGTCGTGCAAACGACGAAGAGGAGTGGGGACTGACCGAGGACGACTTCGCACGTCTTGCCTCGTCCGCTCCCGCATGGCCGAAGGGCAAGCACGCGTACCGTTCGTTCCGCATCCGCTTCGGCGAGGGAGACGACGGGGTCGCCAAGACCTTCGAGGCGCACTACGCCCGTATCCAGCACGTCTTCGGCGAGGGTCGATATTGGCGCTGGGAGCACCTCAATTCGGGCAGGGTCGAATATAAGGGGAAGTTCGTGGAGCGTCTGAGGCTCCTGAACGGCAATCACACCCACAAGCCCGTCATCGAGTGGGTGGCGGCCGATCTGGACACGCACCGCAAGCGTGACAGCATCACGGCGGTGCGCGGCTCGAAGTCGCTTGCTGACGAGCTGCTCGTCATCGCGTGGATGTTCCCGGACATGATCCGCGCCATCGACTATGACAGGCTCCCCGGACTCTTCGCCGCTGGCTACGAGTCCAATGTCCCCGAGTACGCCGACGAGGCGTGGCAGAGCGTCGTGCTCGTGAACTTCAACCGCGACGACCGTCAGGTGCGCGTGAGCGCTGACGGCCGCAGCAATGACAACTCTGACTATTCGGTTCCTGTGCTTCGGGAGTAGGCTCTCGGCACTCTGACACTTGGCGCTCGGGGAATTTTGGTCTTCTGACCTCGGTTCCTCGGGCGCTTTTTTAGTTCACGATTTTTGGTCCTTTTGCCGTTTCTTCAATATGTCCGTTTACGGTAAATCCGGCAGCTTTATTGTGGCCGCCGCCACCCATGAGTTTGGCGACACTGGCGACATTACGTTTGACGCTGCGGAAGGAACCTTTAATTTTATTGTCGGGGAGTTCGCGCAAAAATAGAATGGTGTCAGTGCCCGTCGTAACTTCGTTTAGAAAGTTTGAAACACCTTCGATGATATCGGTGCCGACATGTTCCGCATCTTTGAGAAGGAGATAGGTTGTAACGACATCGTAGGTTTTATTGTGGCGTAAGCGCGACAAAAGGATGCCCCAAATTTTGAGCGAGTCGACATTCTTATCGAATAACAAATGCTTTTTAATATCTTGATGACGACCGCCGGCGGCGATGAGTTTACTGAAGGCGTCGACGGCAATTGGATTGGTGGCCGCATTGGTAAAGCTATTGGTATCGGTAAATAGGCCAGTCAAAAGGGAAGTGGCCATGCGATGGTCGATATGGATTTGGCAGGTATCGAAAAAGCGATAGATGACTTCGGCGGTTGAGCTGGCTTCGGTCATGACGATGTTTACATCGCCAAAATGAGTATTCGTGCCGTGATGGTCGACATTGATCAAAAAATACCCTGGTGGGGTTTTGGCGATATGTTGATCGATGCCGCAATACCGTAGGTCACCCGAATCGAATACGATAATGAGATCGTAGTTTTGTTCGAAGACGGCTGGATCATTGGAATAGCGATGAATCGAGTCGATGAAATGAAAAGCTTCAGGGGGAGTGTCGGCACAAAAGATAGTGACGTCTTTACCTTCTCGAATCAGCCAGTTTAATACGCTAGAGCTGGAACCGAGGGTGTCGCCGTCGGGTTTTCTGTGAGCCACTAATAAAATACGACCGGCCTCGCGGACGGCTTGATGCATGGTATTGAATAAGTGGTTGACGATCATGGCAATCCGACAGGTTATGTCGAATTGGGCTTTCCGTCAAGGCTTAGAGGTCGCCTTTGGCTTTGAGAATGCCGATGATTTCTTCGATTTTGGCGGCTTCGGACTCGGTTTCGTCAAAGGTCCAGTGGATCGATGGGATGCGGCGCATGCGCAAACGATGGGCGAGCTCGTCTTTAATGGTATGGGCTTCGCGAACCAATTGTTTGATAACATTCTGTTCTTCGCTATTTGGCATGACAGACAGCAAAACGCTGGCATATTTGGCATTTCGGGTCATGCGAGCCTTGAGCACGGTCACAAAAACACCGCGAGGAAATTCAATAACTTCGCGTAGGATTTCAGCGACGGCTTCCTGGAGATGCTCCATGGATTGATCAAGCTTGTGGGACATAGGGTGAATGTATAGAAAGAAGGGGTTTTGGTCAATGATTTAGCCAGCTTGGTTGGTTTGCCCAAATGGGGTGTTTTCAAGTACCCTATGCGCAGCTATGTATTTGCGACGACTTGAGATTCAGGGCTTTAAAACCGTTGCCACCAAGACGGTTTTGGAGTTTAAGCCTGACATGGATGGTCGCCGTGGGATGACGGCCATTATTGGCCCAAATGGATCTGGAAAATCCAATATTGCGGATGCGATGCGTTGGGTGATGGGTGAGCAGAGCATGAAGCTCCTCCGTGCCAAGAAATCCGAGGATGTGATTTTTTCAGGCACACCAAATAAACCACGTGCGGGTTTTGCTGAGGCGAGTTTGACCCTGGTGAATGACGACAAGCCGGAGATCGACATGTCGGAGATTGTGATCACGCGTCGTTTGTATCGTGACGGAGAGGCGGAGTATCTTGTGAATAATCAACCGGTTCGTTTGTCAGATGTGACCTTGCTTTTGGCGAATTGTGGGATCGGTCAAAGAACCTATTCGGTTATCGGTCAGGGTATGGTGGATGCGGTTTTGGTGGCTTCGCCAAGCGAGCGGAAAGAATTTTTTGATGAAGCTTCGGGTTTGCGACCTTTTCAATTAAAGCGAAATGCGAGTGCGAATAAGTTGGAGAATACACGCGAAAATTTAAAGCAGGCTGACGCATTGCTGCGTGAAATTGAACCGCGTTTAACCACGCTTGAACGCCAAGTGAAACGCTTGCAAGAACGCGAGGGGATTGAGCAAGAATTACAGCGGGTTGAGAAAGCCTATTTTGGAAAGATGTGGAGCGAGATTCGGTTGCGTTTGGATGCAGCAACATTAGCTTTGAGTAAAGAAGAGGCAGATTATGCGCTTAAGGCAAAAGAATTTGAAGCTTTGGAAACGGAATTTGCTGGGATGGAAAAAGCGGCTCCGGTGAGTGATGGGGCGACGCGTGAATTGCGCGATGCTTTAGATGGTTTGCGTGAAGAGCGTTCAAAATTACGCGAGCGTCAGATTCGATTGGAATCAAAACGCGAATTAGCTAAGGCGGTGAGCGCACAAAAGCCTTGGTCGCCTTTGCCTTTGTCAAAGATTATTTTGGAAATTGAAGCTTTGCAGCAAACGCAACAATCTTTATTTGATGAGTTAGAAGCGGACAAGCCGGATCTTGAAAAGGCACGCGAATTAATTCGTGGATTGCGTTCTCGAAATACGGATTTGTTGGCAAAGCTTCAACAGCCAGCGCCAGAACCTGTTAAGGCACCACAAGCGGATCCAGAGTTGGAGGCTGAAATGGCTCAATTGTTGCAGGACATGCAGGCGGTGACGGAAAAGATGGCCGCAACAGAACAAGGGATTCAAGCGGCTTCAAAACAAGAGGATGAAGGCCGAACCGCCGTATTTGCGATTCAGCATAAATTGAATGCAAAGCGACATGAGGCGCAACAGGTGGAGCGCCGTTTGTCTGAGGCACGGGTTGAGATGGCGCGCTTAGAAACGCGGCGTGATGGGTGTTTGGCGGAGATGCGTCAGTATGCCCCGCACTTAGAGGCCGACTTGGCGCAGTTATCTGAGACGCCGGCTCCTGATTTGGCTTTGCCGGTTGAGCAATTGCAGTCCAAGATGCAGCGTTTGCGAACTCAACTTGAATGGATTGGTGGTATTGATCCAGAAACGGTGGCTGAATATGACAGTACAAAACAGCGCTTTGAAGAGTTGACCCGTCAGACGGATGACTTGAAGGCAGCGATGGTTTCTTTGGAAACGATTATTGAAGAACTTGATCGAAGTATTAAAGAACGGGGTGATGCTGCTTTTGAACAATTGAATCGTGAATTTGGATTGTTTTTTAAGAAATTGTTTGGGGGAGGCGATGCACAGCTCGTAAAGGTTATGCCTGACGCGGTTCAAGCCAGCGAAGACGGGGAGCCTGAAGGGGAGAGTGAGGGTCGTGTGATTAAGGCCGGAATTGATATCTTGGCGACACCGCCAGGAAAGCGCTTAAAAGCGATTGCCTTATTGTCAGGTGGGGAGCGCGCTTTGACCTCGATTGCCTTGATTTGTGCCATTATGGCGATTAATCCTTCGCCTTTTGTGGTATTGGATGAGGTGGATGCGGCCTTGGATGATGCAAATTCGCGCAAATTTGCTGAAATCGTCGATCAGTTGTCGCATCGCACTCAATTTGTGGTGGTTACGCATAATCGTAATACCATGAATAAGGCGAATGTCTTGTATGGAATTACCATGGGAGATGATGGTATTTCCCAGCTTTTATCGGTGTCTTTAGATTCGTACAGTGCGGCTTGACACGGTCTTTCGTCCTTGTTATAACCCATATAGATCTTTCGAATAAACGGCCGTTTGACCGTTTTTTCGTCCCTCGGGTTTTTTGGATGATGGTATCCCTTGACAATTGTCTAAAATAGCGGTATAAAGCGCCATTCATTCGACAAATGAGGCCTGAAGCAATCCGCGTCCACGACAAGCATGGAACCTTTTCATAGGGTGCAGCAGGTCTTCGGACTCGCTCAAACCTACAAAAAGGTTTCTTGGGTGCGGATTGCTTGAGGTCTTATTTTATTTCAAGCGAGTTTACGCTATTGTTATCGTCATGAATCAGCCATATCAACCGTTTACAGGCAAGGTAAGTGAAATCTTGCTGCAAGAAGTTCGTCTGCTGGACGCGAATGGTCGATCATGGACTTTCCCGCTAGCAGCTTTTGAAGCGACACCACGTGTTGGAGATGAAATTACGCTTTTAGCCGTCCCTCGGGGTGGGGAAGCGGCTGGTAAAAGTGCTTTTGCTGCCAGTCTTTTGAATGAATTATTAGCTTCTGAATAATGGTATGCCAGACAAAAAACAGGTTATCGAGAACCTGAAGGTCATGATGACGTGGATGAATGTGAGTATCGCTATTTTAGCGGTTATTTTGTTATTAGTGGTTGGCGGTATCGTGAGTTATGGCCGATTGTATGAGAATCGGTTGTTTCCGGGTTTGCATATTCTTTCGGTTCCAGTTGGAGGGATGACCCGTGAGGAGGCTCGTACCCAGGTTCAGGCAGCTGTAGACGCGGCATTAGATAAGGGATTGCCCTTTAGTTATAAAGATAAGACCGTTTCATTAGATGTGACGGGTGATGCGACGAATCCGGATATGGCTCGTGATTTGCTGAGCTATGATGTCCCTGCTGCAGTGGAGCGTGCATATGCCTATGCTCGTACCGGAAGTTGGCGTCAGCAGATTCAGGAACAATTGCGTTTGCGTTTGATTAAAAAACAGATTCCAGTTGAAACCGATGTATTTCGTGCGGGCATTATCGATGGTTTGACTCAGGCTTTTGCAAAAGATGTGGTTACCCCACGTGATGCAAGTATTCAGGTTTCAACCACGACGGGTGAACTCGTGCCAGAAGTGCGTATCATTCCTGAAGTTCGTGGAACGGCTTTGTTACTTGATCGTGCGGTAGATGCATTGCAAGAAGAGGCTCAGGATTTGCGTTTTGAGCCAATTGTTTTGACGGATCAGGTGCGTGAACCAACGGTTACCAAGGCTTCACTTGAATCGCTCATGCCAAAGATTACTGATTGGCTGCAGCGTCCAGCTTTGTCTTTTACGTATGAAAAGAAGACGGTTGTGGTTCCGACGTCGACCTTTGCTGGATGGATTTCATTGGTGCCAGATGCATCGACGGTTGATATTACGTTGAATCCGATTGCTTTTGAGGCATCGATGCGTACGTTGTTTCCAGGTGTTGAGCAAGAAGGGAAGGTCGGCGGTTTGGTTTTGAAAGATGGAAAAGTTGAGTCATTTACGGGCGGAACTGAAGGGGTAAAGTTTGATGGAAAAGCCACCTTAAAACAGGTTAGCGTTGACTGGCCTGCGACGACGACATTTCCATTGTTGACGATTAAGACGCCAGCGAAGTTAATGGGTGTTGATCCAGAAAGTTTGGGAATCAAAGAATTGCTTGGAGTTGGAACTTCGAATTTTTCTGGTTCACCAACAAATCGCCGGAAGAATATTGCACTTGGTTTTGCGAAGGTTGATGGTACCTTGCTCCAGCCGGGTGAAGAGTTTTCTTTGATTAAAGCTCTTGGTCCAATTGACGGTGAACATAAGTGGCTGCCTGAACTGGTGATTAAGGGAAATGAGACCAAGCCTGAATTTGGCGGTGGCTTATGTCAGGTGGGAACGACGGTGTTTCGTGGGACATTGCGAGCCGGTTTGCCTGTGCTTGAGCGTCGCAATCATTCGTATCGTGTTCGGTATTATGAACCGGTTGGAACGGATGCCACGATTTATGATCCAAAGCCAGATTATCGCTTCAAGAACGATACGGGCCATCCGATTTATCTGCATGCGTACACGAAGGGTGATGATGCATTTGTTGAGTATTGGGGAACGAAAGATGGCCGCGTTGCTGATTTCCCAGAAAAGCCTCGGGTCTACAATATTACTTCGCCTCCACCAACGAAATTGGTTGAAACCTTGAGTCTTCCTCCGGGTAAAAAGAAGTGCACCGAAACAGCTCATGCGGGTGCGGATGCAGAGTTTACCTATACAGTGACCTATCCCAATGGTGAGGTGAAGTCTGAGGTTTTTAAGAGTCACTATCGTCCTTGGCAAGCGGTGTGTTTAGTTGGTGTTGAGAAATTGTCTGCTGATGCGGGTTCGGCTTCAACGCCTCTTTCGCCTGATGCCGGGAATTAGTTGATGGTGTATACTCCGAGCATGGAGTTGCATCCGTCTTCGTTTGGTTCACAAGAATGGTTTAGCCCAACGGCTGAAGAGGGCCAATTGTCGGTCGACGTGTTTCGCGATCGCGATGATTTGGTTGTACGATCTACCGTTGCTGGGGTAAAGCCAGAAGACGTTGATATTTCGATGCACGGTGATTTGTTGACTATTCGTGGTAAACGTCACAGTGACCGTGAGGTTGAAGAACAGCAATGGTTTTATCGCGAATGTTATTGGGGTTCTTTCAGTCGATCTATTGTTTTGCCATATGAAGTGCAGACGGATCAGGCGAAGGCGACCTTGAAAAATGGTGTGCTCGAAGTTCGTATTCCAATCCGGGAACATGGAAAGAGACTAGAAGTGACATGGGGAGAATAAAAAAACGAGACAAAAAGTCTCGTTTTTTTATTGTTGCCATAGGTTCTTGTCGTCGTCTCGACCGTAATGGAGCGTAGCGGAATGGAGTGGAGAGATTTTCGGGGGGGGTGTGGAAGGTCTCTCCACTTCGCTGCTGCTACGGTCGAGATGACGTGGGAGAGTGTTCTGTCTTTCCCTTGAAAAAGGGAATCGGGATTCCAATTCGCGTTCCCGATTCCCGCTTTTGCGGGAATGACAGTTGAGGTCAAGATAACAATGAGGGATGCAAGGGGAGGGGAGTTTTTGTTTTTCAATATTGATCCACATCTGTGGACAATATGTTGTTGAAGTCGGCATGCCATGAGTCATGATGGTGTGCTATACTTTTGCATAGCCCTCAGAGGGATTTTACATGTGGGAACGCTTCATTGAGCGTTGGCAAATGCTAACGCGTGAACAGCAGATTTCTGTGGTTGTTTTAATGATATGTGGCGGGTGTGCAATCTCTTTGTCTTTGTTTCGGATTCAGGCTTCGATTAAGGAACCATTTTTAGTCCGAAAGGATACCTTGCTCTCAGCAAAAAAATTGTTGGGACCAAGCGAATTACAAAAAGTTGAAAAGGAACAAAGAACCGATACCGATGGGGATGGTCTTTCGGATTGGGATGAAGTGAATACCTATAAAACTAATCCAAATTTGCGTGATAGCTGTGGAGACGGCATGCCAGACAATGTTCGAATCGCAACTGGAAAGAGCGTGACCTGTACAGGTGTGACGACGGGTCAGCCGATTGATACTTCTGGTTTGAAACAGGATAATGTGTTGTCTCCGATTAATATTCAGACCCCAGTACCGGGAACGTCACAGGCGGGTTCAAATCCAAGTGTGACTCAGGCAGCTCAGGATCCGCAAAAATTCATGGAGCAAATGTTGCCTCGTGATCCAAACATGATTCGGCAGTTGTTGAAGGGCAAGGTTCCTGATGAGCGTCTTAAGACCATTAGCGATGAGGATTTGTTGAAACTCTTTGATGCCGCGATAAAAGAACAGGGTCCTGCTCCGGCTCCCGTAGCACCTGAAGAGAACGCAACAGATACCATCCCTGAACAACCATAATATATGGACTTCCGATCCCTTTTCCGAAATCGCCTCCTGCAACTTAGCGTCACGCTCACCGCCATGGTGATGGTGATCTTTGGGGCATTGGCACCACAAGCGGCCTGGGCAATTGGGGCTGAACCGCCCCCTTTATATCCATGTCCTGGCCCTTCTCCGGTGACTACCTATGGTAGTACGGTTCTTGGTACTGGTGGAGTCATTGGGGTTACATTTGAATGTCACTTTTACGATTTGTTGAAAAATTTGAGCGAGCAGTTGCGCCGTACGGTGATGTTTGGAGTGGTGACGGCTTTGCTTGATAGTATGACGGTATTTACCCAGGCTGTGGCTGAGCAAACGGCCAACTGGGTGTATAGTGGTTTTGATGAAACGCCTCAGTTTTTTACTAAAGAATATGGGGCTTTCTTAAAAGATATCGCGACGGATGTGTATAATCGGCAGTTGAGCGAGCTCAATGAACATTTTTTCAAGGATGAACTTGGCTGGGATTTGTGTCAGCCTTTGAGTTTGAATTTAAAAGTAGCTTTGGGTGTGGGGCGTATGGCAAGGGTTCCGCCGCCAAATTGTACATTTGAAACGGTTAAAGCAGCCTTTAATCAGACTAAGGATTCTTTGTCTAAGGAGCAAATTGCTTTGAGTTTGAAGCAATCCGTTTCTTTTGGTGGAAATGATATTAATATTGCGATTTCTGCAAATCAAAAGATTTTGCAGAACTTAGTTGATACCAAACAAGAGAAGATTTTAGATCGTCAGGAAGGTCAGGGATTCAAGAATTTTAAGGGTTTGATTAATGGACAGATTCGTCAGCCTTCTCAGGTGGCGCGTGATACGGTTTCTGAAGCGAATTTGTTGAAAAAGATTAATGAAGGCGCTCAATTGAATACAAGCATTTTGGCGCAGGAAGCCTTTGTTGCTGGTCTTGAGCAATTGCCATTTATTGCCGCTGGTTCATTCGTGAATACGATTGCTTTGCGTGCTGTGTCTGATTTGCAGAGTTGGCTCCAGGGGAGTGCGTCTGATCCAGATGTGGTTCCAATTGATTTGACTTTAGATGGGACGGATCCAAATGCAGAATCGGGTACATCGAATAGCACACAAGAAAAGCGAAAAAATATTATTTCGCAGTTTTTTAGTGATATCTTCCGACCAAATTTGAACTCTGGAGAACAGCAGGACTTTGTGGTTTTGATGACGACCTGTCCAACACCTCGTGGGTTGTGGGGTTGTAGTATGGATAATGGGATGGCTGGAGCACTTCGCGCAGCAGTCAGCGATGGTGGCATGACGGTTGGTAAGGCGGCGGGTATGATTGGTGGGGCGAATACACAGTATCTCCATCCAGATTGGGAATTGATTCCAGAATGGGAAGCTAAGGACAGCCAAGATCCAAGTTGCTATCAGCGTGCATATTGTGCAACGAATTTAGCTAAATTGCGCTTTGCTCGTATCTTGCCTGTGGGTTGGGAATTGGCTGCGAATTCGGTATATAACAAAAAGAATCAGGGTAAATACATTACATTGGGACAGGTGATGTCTGGGTTTAATGATTGTAATGCGCAGGGGATGATTGATGATCAACATCCGTGGTGTAAGTTGATCAATCCAGCTTGGGTTTTGACCACGCCTCCATTTAAGTGCTCGGTTCAGGGGTATACGGATGCTGTTTTTGGTGGTGGCCAAGACAAGGGTGGGGCTGTGCGTATTCAAGAATGTGTGGATGTGGTTTCGTGTTTGACTCGTGATGATCAAGGAAATTGTATTGGTGGATATGGATATTGCGCTGCAGAAAAGACGGTGTGGCGTTTTGGTGGTGATCAATGTGATGAAAAGTTCTCGAGCTGCCGAAGTTTTAAGAAGCCAAGTAAGCAATTAGGTGCAGAACCTGGATCGCAAGCTTCAACCAATGAAATCGTGTCTTATGTTCGCAATACGATTGATTACGGAGCATGTACGGCGGATAACTCCGGTTGTTTGTACTATCTGACCTTGCGCGATGTCACCACTTCGACGGCTGATGTGTGGCGAGGTTCGATTGCTTCTAATTGGAAAATTGTAGATAGTGATTGGAAGACGACTGGAACCAATTCTGCTTCGCGTATTTACTTTGATAAGACGGTGAAGACCTGTGATGCTTCGAATGATGGCTGTACAAAGTTGTTAACCATGGAGCCACAGACGAGTTCGCTCAACTTATTGCAAAATGGATCATTTGAAGAAACGGATAATACGATTTCGACGAATTTGAAAGCTTGGCAAAATGCTGGCTCGGTTCCGTATGTGTTTAAGGGTTTTCAGAATGTGTCAGGTGATGCAGAAGCTTTTGCGGGCACGGTTTCGGCTGATTTTCAAACGAACAATCCATTCGGTGAAATTTCTCAGGTGGTGGCTGCTGCCGGTGGACGGTATTACACGATGTCTTTATATGGAAAGAATCGTATACCGGGTCAATCTGGTGCGATCGAAATTCAGGCTGGTTTCTTAGTTCCGTTTACAGGTATTGGTACGGCATTGATCGGCCCGGATGGTCGAAAGTACACTTTGCTAGGCGTTTTGCCGCAGGGTTTGACATATGGATCAGATTGTCAGGCTTCTGCCTCGAGCTTGATCACTTCTCAATCCGGTTTGTCTGATGCTTGGGGCCGTGAGGCTTGTACCTTTGCGCTTCCAAAAGAAGTGACAGGGTTATTGATTACGGTAAAGGGTAAGGTGGCTGCAATTGACGCTGCACAGCTTGAAGAAGGTCAGGCGCCAACGGGATTTGTTGATGGGTTGAATAGTTCATTAGTTGTTCAGCATTTGAAGGTGGCTCCAGAAGAATTGGCTTGTACCGGAGTAAAGGCGACTGATCGTGCAGAATGTGGAAACTATGCTCGTGTGTGTTCGCAGATCGATGCGGGTTGTCAGGCATATCAGGAATTGGGTGGTGATGGAACCGAGATTCCGGCAAATTTGAGTCGCTCGGATTATTGTCCGGAGTCTTGTGTTGGCTATGCGGAATATCGTAAACAACCATCCTCATTTGATTTAACCAAGAACACCGAGAATGCCCAGTTGAATGATGCGGATGATGATACGACGGCTAATTTTATCCCAACCAATGCCTTGCAATGTACGGCGGATGCAGCAGGTTGTGAGGAATTTACGAGCGTCGAGAATCAGGCTGCGGGTGGCGAATCAAAAGCATACTTCCGCTATGTTCGTGCTTGTGAATTGCCAGGTCAAAATACCAAGACCTTCTTTACCTGGGAGGGTTCGGATCAGACGGGATATCAATTGCGTACGTGGAGCTTGATTGCGAATGGAAATCAGCCAAAGACCTTGGTGAAGGCTGGGCCAGATGGCATTTTGAAGTCAGCTGCAAACTGTAATGAAGATACGTGGAAGTCTGGTGCCGATTTAGACTGTCGCCAGTTCTATAATGAAGGCGGCTCGGTGTTCTATGTCTATTATTCGCAGACAGTATTGTCGACAAATACGTGTACAGATTATCGTGTTGCCTTCTCAAATATTGATGACTGTACCAAGACAGGTGGAAACTGGAATGCGACTTCAAAGCAATGTATTTACTCGGTGAATGCGCCGGAGAGTGCTTCGTGTCCACAGCAATATGCTGGATGCCGTGGATATGTTGGAACAACGGGTAAGAATAGCCAGACGGTTATTTCAGACACTTTTGGCGGAGCCAAGTCGGCTGCGGGATTTGTTGTTGGGAAGAATGTCTATGGCTCTGGTTCGACCTTGAGCTTCTCTCAAGAAGCCTTATTGGTCGGTGATAATTCTCTTAAGGTGACCAATCCGGTTGATGGTAAGGGTGGGGTTGAGGTTTCATTTACGTCGAATACAGGCAGTTTGTACATGGTGAGCTTCTGGGCAAAGACGAGTAAGCAGAATCCATCGGATTCATTTGTGGCCGTTCAGGATGCTGCGAATAACAAGTCGCCATTCAAATTGAATGCGGAATGGAAGCGCTATGAACTTGGTCCATTCATTACGAACAAGACCGCTTCTGATAACAAGGTCTTTATCTATAACTTGCCAAATGAAACTTATTTGGATGAAGTGAAGGTTAAGCAATTGCGTGATGTGAGCTATGTGGTGAAGGATACCTGGGTTATTCCAGATGAATGCGATCGTACGCCAGAAGGTGTGGCTCAGCCGCAAGCGATGTTAGGTTGCCGTGCGTATCAGGATCGAAATGGAAAGAAGGTAAATGTTCGTCAGTTTAATAATTTGTGTAAGTTTGAGACGGTTGGTTGTACGGGGTATGTCGATACACGCAATTCCGACAGTCCATATGTACAGCAGTTTGAAATGAAGGGTTTGCCAGATCAGGCTAACCCAGCACGTAAGTTGGACAACTTGTACATGGGGACGGTTACGACAAATCGTCCAGCGGATCGGAATGTGTATTTGATCGATGAACCAAAGGCACGTTGTGACTCAAGCCAGGCTTCTTGTCGCGCTTTTGGTAAGCCAAGTTTTGATCCTAAATGGAAGCAGACGGGTACGCAAACCGTGTATTTGATCGATGACATCACAAAATACGTGGCCGATGGTGAGCCTCAGGCCATGTGTCGTCCTTCTGAATTGTTCTGTGACACCTTTGTCAGCAATAGTGTGGTGTCGTATTTCCGTGACCCACAGGATCATGCCTGTACCTGGAAAGATAAAATTGCGCTTCCGGCTGCAAGTGCTCCGGCTGATGCGGCGAAGGGTTTGCCTGGGTATGCCTATCCAGCAGGGGAATACTCTGGTTGGTTTATGCAGTCCGGTACATCGACCTTGCCTTGTTATCCAAACTTATTGTCGAATGCCAATACCTTCTTAATTGATTCGCCATTTGCGAATACCTATCAAGGTTGGACGGCCTATTGTCCAAAGGATCAAAGTGAATGTACGGAATTCCGTGATTCGAATGATCATACCGATTCTGCAAAACCGGTTGGTAAGCCGTATTACTTTATTGATAATGGTCGGGTTGATAAGTCGACTTGTGGTGATGTGGCAGATCCATTCAATGGCTGTGTCTTGATTCGAGATATGAATGATGCGACCTTGCGCTTTAATGCCAAGGCCACCTATGCCGAATCACATGCCAAGGGTGATACTGCTGTGACGCCGCTTGATTGTGCGGACAAGGATAAAGGAAATCCAAATTGCGTGGGTAAGGGTATTTGTGTGGAGCCAAAATGTACGGGCGATGCCAGCGATTGTAATGCCTATGGCGCAGATGCTTCGGCCGATGTCTTATATAATTCGTGTACGGTGGATGCGGACTGTACATACAATGCAAGTCAGGGTCAGCAATACTCGATTACGGCTCGTTGTGAAATGAATGATTCGAATCGCGTGGTTAAGGTGAAGCTTGATCGTGACTGTAAGGCTTGGTTTGGCTGCCGCTCAGGTGAAACGGTATATGACGATGCGCAGCAAAAATACGTTGATTTGTGTACGGAATATTCTTTGTGTGACAAAGCTGGTGGTTCTTCGCAGGGTAATTTCTGCAGTAATTACATTAATCGAACCTTGAAGCAGCCTGAGCCAAAGAAGCCAGTTGCGCCATATTTTGAACGCGTGCTTCGTGAAGGTATCTTCTTGAATGATCGTTCGTATTCTTTACGCAAGACGGAATTTGTTGATCCGGATTATGCTGGGTATACGATTGCGAATCGCTTCCAGATGGCTGATTTGGTGAGTCGTCGTGTTGGGTATGACATTCTTCGTGAAGAAAATCCAAAGAAGGCGAATGAATACTTTGATGATTATCGTTTAGTTTCATCTGTTCCGCTTGCGATTTCGGCACAAGAAAAAACGGCTGCGAATGCCTCGGTGTATGGTCAGCTCGGTTGGGCTGAAGACATTCAGGATGCAACGAGACCGAATTTGAACTTGTGTCAGCATAAGTTCACAAAACAAATTGGGTACTATGTGCCAGGCGAAGAACCGAAGCGCTGTTACTTAGCAATTGATACGCCGCTCACCCAGGTGGTGACGGATGTTCAGGGTGCCGCTGGAAATTCGCGCAATGCTCAAACGATTGCGACGGTGTTTGCACAGGATCCAAAGGCTTCACGCAGCATCTACATGAATCAGGTGATGCCAGGTGTTGAATGTAAGGCATATCCAGATTCACAGTCTCCATTTGGCAATGAATTTGTGAAGGAGTGGGATACGACAGTTCAGCCAAATAAACCAAAGACTTATGTCCCTGGTTTTGAAAATGTGGCCACCTGTGAACGTGGTGAAGATTGTGCTTGTCAGTATGCCAAGGTGAATTATGCTGGCGGTGTTACCAAGTACTTGGGCATCTTGTCTAAGAATGCGCCTCCACAGGGTGTGTGTGCTGGTGGTGCTAAGGATGGTCAAGCTTGTATTCCTGATACCAAGACCAAGACGCTTGATTATAGTGATGCAAATGCCGTGTTTGATTCTACGGTGAATGATGCGTGTGGTTCTGGTTCGACCTGTCAGCCATTGCAAGGAACGACCTATGTTCGTGGAACATCAGGTTTCTGTATTCAGCGTGACGCGGCGGTGACGGTGGGGGATAAGGGCCGGTATCAGTGTTTGACGTGGAATCCACAGCCAGTTTTGACGGGGAGTAAGGACGTGTATCACTACAGTCCAACGGCTGGGTATAACCCACCGCTCAACTCAGGGGAATATTATTGTGTGAGTCCGACGTTTGCTGGTAAGCAGGGAATTCAGGTGCAATCTTCATATATTAAGAAACCAGGACTGTCTGATGTTGGTGGATGGTTATATAAACAAGATTGCATGAATAAAGAAATGAAGGTCGGTTCGATGCAGTCAGGTTATAAATGTGCTGGATTTAAAGATCACCCGTACGGCAGCCTTCCGCCTGAGGATGATGATGTTATTTGTAATGAACAATCGGTGTCTCCTGTTACCAATCTAGCAACATTGGACACGTCGTGTCGTATTGTTGATGGTACAGACTTAAAACAGACAACGATGGCAACGTGGTGTACTGCTTCAAAGAAGAAGATTACGACAAATAAACTCTTTGCTTTTTATTCAAGTAAGAATGGTGATCAGAGTGTTATTGATGAGGTTAAGAACCAAGCGACTGATTATTGGAAGACGGTATATCCGGAGTCCTTTGATGGAGATTTGTCGCTTAAAGGAGTGGCTAAAGATGTCTTGAATATAGCTCTGTACCCTTATTCTTTAGCCAAAGATGCTTTGGATGCATTGAATTGTTTCGCTTTGGGTTGTCCAATTAAAATTGGCACTGTTCAAGCGATGCTTGAGAAGTCTTATACGTATCGTTCTACATTGGCTGTTCCTACAATGACTGGTTTTGATGATAAAACTGTACGTTTTATTCAGACTGGTGAAGGCAAGGAGAAGAGTTATGCCGAATACTTTATTTCGGTTGATTCGCCTTTTATTCAAGCTTTTCTGAAAGAAGCTGGCGGGGTTCCTGGTTCGAATGGTCAGTTATTAGAGTCTCAATTGGGTTATTTTAGATTCCATGTGCCAAGACCTGGCGTTGAAGATGTCGATTATTTGGATGAAGCTTCGTGGTCAACAACTCCAAAAACTTTTCCAGATAGCTTTGATGGGAATAATTGGTTTGGGTATCTTGTTAATGGCCCTCCTAAGCATCAATTGAGCATCGAGGAGGTTGATTCAAGTGGTCCAGACCTCGAAGATGATTATGTCCGACATTTTACGTTTGCGGATCAAGAAGTTGTTAACGAGTCGGATACTGATTATGCCGTGCCTTTGAATGAAGATCCGTCAAAGAGCTATGGCACTCTTGGTTGTCTCATGTCGCCAGAATGGGCGAATGTGACGGTTTCAGATTGGGCGGATGAACAGGTGGTGAAGACGGCGTCTGATCAGTGGTATAAGAACTTTAATAAGGTATTTTCTGGTTATTTGTCTCGTGCAAATCAAGGTTACTTAAAGACCCAGGATGGTAATCAGTTGTTACAGATTCCTTGCCAAGGAAATCCTGCACAGAATTGTTATTATAAGTATTGGGAAATGGGATATCAGGCAAATGGTCAGTCTAAGTTTAATATCTTTAACACGACGGATGGCGCATTGGGCCCGGTACCGCTTAGTGCTGATAAGACGTATTTTCGTCGCGCACAAGGCGATGCTCATTACTTCGCTATTCGTGCAATGTTTGAAGATATGAGTAATGAGGATAATAGTGTTACACCTCTTAATCATGCTCTCGATGGTAGTTCATTGCGCGGTCCGTTTAAGTTTGTTGGTTTTTGGGTGACCGCTGCAGCTCCTAATACGGCAAGCTCTCGTGCGATTTATATGCGCATGAACGCTTCATTGGCGAATAGCTGTCGAGATGTTGCACAGGTCGTTTCGCCTAAGGATCGTAAGAATACGGCTTTCACTGATCGTGTTTGGGAACAGTCTAATTTCTCGGTCCCTCAGTTAAGCTATTCGTATGGCTCTGAAAATGCGCCTTTTGGTGCCGCGCTGCACCAACGCATGATTGGTCACGATGCAATGCTTATGCTGGATACAAGCAAGGGTATTGTTTCTGCGGATGCGACCTTTATTAAGCCGGGCCAACAATATTGGGCAAAGTCTAAGGTTGGTGCGACGGAGGATCATTCTTCGTATCACTACTATGTCTTGAGTAATTTGTTTGCGCGCATCTATCAGGTGTATCAGTTCTATGATGTGCCGGTTAAAAAGACAGACAAGATGTGTTTTACGGGTCCGTATGCTGGTCGTTTCTGTAGTGTCGGTACGGATTGTGATCCAAATTTTGAGGTTAAGTGTGTGAAGGATGACGGCGCAACAGCTGTTGGTGATGATGCGGGTACATGTAAGGGTGGGTTCTATAGTGGTCGTGCTTGTACTGGGTTTAGTGCGCCAGCTGTTTGTTTTACGACATTGTTCCCATTAACTAATGCAGCAGTACAGGCAAGCTGTGACTATGTGACTCCTGGTGGTGCTGGTGGAGCACCGGTAAAAAATCAACACACGGTAACTGTTAATAACTCCAGCGTTGTTTTGGGAACGGATTGTGCAGGCGAAGGTGATCCGAATTCGATTGATCCTGATTTGGATAACAATCGTTGTACGCATGGAGTCGGTTATTATCCGCGTCCAGACATCTGTGTGGTTAATCCTGAAAATCAAGAATGTTTGAAGAGTATCTCTTCACTTTCTGGATCTTACTTTGTTCCAAACAAATCTTTTGCTGTTCCACCTCCAACCGATGTCACATTGGGTTCGTATCTCATGGATAAGGACAAGCAAATTATGTTGAATCAAGGCAGTTCTGATCAAGTATATGCGGCGCAACAGCTTGGAAGTCAGTATAGAGATGAACGTTTTGTTGCTGCTTATACGCCAAAGCCTCCTCGTATTGCAGCGCCTGATACCTCGCGTCAGTGCACTTCGCCTGGTCAATGTGCGATTGCGAAGATGGATGCCTTGAATATCGACAATGCAAGTGAAGGAAGGATTATTTACTACGGTTCTCAGGCAAATGTGACGATGCGCTTCTATGCCTGGTCAGCTGATAATCAAGCTCCAATTTCGGATGTCTGGGTTGATTGGGGAGATGGATCGGTGCAAAAGGTGTCAGATGCTCGCATGAAGAACAAGAAGCCATTCTGTGGAGTGTCTAAGCAGTGTGAATTTGCTCCAGGGCTTACCTGTAACTCAGACTCTGATTGTCCTCCGGCTGCAGGCAAGTGTTATGGAACGGGTTTCTGTTCAAATAATTCGGGCCGTAGTTGTCGTGTTGGTTTGGCTGGTGGTTCGGACTGTGATGCGGGTGGTACCTGTGTTGAGCGCTTAACCTATGGTTCAAGCCCTCTCGCATGTGAAGCAAATTACTTTGAGTTCAAGCACTCCTATAATTGCAGCACCTTGCTTCAACCAGCTACTTCCTGTGCTATTTCACAAAACAATGATCCTTCAAAGGACGTGATCAAGAGCTGTACGGTTCCACCATCTCAGGCTAGTGCGAAGACGGAATGTCGCTTTGTTCCACGTGTCTTTATCCAGGATAATTGGGGCTGGTGTACGGGGAATTGCAAGGATTCTTTGCCAGCTAATTTAGCCTTGAAGAATCCTCCTGTTAGTCCGAAAGATATTAGCTTGAAGAACGGCGGGTGTTACGATGCCTCCCGTTTAAACCCTCAGGTCGTGAATCCGGATCTTTCATCTAGCATTAACATGTGTGATGCTGAAAATGCGGCTAAGAAACGATATGCTGGTTCATCGTTTACCTATGATCCGTGGCTCCGATTTAGTGGGTATGTTGAGCTCCGTTCGAATCAGTAAGATAAACCCCCTGGGAAACCAGGGGGTTTTGACATATTGGGGTCGTTGGGTTATCTTGTTTGCATCGGACTCGTTCAGCAAGAACGGGTCCATTTGTTAGAAAGACACTTATATTATCAATAAAATTGAATATGGCATCTCCAATTTCACAGGCCATGCGCCAAATCTGTGATGAAAAAAACATCGCATACGAGTCCGTGCTCGAAACGGTAGAATCGGCTTTATCGGCTGCGTATCGCAAAGATTTCGGTACAAAAAATCAGAATATTAAGGTTCAGTTTGATCCAGAAAACTATGACGGTGCCATGCAGGGCATTCGCGTGTTTGACGTGAAGAATGTGGTCGAAGACATGGAGCTTCCAGAGGATTATTTTGAAAAATTTGAAGCCGCCCAGGTTACCAAGAAGGAAGAAATGCGCGGTCGTCCACCATTGGTTGAACCGGTGCCTTCTTCATTGGATGCAGATGGAAAAGAAGAATTTGTCTTTAATCAAAAGACAATGATTATGTTGTCTGATGCGCGCGACTTAAAGCCAGATGCGCAAGTTGGTGAAGAAATTAAGGTTGAATTGGCGGTTCCTGCGGCTTTTGGTCGCATGGCAGCGCAAACGGCTAAACAGGTGATTATGCAAAAATTGCGTGAAGCTGAACGCAATGTGATTTATCATGACTTTAAGGATCGCGAAGGCGAGCTTATGAATGTCACGATTCAGCGTCGTGAAGGTCGCGCGGTGTTGATCGATCTTGGTCGTGCGACGGGTTTGCTCTTGCCGGATGACCAGGTTGAAGGGGAGCGCTATTTTCCAGGTACGCGCATTAAGGCGATTTTGCGCGAAGTTGCTTTGACTTCAAAGGGTCCAGAAATTCGCTTGTCCCGTTCAAGCCCAGGATTAGTTGCTGCAATTTTTGCGCAAGAAATCCCAGAAGTGGCGAATGGAATGGTTGAAATTAAGCATATTGCTCGTGAATCTGGTTCACGCACCAAGGTGGCGGTTACGGCGCATGATGATGCGATTGATCCAATTGGTTCGTGTATTGGTCAACGCGGAACACGTATTCAAACGATTATCCGTGAATTGGGTGGTGAAAAGGTTGATGTGATTCAGTGGTCAGCAAATGATGTTGAATACATTTCAGCTTCTTTGAGCCCAGCGAAGGTGCTTGATGTCCAGTTGAATGATGCAGATCATTTGGCGACGGTGCGCGTGCCTTCGGATCAATTATCTTTGGCTATTGGAAAGGGCGGTCAAAATGTTCGCCTTGCTGCTAAATTAACCGGTTGGAAGATTACGATTGCTGAAGAAGGCGGTCGCATCGCGGCTGATTCAGATGTTGGTGAAATGATTGAAATCAAACAAGCAGCTGATTCTTCAGAACAAACGGTCTAATTTCTATGGGAGCCCTTTTCCAAACCATCCTTGTACAACCGATCTTGAATCTGTTGATTTGGTTGTACAATGTCTTGCCGGGAAATGATATTGGTTTGGCGATTATCTCGCTCACCATTATCGTGAAATTGATTTTGTGGCCTTTGACCTTGCAGCAAATTAAGCAGCAAAAAGCTTTGCAAGAATTGCAGCCAAAGATTGATGAAATTCGTAAGCGCTTGAAGGATGACAAGGATGCTCAGGCCAAGGAATTGCTCGAATTGTATAAAAAAGACAAGGTAAATCCAGCCGCTTCGTGTTTGCCATTATTGGTACAATTGCCTATTTTTATTGGCTTGTATCAAGCATTGCGCGATGGTTTGGCTTCGAAGGGATTGAACTTGTTGTATCCATTTGTGGCAAATCCTGGAACGATCAATCAACTCTTTCTTGGGGTGGTTGATTTGTCTAAGCCAAACTATGTATTAGCGATTTTGGCTGGTGTGGTGCAGTACTTCCAGACTTCACGCATGATGAAAAAGCCAAATGCCCTCAGCTCTCCGCCAAAGGAAGTTGAAGGTAGTAAGGGCGCAGAAGATGAGAGCATGGCAACCATGATGAACAAGCAAATGGTGTACATGATGCCACTGGTTACGATTTTTATCGGTATCTCATTGCCAGGTGGTTTGTCCTTGTATTGGTTTATTATGAGTTTGCTTACCTTCTTGCAGCAAGAACTCTTGATGCGTAAGCCATCTCCGCCAAAAGTAGAGGCACAGTTGTCATAAAGCCCACTCCCTGGGCACAATGAGCGCGTATGGATCAAATCCAGCGCGCTTA
This sequence comes from uncultured Gammaproteobacteria bacterium, assembly GCA_964426815.1. Classification (GTDB taxonomy): domain Bacteria; phylum Patescibacteriota; class Patescibacteriia; order 2-12-FULL-60-25; family 2-12-FULL-60-25; genus JADZEJ01. The sequence continues at coordinate 10,488 of CAYRRZ010000007.1, read as the reverse complement.
TTTGTTACGCAGCCTGTGTTTTTTTGATGCATTGGGATATGCGCCGGTTTTGGGGGAATGGATACAAAATAGCCAATATGCTGGTCTGGATGGAGCTGAAAGTCCCGCAAAGGTCATTGAGGCGCTTGTCATAGCAGGGATAGTGAAGTGTGTGCGGGGGAGATATGGGTTTCCTGAACAAGTAGATGAGGTTGTGCGGAAGATTGAGGAGAGAGATCGGTTTCAGGCTCGTAAATATCGTCGGGCGAGATTGGTCGCGCGGTGGTTGTCTTTATTCTCGGGTGTTCGATTTGTGGCTTTGGCTAATACGACGGCTTGGGGATATGCGCGCGATGAAAGCGATATTGATTTCTTTGTTGTCGTTCGCAAGGGGAGTTTGTGGTCCATCCGATTATGGGGCGTGCTTCCGTTCAAGCTCTTAGGTTGGTTGCCTGGACCAAGAGAAAAAGCTGATGCGGTGTGTTTGTCCTATTTTGTGGCTGATGATGGTTTAGATTTGTCATCACATCAACTGTTGCCGGATGATCCGTATTATCGATATTGGTTTTTGGCTTTATTGCCGATTTTGGATGATGGGATTGGGGAGGTTTTGTGGAGAGTGAATCAAGCGATGGTTTCTGCCTATCCCATGGCAAAGCCATGGATCGTGCCTGAGGACTTGCGAGTAAAGCCATATCGTTTTTGTTTGCCGAGTTTTCGGTGGTTTGAATTAGTGGCAGAACGGGTGCAGAGAGCTTGGTTTCCGGAACGAATCAGACAATTGATCAATGTGGATACACGGGTGTTGGTTAATGAACACGTATTGAAATTTCATACGGATGATGCACGCGAAGACTATCGAAAGCGTTTTGAAAATATATGCAAACAGCACGGCGTTTGATGGTTTTTTCTTGGTTGTGGCGTTTGTCGCTTTTGCTTTTGCCATGGCAAATTCGGTGGTTTTCTGGAGCTTCTTTAGCCGGTTGGCCTTGGGAGCAGGGAACGTGGAGCATCGTATTGTCGATGCTGTTTATGTTGGGGACGGTGATATGGGTTTTTGTTTTTTGTCGTCCTGAGTGGAATGAAGTGAAACGGAATGTCGTCGAAGGATCTTCTGTCAGTCGAAGGTCTCTCCGCTTCGCTTCTACTTCGGTCGAGATGAAGCTGGGGATACTAGTTTTTCTTGTACTGTCTTCTTTTGTTGTTTCTTGGGGAAATATTTTAGCTTTGCGGGCGATTTGTTTTTGGTGGTTTTCGGTTTTGCTTTTAGTTGGATTTATTTGGTCTTTGGTTAAAATGAAGGTTCAGAAAACGGATGTTCTGTGGATGTTTTTTTGGAGTTTGATTCCACATGCCTTGTTGGGAATTTGGCAATATGCGGATCAATTTGTATTTGGTTCAAAATGGCTTGGGATGGCGGTTCAGGACCCACGAATGCTTGGAGTTTCGGTGGTTGAGCATGGGGAATTTCGTTTGCTCAGAGCATATGGGGGATTTCCGCATCCGAATATTTTTGGTGGATGGCTTGCGGTCGGTTTATTAAATGTTTTGGCTTTATCGCGAGATGTTTATAAAAAAAACCAAGCTTTGATATTGGTGTTTGGTTCCGTGCTTATGAGCATTGCGTTTATTTTGAGTTATTCGCGAAGTGCGTGGATTGCATTTGTGATTGGTTTGGTGATGTATCTTGGACGGAGTTTTTGGAAAAAACAGGCTTTGACTCAATTTTTTTGGCTTGTTTTGTTTGCGATTGTTTTATCCGGTGCGATTGTTTCAGGGTCTCAGTGGTCGCATATTGCTTCACGATTCCAAACGGAAACACGACTTGAACAGAAGTCGGTTTCTGAACGAGTGACAAATTTGAAAGATGCGGGACAGCTCTTTTTACGACGGCCTTGGTTTGGATACGGACCAAATGCAGAGATGCTTAGCTTGGTTACAACAGAAAAAGCGGAGGCACCACTTCAGCCTCCGCATAATATCTTTGTCTTGTTCATTCTTGATTTTGGTTTGATTGGAAGCCTGGTTGTTGTTTGGTTGGTTTTTCGTTTGCGGAAGCTATTCGCGAATGGTTCGTTTTTTTCTTGGTTCGTCGCTTGCGTGGCGCTTGGTTTATTTGACCATTATCTCTGGTCGCACTGGGCAGGGCGGTGCTTGTTTATGCTGGTTTGTCTTTTTTGCTTTTTGCCACGAACACAAATGCCGGAGGAAGATTAAAGGGGGTGTACTTGGTTTTTATTTCTCCAAAGTAATCGTTTAGCTCACGGCGGGTGATGAGTGAGTATTGAAACATGACAAAGGTTCCGCCTGGTTTGAGATGCTTGGCGATTTCAACAAAAAGGGGATGACGCATTTTTTTTGGAAGAGCGGCAAAAGGGACGCCGGAGACGATCGCGTCGTATTGTTCGGTGCTCTGTTGGAGGATTTTGAGCGCATCGCCTTCAATCACCTGAACTTGTGGAAAGGTTTTGCGGCAAGTTTCGGCCATGAATGGATCCATTTCAATCAAGGTGAGCTGTGAGGCTGGATTTGGAATTCGGCGAAGGAGGCCTCGGGTAATCGAGCCGGTACCTGGGCCGAGCTCTAAGATTTTGCCCTGAGGATTGATCGATTTGGCCATGAGTTTGGCCAAAGCCGAAGAACTTGGAGCAATTGCGCCAATTGTACGTGGGTCTGCGATGAGACGTTTGAGCCAGGAAATCATGCCGGGGAGCATAGCGGATTGAGCCCTTGACGGCAAACCTTGCCGGCGGCAAGATATGGGCACTGCTGCATTAGCACTCGAAATGTTCGAATGCCAATGTTGCGAAAAAAATCCCTCTATTAACAAATAATTTAAACACACACGAAAGTTATGACCCTTCGACCATTGAACGATCGCGTGATCGTAAAAACCGGAACAAAAGAAGAAAAAACTGCTTCTGGAATTTTGTTGCCAGACACGGTTGATACAGAAAAACCGGAACAGGGGAAAGTGATTGCGGTTGGTCCAGGCCGTCGCTTGGATGATGGAAGCTTGGCTCCACTTTCGGTTAAGGTTGGCGATACCATTTTGTTTAAGAAGTACTCACCGGATGAAATTAAGCTTGAAGGTCAGGAATATCTTGTTTTATCTGAAACGGATATTTTAGCCGTGATTGAATAATTCCTTTTTCAATTTTACATTCTTCTATGGCAAAACAAATTATTTTTGATGAAAAGGCACGTCATGCGATGAAGCGTGGTGTCGATCAATTGGCGAATGCGGTTAAAGTGACCCTTGGTCCAAAAGGACGCAATGTGGTGATTGATAAGGGCTATGGCTCGCCAACGATTACCAAGGACGGTGTGACCGTTGCCAAGGAAATTGAACTTGAAGACAAGTTTGAAAATATTGGCGCTGAACTCGTCAAAGAAGTTGCGTCAAAGACCAATGATGTGGCTGGTGACGGAACCACGACGGCGACGGTTTTGGCTCAGGCGATGATTGCCGAAGGGATTAAGAATATTACGGCAGGTGCAAATCCACTTGCAGTAAAGCGTGGGATGGAAAAAGGCGTTGAAGCTTTGGTGAAAGAATTGCGCGAAAAGATTTCCAAGCCTGTGCAGGGTGATGAGATTGAGCAAGTTGCATCTATTTCAGCAAATGATCCAGAAATCGGTAAAACGATTGCCGAAGCCATGAATAAGATGGGTCAGGACGGCGTGATTACGGTTGAAGAATCTCAAACCTTTGGCGTTGAAACCGAAGTGGTGAAAGGCATGCGCATCGATAAAGGCTATGCTTCGCACTACATGGTGACGAGCACGGATCGGATGGAGGCTGAGTATACGGATGTGCCGGTATTGATTACGGATCGAAAGATTTCTAGTATTCAAGATATCCTTCATATTTTGGAAAAGGTGCTTCAGACTGGTAAGAAAGAATTGATTATCGTGTGTGATGATATTGATGGCGAAGCTTTGACGACCTTGGTGTTGAATAAATTGCGCGGTGCGTTTAATGCGTTGGCGGTGAAGGCGCCAGGTTTTGGTGATCGCCGCAAAGAAATGTTGCAAGACATTGCGGTCGTGACGGGTGCAACTTTGATCACCGAAGAATTGGGTCGCAAATTGGACTCGGTTGAATTGGTTGATTTAGGGACGGTGCACAAGATTGTCTCAACCAAAGATCACACGACCTTTGTTGATGGAAAAGGTGACAAAGCAGCAATTGAGGCTCGGATTGCTCAGCTCCGCAAGACGCTTGAAAATACCGATTCAGAATTTGATCGCGAAAAATTGCAAGAACGCTTGGCAAAATTATCCGGTGGTATTGGCGTGATTCGCGTGGGTGCGGCAACTGAAGTTGAAATGAAAGAAAAGAAGCATCGCATCGAAGATGCGGTAGCTGCAACCAAGGCTGCGGTTGAAGAAGGAATTGTTCCTGGGGGTGGCGTGGCCTTGCTCCGTGCGCTTCCAGCTCTCGAAGCCTTGCATCTTGAAGGTGAAGAAGCGGTTGGTGTGCGCTTGCTCAAGATTGCACTTGAAGCTCCAATTCGCGCTATTGCCACGAATGCGGGCAAAGATGGATCGGTGGTGGCTGAAGAGGTGAAGAAGATGTCAGGGTCCATGGGCTACAATGCGGCCTTGGATACCTATGTCGACATGATCAAAGAGGGAATTGTTGATCCAACCAAGGTGACACGTTCAGCTCTGCAGAACGCCGCGTCGGTTGCCGCCATGTTTTTGACCACAGAATGTGTGATTACGGACTTGCCTAAGAAGGAAGAGCCGACTGCATCACATGGCCATGGCGGAGGCATGGGCATGGACTACTAGTTGATTTATCCACAGGAATTGCTATACTCCTCACATTATGAACGACCAACAACAAGCTCCAAAAATGGAGGCACATGTTATGCCAAGTTTTGACAAGAAGGATATTGAAGAAAACAAGATCCTCGCTTGCTTGTCTTATATCGGCATTTTGTTCTTGATTCCACTTCTCGCGAAGAAGGATTCAAAGTTCTGTCAGGAACACGCAAAGCAGGGTATTGTGTTTTTCATCGCTGGTTTGATTCTCGGCGTGATTTCGATGATTCCACTTCTCGGCTGGTTGGTTGGCTTCTTTGGCTGGATTGTCATGCTTATCTTGGGCCTCATGGCTGTTATCAAGACATTGCAAGGCGAATTCTGGGAAATCCCAGTGATTGGTGCTTATCGCAGCAAGATCAATATCTAATTGAAATTGATTTCAAAAACCCCGCTTATGCGGGGTTTTTGTTTTTCTGCTATGCTTTTTTCATATGAGCTTTGAATCACCCATGAACTTTGTTCCACAGGAAAAAAAGCCAATGTCGCCTGAGGCTGTTGCTGCTCAAGAGTATCAGCCGGTTTCTTCGAGCGGATTAGAGAATCTAGCCGCAGAGGAAGAGATTGAATATATTCCGGTGTCTGAAGAAGAGGGTGCTCCGGATACGATGCGTGAAGAATCGGCTCCGTATACAACATTGTCTGAGCATATGGTGCAGGAATTGGTTTCTGGTGTGCGTGAAATCTCGCATGAGACTGCGTCAGCTGATAGCGATCAAATGAAGCCGGTTTCGAGTGAGAACGGTGCTCCAGTGGCGTATGAGATTACGGTACCCGGAACAATTAAAACCGCGGGGGATCGAAATCTTCCGCCCTACACCGCTTCATCTTTGGATCCAGATCAAGAAGCGGGGGATGGACGAGAGGCCGCGTAACCTGGTATGTTCGCCGGGATATGACCGGTGTTCAAGAACGAATTGAAGCCCTACGGGCCAAGCTAAACGAAGCTTGGTCTGTTTTGGATTTAGCAGCCATGAAGGCTGAAATTAGTGCGCTTGAGGTTGAAAGCATGGCGCCAGATTTTTGGTCAGATGCGGATCGCGCGCGTAAGGAATCGCAAAAGCAAGCTGAATTAAAAAAGGAATATGCACAATGGGAAGGTTTGCGAATCGATTTGAATGATTTGTCTGATTTTGTTGAATTAGCCAAAGCCGAGTCTACCGCAGAGATCGAGGCAGATATTGAACAAAAATTGCAGACACTTGAACGCCAATATACGCAAATGGAGTTTTCGATGTTGTTCAATGGGCCACATGATGCAGCAAGCGCAGTGGTAGCCATTCATGCTGGTGCTGGTGGAACGGATGCGCAAGATTGGGCGGAGATTTTGCTGCGCATGTATTCGCGTTATGCAGAAAATAAAGGTTGGGCTGTGCGTTTAGTTGATGAAAGTCGTGGCGGGGAGGCCGGAATTAAGTCGGCGACCTTTTTTGTTGAAGGCCGTCATGCCTATGGTCATTTAAAGGGTGAAGCGGGTGTTCATCGCTTGGTACGTTTGTCGCCATTTAATGCCGACTCCCTTCGACAAACATCTTTTGCTTTAGTTGAAGTCCTTCCAGAAATTGCGGATGATGTCGAGATTGATATTAAACCAGATGATTTGCGGATTGATACCTTTATGTCGGGTGGCAAAGGTGGACAGAGTGTGAACACAACCTATTCAGCGGTTCGGATTGTGCATTTGCCAACCAAGATTTCGGTCAGTTGTCAGAATGAGCGCTCGCAAACACAGAATCGGGAAACCGCGATGCGGATTTTGAAAGCAAAATTGTTGAAATTAAAAGAAGAAGAGATGCAGAAAGAAAAGCAACAATTGCGTGGCGAGTTCCATAGTGCTGAATGGGGGAGCCAGATTCGATCGTATGTGTTGCAGCCGTATCGTTTGGTAAAAGATTTACGTACGGGTGTTGAAACATCGGATACGGATGGTGTTTTGAATGGGGACTTGGATGCCTTTATCGAGGCTGAATTACGACTTGGGGTGAAGCCAGGTGATTTTCGTGCGGAGTTGAACAAAGAAGAATAAGTATGGATGCGGTGTCGGTTTTACGCGCTGGCGGTGTGATCGCTTATCCAACCGAAACGGTGTATGGTTTTGGTTGTGATCCACGTGATCAAAAAGCGGTGAGCAAATTATTTCAGATCAAACAAAGAGAAAAAGGAAAACCAATTTTGCTGGTGGCTTCATCGATGGCGCAGGTTGAGAAAGTTGCCATCGTATCAGGTTCGACGAAACGATTTTTGAAAACAGTTTGGCCCGGTGCTTTGACGGTGGTTTTGCCGCTGCGTTCGGACATCGCTCTCGCCAAGGGAATTTCTTTGAAGGGAGAAGTGGCGATCCGGATTTCGGCTTCTCCTGATGTGCGTGCATTGGCTCGTGGTTTTGGATTTCCAATCACGTCGACATCGGCGAATCTTTCGGGCCAAGAGCCGTGTCGTTCATCCAAAGAAGTGAATGAGATTTTTTCTGGAACAAGGTTCCGTCCCGATTTTGTGATTGATGGAGGTAGGCTGCCGCCTCGAAAGGCGTCGACGATTATTCGGTTTACGGAAGAAGGGAAGGTGGAAATTTTACGGCAAGGTGCTGTGCGGATTCCGCGAAACATGTTGAAATAGCCCTAATGTATGAAGCCACAAGAAATTAAAGCCGTGTTGGCCGAATTGGGTGGGGGAGCAAATAAGGCCCTTGGTCAACATTTTTTGATTGATCCGCATGCGCTCGAAGCGATTATTGAAGCAGCGCAGATTCGAGCTGGAGATCGTGTTTTAGAAATAGGTCCTGGTTTGGGCGTGTTGAGTTTGGCCTTGAAGCAGGCGGGGGCGGAGGTTTTGGCGATTGAACAAGATCGGCGTTTTATTTCGCGTTTGCAAGAACAAGGGATTGGCGTGACCTATGGGGATGCGGCGCGTCTTGATTGGGATGAGATTGTCGCCACAGATCCGTGGAAATTTGTTTCGAATTTGCCTTATTCAATTACCTCGCTCGCGATTCGGACGGCTTTGTATCGGCCACATCCACCTGAGCGATTGGTGGTTTTGATTCAAAAAGAAGTGGCTGAGCGGATTTTGGCACGTGAAGGTAAACATTCGCTCGTGTCGCTTATGGTTGCTTTGGTTTCGTCTTCGACACGAATTGTGAAACGGGTTCAACCGGGAAGTTTTTTTCCACCGCCTAAGGTTCAGTCGGCGGTGTTGGAAGTTATTCCTTTGTCTTCGATTGAGCGGGTAGAAAAATGGGGGATGGATCCGGAGCGGGTGATGGAAATCGCGAAAATTGGCTTTGCGCATCCTCGAAAAAAAGTTCGATCGAACTTGGTAAATTTTTCTTTTATGGAAACTGATTTTGTTGAAGCGGGTATTTTGGAAAATGCACGTGCTGAAGAGTTGAAGCCAGAGCAGTGGGCAAGACTTGCGCAGATTTTTATTCAAAAGAAAACGCGCTAGCTTCGGGAGGATCCCTAGTGCTAGCGCGCAGTTCCGAGGTGTCTCACGACATGATCGGAACAAGGTTGTTGTGGTTTCAGGCCTGGGCCGTCGGGACGTCGCCGTCTTCGATGCCTTGCATGACCCGAGCGATTTGATACTTCAGCGTGTCGTTGGAGAAGCCTCCGGACGACGGAAGTGCGTTCTTCTTCTTTGCTGGTTCGGGTTCGGCCGTGGTTTGCGTTGGCGACGGGGTTTCTTCGGGGAAGAGATCCATCGCTGACCGCTCCTTCGCGTCTTCGATGGCCCTCGTCTCTTCATCACTGAAGTCTCCGAAGCGATTTCGGCTGTCCGCAATCGCTCCATCGAGAGCTGCGTCGGCTTTATCTACGGCCGTGTATTCATCGTCACCCTGCTCCATGCGGTAGAGGATCGCGTCCTGCATCATCTTGTAGATGGTGTCGGGCTGCAGTTTTTGCTCTCCGCTTTTTCGGAGGATAGTGAGTGGATCGGTGGGCGTGGACTTGGATTTGATTTCGTCTGCGGCGCTTTCCAGCGCAGTCTTCATCCACCTCCAAGCGGCTTCGTTCAGATTCTTGCCCTGAACGCGCCGATCGTGTTCGAGCGTTTCTTTCACGAACGCATGTATCACCATATCGATAGCCTCCGCTTCGTTGGCCGTGATCTCGATCTCGGCTTTGATGCGCACGAGCACCAAGATGCGCTTGGCCGCGTTGTAACGCGCCGACAAGCTTTTGATGCGTCCGTGGCACAACTCGACCAAGGCCGAATGTACCGACTGCGGCGTGAGCCGCTTCGTCTTGGGCTGCTCGATTTGAGCGGCCTCGGCTGCAGCCTTAGCAGCGGCTTCGATGGCCGCCGCTTGAGCAGCCGCTTGAGCAGCCGCTTGTTCGGCGGCGATGCGTTGCTCTTCAGCAATGCGACGTTCTTCTTCGCGCTGCATTTCTTGTTTGCGCAAGAGCGCGCGCTCCTCATCCGCGAGCTTGTTCAGGCGGCTGCACGCAGCCTCCGTTACAAGCACGATATCTTCAAGGACGGACTCTACGAAGGTCCGGTATCGGATCAACCGATTCCGCTCTTCGCTCAGCGCGCTCCATGCTTCTTCGTCGACGTGCTTGTCGAGCTCGTCCATTTCTTCCAAAATCTTTCTGACTTTGGTTTTCATCGATCCAACAGACTTGTCGTTTTCCGCAATGTCGCGCATATGCGCGAGGACATGCGGCCAGCTGCCAGGCTTGTGGCCAGCGGTCGTCATCTCCTTCCACTCGATCGGCTTCAGTTTCACCGCGGGAACGGGGAGGTCGAGCTGTTCGATCGCGACCACGATGGCCGGGATCGCTTCCTTCAGGAAGCCGCCCGCTTCGCTGCACCTGCGTGCAGCGTTGAAGGCGTTGAGCGCAACGTTGTACAACTCGATCGTGTTGAAGGGGTTGGTCGTTTTTTGGCTTTTCACGATAAACACTCGCTTTCTTGGTTTTTTTGACGACCTGTTTTTTAGACAGATCATCGGAAATTGAGAAGGTGCTCTCCAAAACGGCGGTATTGCCGGGCTTTCGCCTTTGTAAGGAGATAGCTCAATCTAGCATAAAATGCGGTTTTTGTCAATCGTCGTCTTTACATATTTTGTGTGATTTATGGGTATTTTTGAAAATACTCGAAAATACGAGCTGTTTAAGCGTTTTTTCACCTTTTTGAGATATCCCCATGAACTTACAGACACAGCCCTTGACACACTGAGTTGGATTGAGTAATCTTCCCGCACATTCCACACGGAACAGACGGAAAAACGGAATGTCCTGAACTTCGACAATAGAAGAGTGACCAAGTAACCAAAATCGGGTCCATCTTACTTTGAGTAAGGATGGAAAAATTAACATCAACCGAGCAGGTTGATTAAACACTTGATCCCAAATCTCCTACCAGAGATTTGTGGGTTTTACTGAGAGTTTGATCCTGGCTCAGGATGATCGCTGGCGGCGTGTCTAAGGCATGCAAGTCGTGCGGATTTCATTTGGTAGCAATACCGAGTGAAGTCAGCGGCAAACGGGTGCGTAACACATTGGTGACCTGCCTCACAGTCGGGCATAACTCTCCGAAAGGAGAGCTAATTCCACGATGGTCTCCGGGATCGAATCCGGAGTAAAGCGCAAAACGCGCTGTGAGAGGGGCCTATGGCCTATCAGCTAGTTGGCGGGGTAAAGGCCCACCAAGGCTATGACGGGTAGGGGATGT
>CAYRRZ010000006.1:43025-44646 GCA_964426815.1 uncultured Gammaproteobacteria bacterium | reverse complement strand
TCGCCATATAGAACAAATATAGAACAGTCAATCCCGCCCGTCAATTTTGTCGAAAGATGCAACACATGTTATCAAATAAGGAATATGGCTTCGTATTACACATTCAGACAATTTCCAACAAAAGAACTTGATGAATTCATCGAGGCTTTTATCGAAGGCAGGAGCGAATCTAAGACAAAGGCGATCCTCCCCTATCTTGAAGCTGAAGTGGCCAGAACGCAGACATTACCCACGAAGCCAACACGGACCTTTCTTGAAGACAGCGAAGCCTGGATACAGTGTGAACGAAACCAAGAATACCAACGATGGGCACAAACCGACCTCCGTACAGCTAAGGAAGCGCTGACAATACTCAAAACGTATTACGAAAAGCTACAAGTGGAACAAGAAGATAAAAAAATCAAGAAAATAGCAAAAGAAGTAGTAGAATATTGCCTCAGAAATCTTAAAAGCGCCCTTGCGCCAAAAGCTGGCGATATATCCGAAGATGCCAATTCGATCGGTAGTCATTTTTTAACTCGACTTGGAAAAAGCATCGTACCTATAGCCCTTGATAAAGAACGAATTGCACCAACCACAGAACAATGGAAAATTCTTTTCACGTCTTTAAAACCACAAATCATCGAAACAGAACTACAGGGACTTTACGAAGAGATGCGAATCAACGAAAAGCAACGGACTGAGGCAAGAAAACAATGCATCGCATATCTTGCTCAAATAAAAAACCTCCTGCAAACAAGCCTGGAGCACAATTGGGATATCGTCTTCACAAACGGACTCTATACCTGGCACAAAAACGATGAACCCCTCTTTAAAAAAAGGAAAAAGAAGGAATATATCCAAAAAATAGAAGATGCATTTTCTTCAAAAAGAAAAGCTATTTCCCGTATCGTCTCTGCCGAGTAGAAAATTCTTCTAAAGCTTTGTCCAATTCCACATCATCAAAATCTGGCCAAAACTTGTCGCACCAATACAATTCGCTATACACGCTCTGCCACGTCAAAAATCCAGAAACGCGAGCTTCTCCAGACGTACGCACAACCAAATCTGGCTCCGGCATGTCTGGCCAGTACAAATGCGATTGAATCAATTCTTCCGTAACAGCTTCAGCAGGAACTCCAGAAGCAGCAATCGCTTTAACCGCATCTACAATTTCCATCCGACCGCCATAATTAATACAAATCGCAAAAGTGGCGGCTGTATTCATCGCCGTCTCCCCTTCTGCCTTTTCAATCGCGCGCAGCACCGAAGGACGCAATCCTTCGCGGCGACCAATAATACGCAAACGCACATTGCGTTGTTTAAAATGTTCCAAATCCGCCGAAACCCCAAATTCAATTAAATCCATCAAATATCCAACTTCATCCTGAGCTCGTTTCCAATTTTCGGTGGAAAACGCATACACAGTTAAAACTTGGATACCACGCTCCAAGCAAGCGTCTCCGACTTTTTTCAGGCGATCATACCCTGCGCGATGCCCTTCAAGGCTTGGAAGGCCGCGTTCTTTGGCCCAACGACGATTTCCATCCATGATGATGGCCAAATGGTGTACAGGATGTCCCATAGTTTCAAGATGTGTCATATCGTATCTATGAACGAGCCTGGGGTCAATGGACTGACA
>CAYRRZ010000006.1:6922-42925 GCA_964426815.1 uncultured Gammaproteobacteria bacterium | reverse complement strand
TTTCAAGATGTGTCATATCGTATCTATGAACGAGCCTGGGGTCAATGGACTGACAGACGAAACAAAAAACGTCTACACCGCTGAGCAAGAACTCAAGTCGATATAGACGTCAAGATAACGGGACTGAAACAATCTTCTGATGCCCACCAATGACCCGAATTTGCGGATCCAGAGCAATGAGGACCCCTTTCTGAACCGTGACATCGCCCAAGTAGGCGTGAAACCTGTAGCCTATCAAGGAACCAGGCACGAATTCTTTCGAGGCAATATCGAGACGCAGATGGAACAGATTTTTACGACCAGCCTCGATCGAGAGGGGTTTGTAAAAAGCAGCCGTCACGCCTTTCGCCGGATCCACAAAAAAGAACGACTCCTCACCAGCTCCTGCTTCGGGCGTCAGAGTCGGATGCTGAAAACTCCAGGAATCCGGATTCGAATCGCACGAACCGTGACACAGCGATGAAGACTGAGCCCCAAACTCACTGTCCAAATGGACCGTAAAATCAGTGAGGTCTGTTTTGCCGCAAGAAAGCTCGACCGAGATCGTCAGGAATAGAGCACCCCTCGAACCAATCTCGATCTCACCATCAGCTGGGCCAATAACCGACACAGACAGACGCGGAGACTCATTCGGGGCACAGGCCAACGGATTGGTTTCTGGCGAAACATTCGCCTGAGCATCATCGACCTGTCCACCACATCCCACGCCGCTAAAAACGGCACACAGAAACAAGAAAACGCTGTGAATATGCTTCATGTCTAGCCTCCAGAAAAAGGACGATCTTTCAATCAACTTAGAATAAAGTCGATAAAAGTCTATACCATTTTTTTGCAGAAATGTCAACCAATCCCGACCAAAAAAGACCTCCGATATACACGGAGGTCTTTTTTGGTCGGGCTAGTGAGACTCGAACTCACGGCCTCATCGTCCCGAACGATGCGCGCTACCAACTGCGCTATAGCCCGATATTCCTTTTTTTCTAAGGCTCGACGAGCGTATCAATCCCCAATTGCTTTGGCAAGAATTCAGCGCTAAGCTATGAACATGAAATATCGTCACTCTTTTCTTGTGTTTACGGCATTCCTTGGGCTTAGTTTGGCCTTTATTCAGCCAATCCAGGCTCAAACAACCTCAACAGCCACAGCTACTTCAACCACAGCAACAACAACGATTGCTGACACCGAAAAACAAAACGGAAATGAGCAAACAGCGCAAGCGAGTACAGAAGGACGGGAAATCGACGGCACCTATGAACGAGCTCTTGTTCAAGATGTTCGTTCTAGTACTCAACAAAGTGCACAAGGCGCACAGCAATTGCGCACCTATGTGATTCAATATCTCAGCGGGCCGCTCAAAAACCAAACCACTGAAATCTCAAGCGATGCTACAAGTAATCCCTATAACTTAGATCCTGTTCCTGGAAACAAGGTATTAATCTTTCTTCAACCAAATCCAGAAGGCGGAGCGCCGCTCGCATTTCTCGAAGGCTTTGATCGTCGAAATGTCATGTACGGTCTTTTGCTCTTGTTTGTTTTTGTGATGGTATTACTTGCGGGTTGGCAGGGCTTGAAAACGGTAGCTTCAATGTTCATCTCAATTCTTTTGATTGGATTTGTTCTCATTCCGAGTTTCTTAAAAGGCTTAAACCCGGTCCCGATTGCATTCCTATTGTCAGCTGTTTTCACCACCATTTCTAGCGTCTTTGCCATGGGCTGGAATCGGAAAAGCTTCGTAACCGTAATTGGTACGCTCGGTGGAACCTTCGTCGCCTTTATTATCGCCAGCTTATTTTCTGACTGGGCTCATTTAGGTGGACTTTCAAGCGAAGAGGACCGTCTCTTCTTTAGCAAAAATCCAAATCTCAATGCACAAGGCCTCCTCTTTGCCGGTATCATTATCGCTTCAATGGGTGTGGTTGAAGACGTCGCTGTTTCAATCGCCTCAGGTGTAATGGAAGTTCGTCACGCAAATCAAAAACTCGGATTCAAAGAATTATTCCGCTCAGGCATGGTCATTGGCCGCGACCACATGGCCGCTTTAGCGAATACCTTGGTCTTTGCTTATGTTGGTGCTTCAATTTCAACCCTTCTCCTCTACTCCCAATATGGTGGATCTTGGGCAAAGTTTATAAACTTTGATTCCGTCGTCGATGAAATCATTCGCTCAATGGCCGGTACCATCGGTCTCGTATTTACCGTTCCAATCACCGCTCTTTTAGCCGCTTGGTTTGCGCTTCGTCCCGAAAAAACCTATCTCGATCCAATTAAACAGGTGACCGGGTATCGTCCCAAGGGTATGGCACAGGATAGGAATTAATTTCTCCGGCATACGTCACCAGCCAATCCTTCAAGTGAGCGGTGGCACAAACATCATCTTCATTATACGTAATAATCGAATCAAGCAATTCGCGTTTTCCGGTACGCGTAAATTCTTCAAAAACATCAACGGATTGTCCTCCGCCCTGTACATCCCCACGCCAATGAAAACCCAAAAACTTGGCGATATATTTTAATCCATAAAAATATAGAGGGAAGGTGCAACTATCCGAAGTCCACTCCTTCAAATCAACCATAGAGGCACGAAACCGTTCCAAGGCAGAATTACCGCCATATCGCTTCTCTAATACAGCTAATCGTGTCATTTCATACACCGAGTAGTGATACACCACATAGGCCTCAGGCAAGGTTTCAAGCCAAGCCAAAAAAGCATCCCACATCTCCCCTTCTTTGTCTTTTGATTCAGCCACAAAGGGCAGGTATCGATCCTTCCCATTTTCGCGCACCAAAAATCCATACAAATAATCAAAATCATTTGGTGGGTCGCTTTCAATATCAAAATGAATCTCGAGCGGTGGATCTGGCAAATGCACCGGCTCACGAATAATCACCAAACCAGACTGCAAAGCCTGAGCCTGTCTTTTCATGGTCTCTAAGCCATGCAAACGAAGACCCTTCGCAACACCATCAAAGGCCTGCGGATCCATTTCCGCAATATCATCAACCGTCCGTAAGCCTAAACCACGCAGCAAACGCAACTTGGTAATATCAACATTGTAGAGTAAGGCAATATCATTCAACGATTCTGCATATTGCTGACACACCTTTCCCCATGGTCCAGTATCAAAACAACTTTTGCGCAAAACCGGTTCCGGCTTTATCCCCTGCGCAATATCTTCCAGCTCTTTCATTAAACGTAAAAACTCTTCCATGACTTCATCCGCTGCAAACGGAATACGCTCGCGATCAATATTCAAAATCGCCGGCTGAGCTGGAAAACGCCCCTGAATTCGCTCTAATAAGCTCGCATAAAAAACCAATTGCATCTTTTGATACTTTTCTAAGGCATGCGATGATTTCACATCAACCGGCGTATAACTCCAATTGCCAAAAACACTTTCACCGGGAACCTTTTCTAAAATATCCGGCTTCCCTATCCAATTGCCATGTTTAAGAACTCCTTGATAAATCGTTTGAACACCCTGCTTCATCAAATCCATGGTTTGTTCGAAAGCTTGATCCATTGATTGCTTGGCGCCATCGACCTGAACAAACTCCACGCCAAAAACGGTCCGAACAACATCAGCTTCGTGCTCAAGCCCATTCTCCATGCGCATCTTTTCACCATCAGACAAAGGTCGTCGCAAAGCCTGTTCTTGTAGACTCGCAAAACGCTCATAATACGCCCAATGCGGACATTGAAAATGCCGATAAATATCAGTCGCGGTAATCATCTCAACTGGCTTATACTGCGTCGTCATAAAGACTTCCCTGAAGCCAAATTTGCCACTTCTTGAATCACGGCGCCAAAAGCATCAACCAACGGATGAACCCAACGTGTTCGCGCAATTTCATGCACCTGGCGTTCAACGCGAATCTTTTCATCTCGATCCGCATGAAACATATTCCAAGTATCACTTGAAGCGCGCAAAGACGTAAGCAGACTATGCATATTATACAAATGATCAGCCGTCGCGATCGCAATCGCTTCAACGGGAGCAGCTCGTAATTGAGCTACATATGCCGCTTTCCGTTCGCGCCATGGAACACTCTTTGGCGGCTCACTCACCGCCTTTACCAATAAAGCGACACGTGAACCAAATAATGCCGTAATCTCATCAGCAGACACGCCGCAATCCTCAATCACATCATGCAAAATACCGGCGGCCACCGTTTCTTCATCACAACCCGCTCTTTCTAAGATCAAACCAACACCAGCCGGGTGCGCAATATATGGAATCTTTAATTCTGGATGTTTACGGATTTGACCATCATGCCAAATAGCGGCTTGTTCTAAGGCGCGAATTGGCAAAGAAGGATAGGCAGGTCTGATATGTGGCATAAGCGTCTTAAAAAATGAGTAAAAATCGTCATTCATTTTGCATCGGCTGTATCAGGCGTCTTCCAGCCCAGTGGCCGCAGAAAAATCCAGACACGAGCCAAAACCACATCCACAGCAAACGAAAACACCAAGCCAAGAGAAAAGGCCGAATCATCTCAAATGGAAGAAACAACAAACCAAGTCCCATTGGTATCAAAAAAACCACCATCCAGAGCAAGACGCTTCCAAAAAAAAGTCGACGAAGTTCAGGAATGCCGAGAAAGGCAACCGGCTTACGTCGAGACTTTTCTCGAAGTGGGGGCGGTACCGGGAACTTCATGTTTTCCAGTGTAGCACACGCTCCTTCTGCACAAGAAAACCCATCGATACGATGGGTTTTCAATAAGCTATTAAGGCTTATTTTGTTTCTTTGTGAGCCTTAGGGCCTTTGCAGTGCTTACAAAATTTTGCAAGTTCAAGACGGGCCTTAATGGTCTTCTTGTTCTTCTTGGAGTGATAGTTCACCTTGCGGCAAACGGTACACTCTAATTTGATCATGTTGTCTTGTGACATATGTGTTGTTGATGAAGAAAATCTTCGATGAAAGTATAGCGGCCGGCTGGACACGGTTTAAAGCTGAAACTGTTTTGCCGCCTCCAACCGGCAACGCCTTATACATGGAGCCGATGGCCGGGATTGAACCGGCGACCAACGGTTTACAAAACCGCTGCTCTACCGCTGAGCTACATCGGCGTAGCTCACTACCTACATCGAAAGAAACGTATCGGGATAGTAACGGAAAACGCGGAACCCGTCAATCCTTTCATGGATAAACCAAAAAATCGATATTTTAGGTAAAAAAAGAGGCCCATCTCGCGAGGATGAGCCAAATCAGCAACCTGGTGCCCGAAGGCGAGGCCTGTCCCAAATGAGGGGCAGGTAAAACAGCAACCTGGTGGGCATTTGCACGCCCTTTCGTTTTTCCCCGACTCACGCTCCCTGCGCTCAGAGACTGAGCTTAGGGCAGAGGCGGTGGGCCGCTCGCCGTGGGGAGGGGGGTTGCGGAGCCTGGCGTCAAAGCCGCCCCAGCCGAACCACCATCCAGACCAACGACATCGGTCGAGACTTCGACCGAAGCGACCGGCTTGATCGCCGCAGGAACACCGGCATCAGCCTGCTCATCCGCCTTGCGCTTGGCATCGGCGTCCGCATCGGCAGCAGCCTTTGCGACAGCTGCTTCAGCCTCAGCCTTCTGCTTCGCAGCAGCGGCTTCGGCATCTGCCTTTACCTGTGCTTCGGCAGCAGCGGCCTGAGCTTGCTTCTCTGCAAGAGCCTTCTTGCTCGGCAGGAACAGCTTTTGACCGGCCTGGAGGGCGTATCCCAGACGATCCGGGCTACAATCGTCGACAAAAGCCTTGTTGGCCTCATCACCGATTTTCATACCATCCTTTTTGCCCATGTTCCAGCGCTTGGGATCGAAATCCTTCACGCCGGGGAGAGTATGAGGCTTGGCCGTGCAGTACGGGATGGTCACCTCGGCCTTATTGGCCAGAATGACCTCAACCGCCGCCGTCTCATACTCCTTGGCCCAGCAGCTGCTCTTCAGCTGCCATTGGGTCGCACCTGGCTTGACGAACAGGGTCATCCCCTCGTCCGTCTTGCCACGAACCTCGAAAGTCCCGGGCATGCAAGCATTGGCCGTCTCGGCCTTTGCCGCAAACACCGGAGCCTTGGGAGCGACCGGCGGTTTACCGGGCACCAAAGCGCCATCCGTGACACCAGCCGGCTTTTTATCGACCGGCTTATCACTGTCGGACGGCGGGTTGGCCGTAGCCACCACGACCACCTCGGGCGGGCTGCTGCGACGGGCAAGAGCCTTCGGTCGCAACTGATCCATCCGCTTCCGATAATACGGCCGCGTGATGTACTCGATACCCTCAGGCATCTGCACACCGGTAATCGCTTTGCACGACAGGGACCGCTCATCCTTTGGAGGCACATACCCTTCAGGGTATGTTCGGAAGTAAAACATCCCTTCCCCTCGCTTGAGCTGTTCACGATCCCAGTGGCGCATAACCACGGTATTCATGTCGTTCGAAAGCTGATCGACCGTGTCCTTCGTCGCAGACCCGTCTTTGAAGGCGGGCGCATATTTCTTACACGTTTCGACCGTCTCGATGACGGCATCCGGATCTTCCAAGAGGCGCTGACGCAACCTCTCCATCATCGGCTCACCCTGGAGGTCGTATCCGACCGAGGGGCGAGGGGGCAGCTTCTTGTCAGCAAGCGCTGGGCCTGCAGACAAAAGGCAGACGATCATGGCCGTAAAGGCGCACAACCGTTGCCAGATGAAATTTGCTTCCATGGATTCCTCGAGCCTGAGCGCAGGCGGGTTAGGTTGCTGTGTTGGGAAGGAGCTCCCAACAAAGTTGGGGATATCTGAATCTACAAAATATGGCGAGTTTTGTCAATAGGCTTAGCCAAACAACCGTCAAGCAGGCAACAAAAAAGCCCAGACAACAAGGTCATCTGGGCATACGAGTACTTCGTCTTTTCTCTCATCGATCGAGTTGAACTCGAACAATGGTGCTTGCAATCCCACCGTCATCGAACATCGCCCGATGGTCTTGCCGCAACGTGTCGCAGCTAAACTCAGGCGTATCGTATCCATCACGGACTTCCATCGCATAATGGAGCACGTCGTAGTCTTCGTAAGTTCGAATAACATAGACGCTAATCTCAGCGGTAGAACCCCTCTGGAGTACCCACGGCAACCGCACGGTCCATTGTGTAGATGGCGTCGACGGCCACTCCGTAGAAAAGGCCAATGATGGATGCAGCGGCCGTGACTGACCCCGCTGACAAACCAGCAAAAAACCCTCGTGTGAGGCTTGGACCATCAGAGGGATACTCTCCCCGACCCGAGCCCTCGGCGGAGCCGAAGCCCTCACATGGAATTCTCCCGGCTGAGGCATGAGCCTCGCCATGGAGTTATCCGCCTCAACAATCTTCAGTGCCGACGTTTCCGTTGGCGTGAACGTGGAAGCACATCCCGTGATGAGATGCGCCATGAACAACATGAAAATGAACGATGTTTGCCCTCGAGGCATGTAGTCCTCCTTTGGTTCGAGGGAAGTCTCAAACTACACAAAAAACAAAATTTTGTCAACCCCAAGTATACATACACAAATCCCCACTTTTTATGAAAAACAAAAATCCGACGTTAAACGTCGGATTTTTGTGTATTCGAACTATATTGACCTCAAACTCGACCTAGATCGAATCGAGCTCAGCTCGATGGTGGGTAGGCAAGGATTCGAACCTTGGAAGGCGTGAGCCAAAAGATTTACAGTCTTTCCCGTTTGACCGCTTCGGTACCTACCCATGAAATGAAAAAGGAACAAGAAACTTCGCCTGGCGCGTGGAGCCGTTGACCGGGATTGAACCGGTGACCTCATCCTTACCATGGATGTGCTCTACCAACTGAGCTACAACGGCCCGCGTGCCAGGCCAAGGGGTTTAATTGTCACCGTCCGTCTTCAACTCGTCAATACGATCTTTATACGCCTGAAGCTTTGGACGGTCCTGCGAGAGAAGTCGTAGCTTATCATAGCGTCGACGGGCTTCATCTCGATTGCCGAGGAGTATAACAGCTTCCAAAGAAAGTTCAAGGTAACGAGAAGACTTTGCATCCAACTCTACCGCTCGCTTAGCTGCTGGCCAAGCTTTTTCAGGCTGTTGGTGGTCTAAATAGAACTCTGCGAGCTCCGCATGACGATTCGCCAAACGTGGTCTTTCTTCAACTGCCTTCTTTCGATACAACTCTGCTTTTTCTTCATTCTGCTGTCTTTCGGCAATCTCCGCTAAAGCCGCATAGACCGTATCATCAGCCATACGACTCTTGAGCAAGAATTCATAGGTTTCAGTCGCTTGTGGCAACAGATCCTGCTTCAAATAAATTTGCCCAAGGCCCTTATATGCATCCCAAGCATGCGAATCAATGCCTAATGCCTCCAAATAGCGGCGCTCTGCTTCAGCCCACTTTAAATCACGCGCCAAAGACCGAGCTTCGTTCAAAATCAATTTTAATCGATCCTTGGTCGAAGGCGTCATTACCGCAAATGGTGATTTAGCCTGACGATAGGAACGCTCCAACTGAACCAGGCGAATATACACATCATGAAAACGGGATTTGGCGACATGCACAACCCGATGACCGACGGTACGCAAAGGCGCGATCTTTTCTGCGCGAATTCGATCAAAACGCTGCAATAAAATCGCATCGCGTTTTTGTTTTTCACGCTCTTCTTGAATCGAGTCTGGATCAAGCAATTGAATCTCACGCCAGTGTCGGGCGAATATCACAAAAATCACCACCAAACTGGCAAGACAGATAAACGCAAGAATCCAAACAACAATACCCATAGACTAAGCCGGCAAAGCCGCACGACACAAAAGACCAAACGCACGTGGATCTAATGAAGCACCACCGACCAATGCGCCATCAATGCCAGTTGTGGTCAGATACTCGTTCACATTACGCTGATCAACCGAGCCTCCGTACAAAATACGTAAACGTTCAGCATCTTTTCCAAATTTCTTTACCAAGACTGCACGAATTGTTTCATGCATCTCTTTTGCATCCTGCGGAGAGCAAGGCTTGCCGCTTCCGATCGCCCAAACGGGCTCATACGCAAACATTGGAGGCGCTTTGCCATCAGCTTTCAAATCAGCAATTGCCGCTTGAACCTGAGCACGGACGACCTTCGCGGCTTCGCCACGTTTACGCTGAATAGCCGTTTCACCAATACAAATAACAGGGATAATATTCGCTTTTTGCAAGGCTAAGGCCTTTTTAGCAACCATTTCATCGGTTTCACCCAAATGCTGACGGCGTTCACTATGCCCAACTAAGGACAATTGAGAACCAAATTCAGCCAACATCGATGGCGAGACTTCGCCTGTAAAAGCCCCTTCTTCAGCCCAAAAAACGTCCTGAGCTGAAAGCATTGGGATAGAAGCGCGCCCCAAAGAGGCCCGAGCTGCTGCCAGAGACACAAAAGGAACCGCAACCGCGATATCTAAGTCCTTTGGCAAACGTTCGCGGCGAAATGCGCGAATCCAAGCCCCCGCTTTAATGGGGCCATAGTGCATTTTCCAGTTGGCAATAATGATCTTTTTCATACCTATATTCGAGCTTACCATTTCATGAGTTTTT
This sequence comes from uncultured Gammaproteobacteria bacterium, assembly GCA_964426815.1. Taxonomy (GTDB): domain Bacteria; phylum Patescibacteriota; class Patescibacteriia; order 2-12-FULL-60-25; family 2-12-FULL-60-25; genus JADZEJ01. The sequence continues at coordinate 33,389 of CAYRRZ010000006.1, read as the reverse complement.
GAACATGCTGCTTGGAACCAAGAGGTCCGATCACGGCAGTAGCCATGAGCTCAGGCCGAAACAGTCGTTTAGCTGCTTTTTGAATATCCGCCCGAGTTACTTTTTCAAAAAGAGCCAAACGTTGGTCAGGTGTTTCTAATTTCTTTTTAAATAACCACTGACGACCATACCACTCTGCCTGACTTGCCGAATCTTCAAATGACAAGGTCAGACGTCCGCGGACCTGGTCCTTAGCACGACGCAGTTCTTCTGTCGTCACACCCTTTGCCAAAACGCTCTTTAATTCTTTAATGATGGCCTTAACCGCTTTTTCTACATTCCCCTTCTCTAAACCAGCCTGAATGCCAAAAGCGCCAATATCTTCACGCGCTGAATGACCAGCACTCACTGAATAACATAAGCCGTGACGCTCACGCAATTCGGTAAACAAGCGCGAAGACATACCACCGCCCAAAATTGATCCAAGCAAACCGGCTGCCGGCAACAATGGATCATTCGAAGCGAAACCATGAAAAGCCATGGAGAACTGAACTTGCTCCGTAGCCTTATCTTGAAATGCAATTGGATCAGGCAAGCGCTTTGGAGCCACAAATGGCGCGAATGGTTTATCTTTGCCCGCTGGACGTTTTACCTTCCCAAAACGATCCGCAATCAATTTCAAAGCACCGGGCACAATCTTTCCAGCCAAAACCACGGTCATGCGCTCTGGAATATAGTAAGAATCACGATATTCAACCAATTGATCACGAGTAACCTTACGAATATTTTCGCGCGGACCAGCAATATCCCAACCCAAGGTCGAATCTGGATAAAGCGAAGCTTCCAATAAATCATCAATATGCATCTGAGGATTATCCTCATACATATTAATTTCTTCGATAATCACTCCCCGCTCTTTGTCCATCTCTTTTTTATCAAAATGAGAATGGAAAAGCATGTCATGCAGCAAATCAATCGCTAATTCTGTATGTGCCGCATCCATTTTAATGTAATACCCCGTCAAATCTTTATCGGTATAGGCATTATAGGCTGCACCATATCGATCTAAAACGCGCGAAATATCCGTCGAAGCTGGACGACGCTTTGTCCCCTTAAACATCAAATGCTCAATAAAATGCGAAGCTCCATTTAATTCGCGCGTTTCATATCGCGAACCAACCTTGCATAACACAAGAAGGGTCATGGATTCAGCGCCAGTTAACGGCACCATGACGACAGGCATCCCATTTGGGAGATGATGAATCGGGGGATGTTTCATGCTTATAAAACAGTATTTTGTTGAATATGATCCTGAACAAACCGAATGACATCAGTCAAAGGCAAACGTTCTTGCGACATGCTATCGCGATTACGTACCGTCACTGTTCCGGCACTTGCCGTTTCACCATCAATCGTAAAGCACCATGGCGTTCCAATTTCATCCTGACGGCGATAGCGCTTACCAATCGAACCGCTTTCATCATATTCAACCGTGATTCCATGCGCACGCAAGTCAGCTGCGAGCTTCTTTGCAATATCCGGCATACCTTCTTTCTTGGTCAAAGGAAAAATAGCAGCCTTTACCGGAGCTAAACGTGGAGGAAAACGCAAAACCATACGAGGTTCCTTTTCTCCTTCTTCAGTCGTATCAGCTTCATCAATATCAAGATGTTCAGACAAAACCGCAAGCACGCTGCGAGTTAAGCCCCAGGTTGGCTCAATCACATATGGCGTATAGCGTGTACCCGTTTCAGCATCAAACCAACGCAATTCTTCACCGGACAATTCTTGCTGACGAGATAAATCCCAATCTGTACGATTCGCCAAACCACCCAATTCTTTCAAACCAAATGGAAAGCGATATTCAGGGTCAATCGAACGCTTCGAATAAAACGCGCGATCAACTTCATCGATTTCATGATACACCACGTTTTCTGGCTTCAATTTCAAAACATCCGTACACCAGGCCTTATATTCTTCTAACCACATTTCATAGGCGCGTGGCGCATCATCTGGATGCACAAAATACTCAATTTCCATTTGCTCAAATTCGCGCAAACGAAAAATAAAGTTTCCTGGCGTAATTTCATTGCGAAACACACGACCCACCTGCGCAATCCCAAATGGCGGCTTTTTACGCATGGTGTCACGCACATTCATCCAAGCCGTAAACATCCCAGCCGCTGTTTCTGGACGAAGATACGCTACTGAAGCTGAATCTTCTTTGACGCCAATAAACGTTTTGAGCATCAAATTAAAATTCATGACATCCGTAAACTCCCCTGCACAGTTTGGGCAGCGAATATCCGAAATGCTGACTGGCTTTTCTTTGTCATAGCCAGGCTCTGCCTGCTTTGCCTCAAGCAAATGGTCGGCACGAAAACGACGATGGCATTTTTTACACTCAACAAGTGGATCAGAAAAATTCTGCAAGTGACCTGAAGCTTCCCACACCTTTGGATGCTGAATAATTGGCGTATCAATCCCAACCACATCATCGCGCATCTTCACAAAACGCTTCCACCACTCATCGCGAATATTATTTTTAAGCTCGGTGCCGTATGGACCAAAATCCCATGCATTAGCAAAACCACCATAGATCTCAGAATCTGGATAGACGAAACCACGTCGTTTACAGAGCGACACCAAGAGATCCATCTTTTGTTCTTGAGAAATAGGCATAGGAGCAATTTCGCTTAAATCGTCATCACTTCTTCTTCCTTGTCTTTCACAATCGTTTCAATTTGCTGATTCATGTCTTTGACCACCGCGTCCAATTGTTCAAACAAACGAAACTTTTCATCTTCGGTAATTATCTTGTCTTCTTCTTGCTTTGAAATGGCATCACGCACTTCTTCACGCACATTCCGAATACCAATACGCGCCATCTCCCCTTTTTGGTTCACCACCTTCACCATTTCTTTTCGATTCTGTTCCGTCATCGGAGGCATGACCAAACGAATGATCGTCCCAACCACATTTGGAGACATACCAAGGCTTGCATTAATCAAAGCCTTTTCAATATCCTTCACCACATTTTTGTCCCAAGGTTCAATCTGAATCGTTTTTGCATCTGGAATCGAAATCGAAGCCAAGCCCTTCAACTCCATCATTGAGCCATAGGCCTCTACTTTCACATCTTCAACCGTAGATGAAGAGGCGCGCCCAGTGCGCATCCCCTTTAATTCTTTCTCAAAATGCTCAACAACTTGTTGAAACTGAGGTTTTGCAAAGTCGATAGGTGTAGCCATACATTCAAAAAATTTATCTTAGTGTTCCATTTTTTGGCATTTTCGTCAACGGATCAATATCTCGAACAAAAGACAATGCATCACCTGGATTTTCCAGGTGATGCACGGTGTTCTGTCTTTAATTTTTCTCTGGCGGAGGAACCGTGCCTAAGTACAAGATATTACTGTCAACTGGATCAAACACGAGAACATTTCCAGCCTTAGTCGTTGGCAATTTTCCTGGCTTCCAGGTCACACCACCATCAGATGAATATTGAATCGTGGAAACACCCGTAAACGCAATATTCTTATTATTCTTCGGATCAACGGCCAAGTTATTAATCTTCAATGCTCCTGGAGGCGCCGTTAAGGTCAAAGCCTTCCACGTCTCACCGCCATCTACTGACTTAATGATGCCGTACTTGGACACATCATAAATCGTTTCTGCATCAATTGGATCGATGAGCACCTGGGTCACTTTACGTGCATCTCGATAATCTGGATCAAATTGTTTTTTAATTTGGGTCCAGGTATCTCCTCCATCAACCGTCTTCCAGATGCCATCGCCATTCGTACCAGCATAGATCGTGCGAGAATCTTTATGATTCATGACCAAACTGGTAATCGAAATTCCATCAACACGCTTGACCACCTGCCAAGACACGCCTGAGTCAGATGAACGAAAAATATCTCCATCCGATGAACCTGCGTACAAGGTCGTTGGGTTATACCAATCGATAATCAATTGAGTGAATGATTTTTCGGTGCGTGGATCAAAGAAAATCTGCTTCCAATCGCGACCACAGGTATTATCACTCTTGTAAATCTTATTACCGCTCGCCGCATACAAAGTACACTTTTGCTTTGGATCAACCACCACCGCATTCACCCGACCCGTGTTCAAGGTCCCAGGTTGTTGCCAGGTATTACCTCCGTCCAAGGTATAGATCATGCCATTCTCACGCGTAGCGGCATAGATCGTATTATGATCTTGAGGATCAAATACCATGGCCAAAATCGTATAGCCAGCAACCGCAGCCGTGATCTTTGGGCCAGGAGCGATCAAGGCTTTTTTATTCACCCAAGCCAAACCGCGATCTGAAGTTTTCCAAATACCAGCATCCGGTCCTGTTGCAGTTGAAGAACTGCTAAAACAACCGGCACCAAAAAGACTGAGCGCTAAAAGCGGCGCAGCCAATGAGAGTCGTGATGTGAAAGATGTCATACGTCTGGTTCGGAGTATACCATGGGCGTCGAATGAGGGAGATGCGACACCACACTTGGGATCTGTCCGACTTGGGTTATTGCCGCTTCAAGCGCTACCCGAGGAGAAACCGAAGATCCAATCTGACGCATCGCTTGCAGCACTCCCCAACCCAAGACCACCGCTTCGGTTGATTGTGGCATCTGCTCAACAAGTCCACGGGAGACCACATTGCACCAAGCCATCCAAGCCCCATTCGCATCGTCTTGAGCGTCGCACCATTTGGCGATGGCCTCAACCAATTCCAATCGTTCACCTGGATTTTTGGCATTTATAAATGCCTGAGAAAAATGAATACATTCCGCATCCGTCTCTGGCAGCGGAAGACGACGCATCGCTGACAAAGCCAGACCCGGTAGTCCTCTTGCTTCAGATGAGTACAATTGTGCTTCATTATTGTCTACACCCTGTCTAACAAGTGATTCAACAATGTATTCATTCTTTACCCGCGTGAATGAAAGCGAAACGGAACGACTCTGAATGGTTCGCGGAATTCGTGAAAGCTCTTCTGCAATTAAAATAAAAACGGCATCAGCTGGTGGCTCTTCAATCACCTTCAACAAGGCATTCATCCCCTGTTCATTCAACCGATCAGCAACGGGAAACAACAAGACTTTTCGCGGTGCGGCAACCGGTCGAAGATACGCTCGCTCACGAAAATCACGCACCTGTTCAACACTGACAATATTCTTTTCTTCAAGTGGTTTTAATTCAAAAAAATCTGGATGAGACGTATACGGTTGACCAGGCTCAAGACCAAGCAAGGCCCGAATAAAAATATCTGCCACCGTCATCTTGCCAATATGTGCCGGTCCTAAAAAAAGATATGCCGGAGCCGGATGAGAAGCCGAAGCAGCCAAAAGACGACAAATCGCCTGATGCCCAATGACCTGATCAAACAGAGAAGATTCCATACAAAAAGATTCTACCCTAAATCAAACAAAAAATCCCCCTCGCTCAGCTTGCAGCTAAACGAGAGGGACGAGAGAGCTAGGGCACCACGAACTGAAAGACACAGTACCCTCCACCAGCGACGTCGTCGGACGGATTGACGATGGTGAGCGACACCGGAGCATTGTTCGCGTCCAGAACATCGGTCACGCCGGTAAACGCCGTCAAAGGACAAGACCATGTTGGGCTTTGACCCTGGAGCATCATCAAGTTGGTGGAAAGTTGAACCACCGCGCCTGCCGGAAAATGCACCGGACAAGACACTTGATTGACTCCCGACTTGGAACAAGCTGACGGATAGCTGTCGGCTGCAAAGCCCCAACTGTACTTGAGCTCGCCTTCGGTCAGACCCCACCCGATCGGCTGCGGACGCCAGAGGACATTCCCCTGCGCATCCATTGCCCGATCATAGATGGAGATGTCCGCCGTCTTGCCGGCAGGCATGGTGTGCCTGAAGGTATAGAGCCGAAGAGCCCCACCGGTAGAACCAGCGGCGCCGCTCGCTCCAGCTGAACCAGCCGTGGACCCCGCCGCACCGGCCGCTGCCGTTCCGGCTGAACCAGAATTACCAGCGCTACCGCCAGCATTCCCCGTCCCAGCTGCACCAGCCGAGCCACTCGCTCCAGCTGAGCCAGCGGCACCGCCAGCGTTCACACAGACTGCCACACCCGACTGATCTTCGCAGACCTGGCCAGGACCACAGAACTTGGGGCAAGCACTGCCCATCGCACCGCCAGCACCGCCGGTACTCCCAGCAGAACCACTTGTGCCAGCACCACCCGCGGTACCACTCGTACCGGCAACACCTGCCGTTCCGGCTGAGCCAGAATTGCCAGCATTGCCGCCAACACCACTGGTACCAGCTGCACCAGCCGAAGCACCGACGCCAGCGGTACCAGCGGTTGAACCCGCGGTTCCGCCCGTACCAGCGGACGAACCAGCTGCACCAGATCCCGCAGATCCCGCCACCGACCCGGCCGATCCAGCCGAACCCGAAGATCCAGCTGCACCACCCGTGCCCGATGAACCACACGTGGAAGCCGTGTCCGGAGTCCAGATGTCGCCCTGGCAGAAAAGACTGCCGCAATGAGCACAGGTACCCCACTGTGCGCAGGACATGCCCGCAGTCACACCAAGGCACGGATCACCAGCCGATCCAACCGAACCCGAAGATCCAGCTGCACCACCCGTACCCGATGAGCCAGCGACACCACCGACACCGGCAGTCGAACCGGCCATTCCGCCTTGAGCACCCGAGCCAGCGGATCCGGCAACGGTACCGCCAGTTCCGGCAGCACCAGCCTGACCAGCTGAACCTCCAGTTCCGCCGACACCGACCGAACCACTCGATCCAGACGCCCCTGTGCTGCCAGATGAACCAGCCGCATTCAACGCTTCATCCGGTCCGCCAGACGGACCGCCAACACATGCCGCACTCACCATGGCCACGATGACCAAGGTGGTAAACTGTTTGCAATGAGTCATGACTTGCTCCTTTGTATTCTCCGCTTAGGAGATGGAAAGACCGATAGCGTTGGATACCATAAATTAAAGGCTCCGTCAATCAATCACCAAACAAAAAAGCCTTCTGAAAAATTCAGAAGGCCAGAGCAGCCGCATGACGGCAAGGTTCAGGGACAGCGGCCGTAATTCGCCGTATCACCCGGAAGCGGAATGTGCACCTTGACTCCCCCATTCGGGACGTCGCCATCAGGGCAGAGCAGAGCCTCGCCATCAGCGAATTCCCAGCCTGAGACATTGTCCCAGCGGGCAGACTCGATGCCAATGGACTGAGCCGTCCCACCAGAGGGCCAGTTATCGCTGTAGTAGTCGTTACCGCACAGGGCACCGACTTTTACGAAACCCTTCCAGCGTGCGAAGTCGACACCCGTCACCACGAGCGGCTCATTGAAGCCACTCATGAAGGATCCGCCATTGTAGTCCCAGCCGATCAGCTGGAGAGCCGGACACCCATTCAGCATCGACTGCGAAGGTGTCACCACCAAGGTATGCGTGCCGGGAATGATCACATCCTGAACGCACATGGGTGCATTCGAGGGCGAAATTTCACAGTGACGACCGGCGCCGCACTGCACAGCGCGCGCATCACAGACCGTTTGCGGCCTGAAATCGCCATTGCCATCCTCCGGGCTCCCACAACCCATGAAGGTAAAAACAAGCAACAACACCGACAAAAATGATCGAAGGTACATGGAACGTTCCTTTCAACGAGGTGTATTAGATGTACGTAAAATTAGGGTTTTTGTCAACCATATCGATCGAAGATCTCTCCACTTCATTCCGCTTCGCTTCATTCCGGTCGAGACGACAAAACTTGATCCTCCACTTTTCATATCTCCCCAAATGAAAACGACACCCTTTGCAGAATTGCATTGGGTGTCGTGGAGGCTGACCGGCCTCAAGAGAGTTGTACGACATCACACGGTCATGTGATGAAGGAGCTTGTGGCTCGCGAAGAAGTGCTCAGGGGCACTTGTCGTTCTGGCCGCCACTCATGGGGATGGCGATCTTCTTCCACCCCTTCGAGCCGCCCGGGTCACCGTACTTGTCCGCGCAGATGAGCGCGTGGGTTTTGACCTCTTGGCCGTTCACCTTGATGCTGGTGAAGGCGTTCGTGGAGGAGGCGGTGGCGCCGATGGGGCTCCAGTCGCTCTTGTAGGGCTGACCGGAGCACTGCTGCGTGAGCATGGCCCACCCAGCCCACCCAGCGTTGACGGCCTTGTGCACGTCGAGCCCGTTCGAACTGTTGACGACCTCACTTCCGAGGTTGTCGAACAGGACCGCGCGGCAGCCATTGGCCATCACGACGTCGATCTGCTGGACCGCGTCGTCGAGGCAGACTGCTGCGTTCTGCTCGTTGAGCTCGCAGTGCTGGTTCGCGGCGCAGTTGTGCGTGTTGCACGCATTGGGCGCCGAACCGCTGCTGCCCGCCGTGCCGCTGCTGCCCGAGCTCCCGCCCGTGCCGCCGCTGCCCGCCGAACCGCCAGAGCCGGCCGCGCCGCCTTCGCACTTCGCCAACTTGTTGACGATGTGGCAGGTCTGCCCCGATGGGCACTTGGTGTCCTCACACGGGTTGACGCAATACGCGTCCCCGTCCTTGTCGACGGCGCACAGGCCGCCGACATCGCTGCAGTCGAGCTTGGCGCACTTGTCGACGTTGCCGCCGGACCCGCCGCTGCCGCCCTTGCCTGCCGTTCCACCCGTACCGCCCGTACCGGCGGAAGAACCGCTGGCACCAGCCATGTTGCTGGCAGCTGCGGCCTCGTTGCCGTCCTCGGGGCCGCCGACGCAGCCGATGAGGGACACGAAGGCGACGAACGAAACGACGACGGACTTGAGGGAGAGGGAGAACTTGTTCATCATGAACTCGCTTTCTTGATCTTGGGGTTTGGGAATGTGCTCATCGGCGAACGACGCATGTGCGTCAGACTCCGATTCACCGACGAGCGGCTACCTCACGTGATTTCAGTGAAATCAGGCAAGGAAGCTTCTCATCGTGACGCTGTAATATAGCTTATAATTCAATTCTTGTCAAGAGCTGTCTTTACAATTTCCTTTTGTGGAATGCTTCAGTGAACATCTAGGATCTTCACTCAAGAATCCAGTCGACTTCGAGTACGAAGTCGACGGAAGGTAGATGGGAAAGGTGCAGAAGCCTTTCCCTATTAACGTGTGCACCTTACTGCGAAGGTGTGCTGATTGCTCAGCGGAGAGGAGGGGCGCCGAAGCTGAAGGTCAGGTTGGCTCCGATCGAAGCCCCGATGCCTGACTCCTGCCGGTAGCACGACTTGCTGATCGTGCAGGTCGCCCACTCGTTGTTCTGCAGCTCCGCACCAGCGTGGAAGCCGAAGCCGATGATGTCCGTCGCCCGAACGTGGAAGTTCGCCGCGAGGCCACCAGCGTGACCGCCCTTGCCGCCCGCGATCAGGGTCGATCCGTCCGTCGCCTTGAGGGCTTCGTACCGACCGATGAACCGGAAGTAGACTTCCGGCCCGAGCGTCACCGCCTCACTGAGCGAGAAGGCGAAACCCGTCCCTGCACGACCGACACCGACCGAACCGAGCCCACCCGACTTGCCGTAGCCGATCGAACCCCGGACGAACCAGGTGACCGACTCGGCGACGGGAGCGTAGAGCCCCGCGCCGACGGCGGGCAGAGCCCAGGTGGTGTCACCTCCCTTGCGGAAGATGAGCTCCCCACCGAGCTCCGGCCGGACGAACACGCCCTTGCCACGGCGCTTGAGCTCACCGACGTCGCCTTCGACGGAAGTGAGGCGCCCTTCGACGCCATCCATCCGACCCTCGAGCCGCGCGATCTTCTCGTCGACCGACTCCTTCCAGGGTTTGAACGCGAGTTTGAACGTCTCCCACTCGACGAACAGCTTGGCGTAGTCCGGGAGAACCGAGTTACCGGTCTTCGGATCGACGAGGTAGAACCTCGCGATCTTCTCCTCGTACGCCTTGAGCTCGCCGCGCTCCGCGGGGGTGAGCTGCTTCTTGTGGAGCAGGTTCATCTCCGACTGGAGCTTCGCGACCTCTCCCGAGAGATCCTTGGGGGTGGCGCAGGACACGTGTCCCGCCTTGCCCCACACGGAGACCGGGAACAACCCAACGGGGCACTCGCAGCCGTACCCTTTGCCCTTCTTCGACGCCGGAGCGTCGCAGACGAGGGGGATCGGCTTGGCGGGGGCCACCTTCTTGTCGTCGTCCTTGTGACGATCGTCGAAGGTCGCCTTGCACTTGGGATCGGCCGCCGCCATCGCGTCGACGTCACCCTTGCAGGTTTCGTAGGCTGAGACGCAGGCCGACACTTTGTCGGCCTCCGCCTTGCAGTCGGCCTTCGGATCGGCGGTGCACGTGGCATACGCCGACTTCAGGCTGCTGCAAGGATCCGGATCCGCCTTCGCGCTGCCGGCGAAGCCGACGAGAACGGAGACGAACGAAACGACGATGAGAGCGAACTTCACGCTGGAGTTGATCATGAGGGAACCTTCTTTCGAAACGTTGTTAATGGGGTTACACGCGACCCGCTTCGGCGAGCCGCAACATGTGTTGGGCTCAACCACCGCTACCTATGAGAGGCCGCGGCATGAAACGATTATCTGGTCGAGTGTGACTCCTGGGTTTTTTTGGTGTTACAGAGCGATGAGAGCGAGAACATTCAGGCCCTCGAGCCGTCCCATATGCTTGGGAGAGGAGGAATACTTCCAAACAATGGAACGGCTCGAATCCCCGATACTTGAAGGGTCGTTTATCTTAACGAAGCACTATACCAGATCTTGAGGTTTTTGTCAAGGCTGGACTATACACTTTCCGCAATCGGTTGTGCAAGGAATGTAATACTAAACCACAAAACCGGTATTTTGTCAATACCGGTTGCATGCTCCCCTATTCAATTTTTGCTAAGTTGAGAGAAAAAATTTGTCTTTCCCTTGAAAAAGGGAATCGGGCTCCCACCTCTCCCAAGCCTGATTCCCACTTTCGTGGGAAAGACAGCTAAAAAACTTAGTTATAGCGTTGTCTTCCTAAGGCCCAAGCTGTTCCAAGCAAAAATCCGGCAATTAAGCCCAACATCGTATTTTTAACAAAGTCAGGCTTAGCATAAAAACCAGACGTTAATGGATCATCGATGATCTGAACCCGGACAGCATAGCCAAAATAATTTGGGGTAATGTTCACCAATTCTTGAGCGGTACGGATCGAAAGCTCAGTCGCCGTGTCTCTATTTGTATGATAGGCGGTAATCGCCATAATCCCCGTTCCAGCTGAAACCTCGGTCGAAATCGAATCACGCCACTTTTTACGCTTGGCCGCTTCATCCGTTGGAAAATAACTTGGATCGATTTGCGACTTCGACATCACCGCATTAAAAAAGCTCGAGGTATAAATCAATTCAGATAAATTCTGCGCAATACGTTCCGTTGATTTTAAAGCCGTATACGGATCCAAACCGGCCGCATTTGTCTGGGTGATCAAAATACGTTCAACACTCGAATAGCGCAGAGGCTGCAGTAAAGAAACCCCAAGTGCCAAAAGGCCACCTAAAAGCGTGGTACCAATAACCAGCTTCCAGGAAAAAAAGAACAGACGAAGATAATGTTGGGTTGCCATACGGCTATTTGAGAAGTTCAGAGGTCACGATATTCCCTAAAACAAGAGAAACGTCTAAATCCTGCGTCCCACGTAACACGCGCAGGGTCACCGATGAACCAGGTTTGTATTCTGATAACACTTCTCCAAGGTCCGCGGTCCCGTCTAGGATATCACGATCAACGCGAACAATCACATCACCCGTTTTTAGCTTTGCTTTTGCTGCCGGAGAATCTTTTACAATTCCTGTTTTTGCTATTTTTTTCTCATCTCGAATATAGGCACCGGCCAAAGGCAGACCCGCACGATCACCTTCAATCCGACTCACGCCCAAATCCATTGTCCGCACACCCAATTGCGCATGATGAATTTCTCCATCCAATAACAAACTATTAAACGAAGCGGCCATTGAAGCCACGGGAATTGCCAACGAATCACCATTCGGACCACTTCCTTCAAACAAAGCGACCAAGGACCCGTTCGGATCCCAAATTGGTGTACCTGGAAGCACTTGGCTCGGACCATTCAAAAGCAATCTACGTGAAGCGAATTCACTCGAAGCACTATCGGCTTGGGTACTACGACCCATAAGACCAATCACCACCTGTGGTTCAAAAGCCTCGATATCGGTTTCAACCCACATCGCAGCACCAGGAACTAAATCTTGAATACGCGCAAAGGCAGCGGATGGTAATCCTTTCAAGGTTGTTTTCAGAAAAACCGTTTGCGATAAACGATCAATCACCCCTTTCTCAACCGTACCCGAAACTCCCCCGCGCCATACAATGAGCTCGCTCATTTTGACATTCGCGATAGCTGAAGCCGTCGTCACCAACCAACCATCTGCTGTTAACGCGATTGCCTGACCCAATAATGCATCTTTAGACAAAACACGATCCTCTAAGGCAATGCCGGTTGGCTTGCGATAAACGGCTACGGTTGGGCTTGATCCGCGTTTTGCAAATTCTGGAGGTAAAAGCGGCACAATCGCACGACGCTCAACCGGAATCAAAGACAAGCTCGGTAAAGTTGAAGTTGTACTCGTTGCATGCACCGGCGTAGTTGAAGTAGATGCGATCAATGTAGTGGAAGGCTGCATGTCAGATACCGAAAAAGAAGCTGTGGTAAATCCAGCTGCAGCACCAGCCAAAGATCCGCACAATGCGGATAGAATCAAGAGAACGATCGTTTTTTGCATACAACCTACAACCATTTTGCCGTTGAGATGGCGATGATGAATAAAACCAGAGCCCCAATACTTTCTGACCAAGCAATCTGAACCGATGGCTTAGGCTGATAGACATAGCGCCGCATACGCAAACCAGCACTAAATAACACAGCCGCAACCGCACCCTGCATTGGCATACTGACAGGTAAATGGAGACCAATCCAACCCACATGCAAACCGACAATTAACCCAATCAACATCCAAATTCGATTTTGCAAAGGCGTTGCTCCTGGGTGCCCCGTCGTCCGATACAATACCACACCAAGCACACCACACATCAAGAGATGAATCGTATGCGAAACATGCAAGAATGTAAGCAATCCTGTCGAAGTTGAAACCGTATACCACACAATCACCGGAACAAAGGCAATATTTAAACGAGACAATCCATTCACGGGATATCGTTCGCGTTGAAAGCAATGCAAAAACAATAATTCGAGAGACAAAGCGCAAGCCAAAGCCGAACCAATATAAATGACCCACAATGAAACGGTCGTTTCTACCAACACCAATCCAAACACGAAAGCCATTTGCAAAAGCAAAGATGGGAACATCTTTTCAAACAGCTCAACCAAACTTAAACGCTTCCACGCAATCAAGGCCGTAGCGACACAAAACAAAACGAGTGAAAGACAACAAACCCAAGGATACAAACTCGGTTGTTGACGTTGTGACCAAAAAAGAAAGCCCGTCGCAGACGCAACAAGATACGGCAAAAGTCGCAAAACAAGCAGCATACCTCCAGTCTAACGTGCCGTTCTACGCACGACAATCTCTATTGATTGAAGATGCAAAACCACGCGATCTACCTTAAATTGAGGAGAACTCACTTCCCATTTGCCAAGATCACGCGAAAATAACAAAGCGGCAAATTGTTCGGCAAAAGAAACCGGCAAAGAAAAATCTCCCAATTGAAAAAAAGAAGGTTCAAATACCACAGCCGATCCCTCAATTTTTGGCTTGAATCGAACAAGAACATCGGCGCGCACCCCACTCCGTCGAATCAAGGCTACGAGTTCAATCTGATCATCCAATACCACCAATTGAACATGCTCAACGCGTGCTTCTTGCCCCGCAACCGCTTGAGTAATCGCATCCTGCAAAACACTCGTCAACTCCGTTTCACTCACCGAGACACTCACCGTATCCGCTTGTGGCGACGAAAGCTGTGCCAAAAATAAACGCTTACCAAGCAAATCACGAAAATCAGCGACCGTTGTTTTTGGCGCCTCCACGACTCTCGTTGGTTGCGGACCTCGATAAAAACGAGAAAATACCGGCACCTGAGCCAAACCCGTTTTTGCAATCAAAAAACCAAAGGCACATAAAACAACAAACACAATCCCAAAAATGACCGCCCAAAAGCTCAACACATTCTTTCCGAGCTTGGGTCGAATATGCTGCGGTTGCTGAACGGGAACTTGCTGTGTAGGAGTACTCGTTTCCATAATTATTTAATTCGTTGAGCAATATCCAAAACTTGAGCCGGTGCTTGAGCATCTTGTTGCTCCCAACGCATAAGCGCCAAAACCAAAGACAAATGCACATCCTTATCCTCTGAACGAACGGTTAACGCACTTACCTTTTCTCTTGCTTGTCGAAGACGTTCAGGTGAGGCATCCAAGGGAAGCGTCGCGATCTCTTGTTGAATCAGTGTCGCCCAAGCCTGATGCGACTCCTCGGCATTAAAAGGCTTCACGGGGATCGGACGGCGTAACCACATCAAAGTAAACGTCAGAGCAATAATCGCTCCAATCAGGCCAACACAGATGAGCCAATATCTTTTTTGCATAGGCATTAGGCAATAACTCCATCTTTTTCAAGATGACTGCGATAAAGCTCGGTTAATACAACTCCAACCGCCGTCGTTACGGGAATCGATAGCAAAGCTCCAACAATGCCAAATAAACGTGCGCCAACTAATAAAGCAACGATGCTAACAAGCGGATTCAAACCCACCGCTTTTTGCATAATCTTTGGCACGATCACATGATTTTCTAATTGCTGAATCAAAACCAACATCACCACACCTAATACCACCGTAAAGACTGATCCACTCGCAGCGCCTACGATAATGACCGGAATACCACCTAAAATCGGACCAAGATACGGAACAAATTCGGTAAATCCACCAAACAAAGCCAAGACAAGCGCCGAATCATATCCAATCACTGACAGCCCAATAAAATAGAGCAAACCGATGATGCCGCACAGAGCCAATTGGCCTAATAACCACCATCCCATTTTATCCTGCACCTGACCCAAAATCGTCGAAATTAAATCTTGATAGGCTTCAGGCACAAAAGCATGAAAGGCTCGACGCGCATCTTTTTCTTGCACCACCATGTAAAAAGCCATCACTAATACAACAGCTAAGGCCACCAAACCACCGACCACATCCCCCACTGTCGCCACAACGCCCTGAGTAAATCCGCTTAACTGACCTTCTAAGGAACGTAAACCGCTTTGAAAGTTATCCGACAAACCCGCCCGCACCGTAAAATCCTTGACCACATCAAAGGCTCCAGACAATTTTTGCCAACCTACACCAGCTGATTGAAGCAAATGCGTCCCCTGTTCTAATAAAACTGGTAACACCAAACCAACGCTCAAAACCGCAAAACCAATAAGCAAAATATAGATAACAATCACCGTTACTCCCTTTGGAATTTTCTTTCGCTCTAAAACCATAGCAGCCGGTCGAATCAAGGTCGCTAAAAACAATGCCGCAAAAACCAAAGCCAAAATATCCCGAATAACGTATAACAAGCCCAAAAAAGCCAAAACAGCCAATACTTTCAAAAAGCTGACTGTATCAATCACGATGCGTCGCTCGAGGGTTGCCATACAAAAAATATGGTAGCATGCGCGCATGAAACCAGTCGCCCCGACCCGGTACGCAGAAAACCGCAAGGCTCGCTTTGAATACGAGACCCTGGAAACCTTCCAGGGCGGCTTAGTATTACAAGGACAAGAGGTTAAATCGATTCGAACAGGCGGCGCCAAGCTCGATGGGGCCTATTTAGCCATCACCCGAGGCGAATTATGGCTTATCGGAGCCCATATCCGAAAATACGCCAAAGCCACCAAGGTCGAAGACTATGACCCTGATCAAAGCCGTAAAGTCTTGGTCCATAAGAAAGAATTGGCTTACCTCGCAGGAAAAACCCAGGAAAAAGGCTTGACACTTGTCCCATTTTCCCTGTACCCTTCCGGCAATCGGATCAAAGTGTCTTTTGCCGTCTGTCGGGGAAGAAAAGCCCATGATAAGCGAGAAAAGCTCAAAAACCGAGACCTCGATCGTGAACTCCAAAGAAATTTGCGAGGCCACGACATCGAGTAATCACAACCCGAATTCTCAATTTTGGATGCGATACAAGGAAGCAACGAGGCTTTTTGTGAGCCGTATGCCTATACGGTGAACAAAAAACGCAGTCGCTGACGCCGTAGCGCGCCAAAAGTGAGGATTCGCTCGGGGATGACGAGTTTTGACGACATTCCTCTGGGTACTTTGCAAGCCAGGCTGGATTCTGCCTGTAAAACCGATCCAAAACCGACAACTGCCAACGTTGTTACCAAGGCAAAGAACGCACTTGCGCAAGCATTTGCTCCTTCTTTCGCCCCAGTCCTCGCCTAGTGCGACGACTCGTTCCCCAGTGACCGCTCGAGTCTCTGGTCAGAACGTCATCATACGAGCTTGAGTACAGATGCTGATTACCCATCCTGTACTGACCCTGGCGGCAATCTAGAAGTCTTGGTCTCGACCGCTTAACCCCTGACTTCGAAACTTCCCGAGCGGTCCAAGCTTGTGAATGAAAGGTACGTAGAACATGCTCGGACGGGGGTGCGACTCCCCCCATCTCCACCACCAAAAACCCTTTACCCATGCGCATCCATTATCGCCGCAAACCACCCCAAAAGCTCGAAGGCGTAGATTATCGTTCGAATGAACGCATTTTCGCTCCCGAAGTTCGTCTCATCGATGAAAACAATGCGTTTCTCGGTGTGATGAAAACTCGTGATGCCCTCGCTCTCGCCCAAGAAAGAGAAATGGACCTGGTTGAAGTTTCTCCAAAAGAAACACCTCCGGTCTGCAAACTTCTCGACTACGGCGCCTTCAAATACCAGAAGGATAAGGAAAAACGAGCTCAAAAGGCTCACGCAAAACAAGTGGAAGTCAAAGGCATCCGCTTGTCGGTGAAAATGGGCGCACATGATATCGAGGTCCGCAAAACACAAGCCCTCAAATTTCTTGAAGGCGGTGATAAGCTCAAGATCGAAATCATGCTCCGCGGTCGCGAAAAAGCACATGGCGAATTGGCAGAAGAACGTATCAAGGCCTTTATCGACGAAATCGGTAAAACCTATACGCTCTACACCGAACAGCCGGTGACACGCCAAGGCGGAAATGTCTCCTCAATTATCGGCAGAAAATCATAATAATTCTATGAAAACCCACAAGACAATCTCCAAGCGTGTCCGTGCCACAAAAACAGGCAAACTCATGAAGCGTCATGGTGGCCAAGGCCATTTCAATGCTCGTAACCCAGGAAACATCACCCGCAAGAAGCGCCGTGACCAGGGTATGCCAAAGCAATTCGCTAAGACCCTCAAAGTTCTCGCCGGTTTGTAATCTCTCTCTAATCAATTACTGAACTCCTATGCCACGTGTCAAACGCGGAACCCACCGCATCAAGCGCCGCAAGAATATCCTCGCCCGTACCAAGGGCATGATGTGGGGCCGCAAATCCAAGGTTACCCTCGCTAAAGTTGCTGGTGTCAAAGCTGGCGTCAATGCCTATGTTGGTCGCAAGGCCAAAAAGCGCGACAATCGCGGCCTTCAACAGGTTCGCATCGGCGCTGCTCTCAAAGAAATGGGCAAGAGCTATAGCAAGGTGATGGGCGCTCTCCGCAAGAAGAACATTGCTTTGGATCGCAAGGTCTTGTCGCAAATGGCTTCCAAATACCCTCAGGTATTTGCAAAAATTGTCGCCTAAACGCACAAACACACAAAAAATACAGGAAAGAGGCATTGACAAAGTGCCTCTTTTTTGCTATATAGACCATCAAAGTCGTTCTTTTCGATACAACCACCCACCCTACACCATCGAGGAGGCTCACTTGAGCACTGCCCCCGTGAAGCACCGACCCCTCAAAAGCTCAATCGAGACGCCGAGGTATGTCAAAGACAGGCTTGGCGTTCTCTGCATCATCCCAGCAAGGCTGGATCCGATGCGCTGCTGGCTCATGAAGCGACCGCGCCTCGGCCATCCAGGCGAACAAGAGCTCATCCTGACGCGAGCATGCCTCTCATCAGATCCGAACGACGAAGACGACCTGACAAATTTTCTCGACCGATTCGGTTGGAAAATCGCTCTCAGCGCGGCAGACAAGGTGACGACCACCGGCCGACCAGAACATTTCTGGTTTACCCCGCCTCCATCGCTCAAGGATCACAAGCAGGTCCTTGAAGCTATCCAACATGGTCTTCGAGACTGCCGCGGCGGTTTCGAGCGACTCAAGGAGATCGAAGCCGGTTTCCGAGCAGGAAAACTCCATCTCGTCACCAGCCTCGATGTCTAATGCAGACACCACCCCCGATCAAACTCAATCGGGGGTGTTTTTGTTTTATGCTATACTACAAGCAATCTAAATCTTCTTCTTGTATGCCAAAAACAGAACGCGCACCTTCATCCCCTCCTCCAATTCCAGAAGCAGCCAAACGCTCCAAACCAGAAGCGGTAAAAAATGCTCCAGCTGCAGAGCCTTCTGCTTTAGAAGGCATTCATCAAGCACTTCAACAAGCAAGTGCGATTGCAGAAAAATACGCTCGCGGTGAAGCACAAAACGAAGATATTCGTGCTGTTGCTAAATTAATGTCAAAAGTTCACCCTGATCGTTTTCCAGGAAACAACGCGGCTGATACAGCCGCAAAATTGATTTCACGTCTTCTCACCTCCATGCGCGGCAATGAAAGCGCATGGTCTTCTGGTGAGGGCAATCCAACACTGAATGTTGATTTGCAACAAGCGGAACAACAACTCGCCCAAGCCATTGCTGAGGAGCGCAAACCAATCAGTCAAAAAATGGAAAAACAATCGGAGAAAGACGAGGCTCAGGCTGAACAATTGCGCGAAGAAATCAGCGGTATTCGTAAAAAAGTTTCACCAAGCGTTTCCTACAATCCTGGTCCAGAAATGGAACTCGGCGATGAAGATATCGAGTATTTGGATCCAAAAGAAGAAACCAAGCGCAAAACACGCGTACTCCAAAATAAAGAAGCGAACTTACGCGATAAAATCGCAGAAGCGAAGAAAAAAATCACCACAAGCGACCGATTGAAGCAAATGTGGCAAAGCCTCAAGGGCGAGCCCGCTATTGGCCCATACTATCGCTTAAAAGCACTTGAAATTGAATTAGAAGAAGTTCAACGCGAACTCGGCTTTTTAGAAGAAGATCAACAGATGGCCAAGTTGCGCCGCGAAGCACAAGAAGAATTCAAAACCGAAAAACCAAGCTTCATCAAATCTGGTAAAGAGGTTGCACGCGACATGGCTCGTGACGCTGCCTCAGCTTTCATGCCTGGAGTTGAGTCCGGATATGACCGCGAAGCACGTAATTTTCGCGAATCCCAAGACGTCCAAATCGATGAAAAAGACTTTACCAATCCAGACGAATTCGAAGCCGCTCTTGAACGCGATCCAAAGCTTGCAGAACAGCAACGCAAAGATCAACAAAAAGCCAATCGCGACCGCTTAAAGCAAACCGCCGAAGCACGCCGCAAACAAGCTGAAGAAGAAGCCGCTCTCGAAGAGCAAATCTCTATCGGTCGCGGAGCCTCTATTCGCCGCGCAGCTCCAAATGTACGTAGCGCTTCTCCTGAAGAAATGGCAGAAAAAGTTCGTACACGCGACATGGCAGATCGCAACATGACGGATGAAGAAGTGTCGAATCTTGGAACTGAATTCCGTGCCCGACGTCGTGCCGCTCAACAAGCTGAACAAGGCATGAGCGCCGCTGAAATTGAAGCCAAAGTACAAGCGGATCGCGCAAAATACGGCTGGGAATCATCTGAAGAAATCACTGATGCCGATATTCTCTCGATTGAAGATGCGAAACGCAAAGCTCCACCAACACCAATGGAAAGAGCTCGCCAAACCGTCCGCATGAATCAAGAAAATCGGTATCGTGAACTCCTCGGCGATCGTTCATCCGAAGTCATAGGCACCATCGACAATTTATTTGCTCAGATGTCCCCTGCTGAAGCGAGCCGCCTCGGATTTAGCCGCGATGAATATCTCGATTACGCCTCAGGCCTTCTCCAAACGGCAACCGACCAATGGAAAGATCAAAAAACCGGCTTTACCTCAGAAGATTACTTCAAGCTCGCCCAACGTAAATTATCTGAATTCAATAAAAAGCTCGGACTTCCACCTGACTTCGTTACTGGTTTTGGAAAATCTCGCTTAAGCGAAGCCGCTGCTCTCGGAGGTAATACCGCTCGCGAAGAAAGCCGTCGCGCAGCAAATCGGGTTGCAGGAGGCGTAGAAACCAACACCAATCGCACCGCCGACCGCCGCTCAAATCGCAAATCAGAAAACGAACAAGCCTACCAAGCTCCAGCTGAAAAAGCACCAGCCGAATACGACATCGACTTAAGCGATCTTGAAAAAGGCCCACTCGATGAGAAATTTGATGGAATGGTCGAAAATGCAAGCAAAACTCTAGGTAGAGAGCAAGCCCATACTCTTTGGAACAAAATCAACCGTGCGCTGACGGAAAAGGGCGAAGCAATAAAAAAAGCCGACAATTATACATACTTAACATATCGTTCCGGTTTAGACGATGCTGTTAAAACAATTCAGGCATTGAGCCCAGATGTCAAAACGAAAACCCTTGAAACCTCACTTGTTTTCGCAATAACAGACCTCGTTAAAGGCACCAAAAACCCTACATTGCTCCCCAATGTAATGACAATTCTGAATAAAATCGGCATATCTAAGGACGATGTAGCTAACATTCTAAATAGCAATTCAAGCGACACTCGCCAACCTAAACAATTAAGTCAAAAACGTGACTCGATACTTGAAACCATGGGCACCTATGTCATGACGCCAGAAGAAGCGGCAAAATATGCCGTAGATGACAATGGAAAGCCTCTCAAGGCAGAAAAACGTG
Organism: uncultured Gammaproteobacteria bacterium; assembly: GCA_964426815.1. Taxonomy (GTDB): domain Bacteria; phylum Patescibacteriota; class Patescibacteriia; order 2-12-FULL-60-25; family 2-12-FULL-60-25; genus JADZEJ01. The sequence continues at coordinate 12,449 of CAYRRZ010000006.1, read as the reverse complement.
GAACATCACGTACGGTCGCCGATAGAAACCAGCGCAGCAATGCACGTCGCTACGGCGGATCTACGCCAACAGGCATGTAACAACGGCAAACAAAAAATCCTCCATTTAGGAGGATTTTTTGTAATCAACCGTATGAATTATGACTTTGTAGCAATCTTTTCTTGAACAAAAGCAAGAAAATCCTGTTTAGTCATCATTCTCTGATCAGCTTCGCCGCGAATACGGACCGTCAATTCACCCCCCTCAGCTTCTTTATCTCCAACCACGAGCATCAGCGGCACCTTTGATTTTTCGGCATTACGGATCTTTTTACCAACAGATTCAGCCGCCGTATCAACCTCAACTCGCAAGCCGATCTGCTCTAATTCCTTAGCCAAGGCTAGACCGAAATCAATATGACGATCAGCAACCGGTAAAATCGACACCTGAACAGGCGACAACCAAACCGGAAAGGCACCAGCATAATGTTCGATCAAAATACCCAAGAAACGCTCAACCGAACCCAAAATGGCGCGATGCACCATCACGGGGCGCTGACGACTCCCATCTGCAGCCACATATTCCAATCCAAAACGTTCTGGCTGAACAAAGTCGAGCTGAATCGTTGCCAATTGCCATTCACGACCGATCGCATCCTTGGTCATAAAATCGAGCTTTGGACCATAAAATGCAGCCTCCCCTTCTCCAACTTCAACCTCACGACCCACTTCTTTCATGAGATCAGCCAAGGTTTGTTCAGCCTGTGACCATACTTCATCACCACCCAAATACTTTTCTGGATGTTGCGGATCACGCACGGACAAACGCACACGATGGAAAGACATTCCAAAGCCCTTATAGAAAGCTTCTGCAATGCGATACATCGCTAAGGCCTCATCATGAATCTGGTCCGGACGGCAAAAGACATGCGCATCATCCTGGGTAATCGAACGAACACGAGTCAGACCTTGTAATTGACCCGTATTTTCATCTCGATACACGGTTGTCACTTCGCTCATGCGAATAGGCATCTCACGATAACTCCGAGGCTTGCTGGCAAAGATCTGGGTGTGATGCGGACAATTCATCGGCTTCAACACAAAGGTATCATCCGATTTTTTGCTTGAAACATGAAACAAATCATCTTCGAACTTATCCCAGTGACCAGATGTCTTATACAAATCAGACTTGGTGATATGTGGAATCCACACTTTTTGATAGCCGTATGGCTTCATGAGCTCCCACACAAAGTCAACCAGGTTCTGACGCAAAATGACACCCTTTGAGGTAAAAAGAGGCAAACCAGAACCAACTAAAGGTGAAAAGGTAAACAAATCCAATTCAGCACCCAATTTACGGTGGTCCCGCTTTTCCGCTTCTTCCATCATCTTGATATGCCCCTGCAAATCTTCTTTTGTAGCAAAGCTCAAGCCATAAATGCGTTGCATCGATGGATTCTCTTCCTTGCCACGCCAATACACCGCGGAAAACTTATTCAGTTTCCAGGCACCGATATCACGTGCCTTTTCGACATGAGGACCACGGCACAAGTCGGTAAAATCACCAGTCGTGTACAAAGAAACCGTTGAAATATCGGTTCCGAGATCATTCAAGTCCTCAGCCGACATCTTAGTCGTGCCACGTGTCTTCAAGTCATTCAACAGCTCTGCCTTGTATACCTGACCCATGGCTTCAAATTTGGCAATCGCTTCATCAATCGGCAATTCAATACGCTCAAAAGCCGGATTTTCTTTCAAGATCTTGATCATCTCTTTATCAATCGCTTCGAGATCTTTTGGTTCAAGCGAACGACCGATATCAATATCATAATAAAAACCATGCTCAATCACCGGACCAACACCAAACTTTGCCTGCGGAAACAGGCGTTTAATGGCAGCCGCCATCACATGTGCCGCACTATGGCGACGAGTTTCGAGAGGGAAATCCATACGGAGAAAAATAAATCGAATAAAAACAAAAAAACCGATGCAACAACCAAATCCATCAGGAATTGGCAGCAAACATCGGGACGATCGAGCTGAGCTCGACCGCGGTTCCACCCGCATTTCTGCAGAAGCTATAGCCTCTACAGACGCTTATTCTGTACTTGTTTATGCATCTCATTCGCCTTTCGCGTTTGAGCTACATACCTGGTTGGTGAGTCCAATACAAAAAGGATAATAGAAAGACATCCAAACGTCAACAAATGTATATTAGAACAGCGTCATTCCCGCGCAGGCGGGAATCCATCCCTTTCGACCGGCCGTTAGATTCCCGCCTGCGCGGGAATGACGCGATCCAAATTCTATTTCACAATAACCTCAATATGGCTTGGATTTGATGGCACTTTTCCGATCCAGCTTGGATGAATCTCGATCTGGACATCCTGAACCCCATCAATAGCGCTCAATTTTTTCTTCGCTTCATCAGCTGATAAACCAGCAAAGACATCGGTCGACAAGGCTGGGCTCTTATCTGTCAAACGAGACAAAGCCTGCGAAGACACGGAGAATCGTGCGCGCTGTAAACTTGCATCAACCTGTTCAAGATTGTAGGTAATCGCATTCGAATCAAAATTGATCAAATCACGTCCATCTGGCAAGCGTTCACGTAATTTTTGACGAACCAAAGCTTCCATGTCTGATTTTGGAAAAAACACACCCGTTACCTCAAGCTTAACCGAAGCCAAAAAATTATCCGAAGATTGGCCAGGTGTGACATTCGACTTCTTCTCAATCACTTTTTTTGTAAAATAGGCTTTCCAGTCACTCGATACCCCTGCTTCTGCGGTAAGCGTCTTCACCGCTTGTTCATACACGGCATCTTCAAGTGCTTTTTGAGATTCGCTCACATCCAATTGACTCACGACTTTTCCACTTGATAATTGGCCACCTGTAAAACCACTTACGGCTTCGGCATAAATCCATTTTTGCAAATCAATCCACAAACCTGGAATGCTCAACTTGGTACCTGGAGCCATAACATACTGCCGACCCTTTTGATCAGACTTCGCCGTAGCCATGATGGATTCTTTTGGATCCAATACAATCGTCTTATCCAAACGATACAAACGACCATCTGCCGTCAATAAACGCGTATTCTTAATCAAGGTCTGCTGACGTGAATAATTATTCGTGACTTTGACCGTACCGCTCACTTCAACATCCTGTGCGATCTCAGTTGTATCTCGTTCTTTCACACCAAATTCTTGCATTTTATCAAAATTCCCTTTCACAACTCGACCACGCAATTGACCTTGCTCTGGGCTTTGCGAAACCTCAACTGTTGCTTGCGCTGAAGTCGTATCACTCTTTACCGAAATAAGAACCCGAGCTCGAACGGAAGAAAGCCACAAAACGCCCAAAATCACCAAAATCGTGAGTCCTAAAAAAGAGAAGGCGATATTCCGATACAAAGCCGGAGCTGGCGGCCGTGGAAACGGATCACGAGAAACGGGACGAGAAGAAGGACGTATGGCCATACAATAGTCAGATGATAGCAAATTTTTCGAATCAAGACGAGAGTCGATCAATATTTTGTCGCAATGAAACAATTTCGCTTAGTTGACCTTCAACTTCAGACACATGCGCACGCTGCGCCTCAACCTTGGCATGCTCAACACCAAACTCTTGTACAAGTTGCACCATATCTTGTTCCATTTCTTCCAAACGTCTTCGCAATAAAGTCATCTGCACATCCGCTTCCAAACGCTCTAATGATGTTTTTTCAAAACTTACCACTTCCTTCCCCTTCTTTTTCAATTGCTCTGTCACAAAACGAGGCAAAATCTGAGAAACTAATTCATTTACCGTCAGTTCATTCGACTGAATCAATTGGGTCCATTCTAAAATCTTCGCGCGACCTTCGGCGCCAAAAATAGACTTTTCCGAATACGTCATGAGCGCATCTAGCTGCTTACGACGCTCCCCTGCTAACCCATCTGTTTGAGATGCTTCTAATGATTTGCCTAATAAAAATGCCAATCGATTTAATGATTTTTCCGAATCAATACGAGCATCGGCCAAATGCGTAGCCTCATCAGCCAAATGTCGAATCATCTCGGTTGAACCCGGCTCGCCTTGAAAAGACGGCATCCCCATCCGTTCTAACTCTGTTTGAAAAGCCTGAGCCGAAGCCACGGAATATGCTCCGACATTAAATTGCAATGATTCTGGATGATATGTCTCTGCGGCTCCCATTTGTGGCGGAACTTCACCCACTTTTTCTTGCGATAAACGCTGTAACAAGCGCGAAATATCACGCGCAACCTGCGGATCTGCACTTTCCACAATCATCGCAAATTCATCACCACCCACACGAAAAGCTTCAACCTTCAAACCCTTTGAGAGACTCATCTCCCGCTTTGCTGCATCTAAAATACGTCCCGCAGCTTCAATTGCAGCATCACCTGTTTTTGCTCCACCTTCTTTATCAAAAAACTTCAAAAAAGCCATATCAACCGACAAAACCGTTTGCGGCAATCCTTTTTTCAAAGAACTCTCCAATTGCTCAAAATACACCCCACGACCATATAAACCGGTTAAGGTATCGCGCTTGCTTTGCTCAATTGCTAATTTTGTTTCTGCTTTACGGCGCTCAATATCGGTTGGCGGACGTTCCGACAATATCTGAACGTCGTTTTTCAGAGCTTTCAAGGCCATCTGCCCTTCTGTCTCACCTAGGTCCTGCAAGGCCTCCATAAACGCTCTTTGCGATTGTTTATCCGCCTCGCCAATTTCACGCAATTTCTTTGTACTCGTTTTTTCGATATTTGGCTGAGCAACCTGTTCCAAACCCGCCGTTGCCTGTTCATCCTGAAGCGAAGAGATCACGCTTTCCGTAATCACTTCTGATTCTTTTTGTCTATCGCCTGAACGACTCTGCAACTGACGTAAAGCTTCATCACGTGAACGCTCAAAAATCTGCTTCTTCCATTGAAGTGGATGAGCATCAAATGCACCTAGTTTTTGTAAACGCGCTGAAAACGCATCAAAATCAGGCGGCTGCGTCTCGCCTTGCTCCTACACTAAAACGCCAACATATTTTTTCAAAAACTGTTCATACAGTGTTCTCGCCTGTTCCGCACCCACAGCTCCTTCTGCACGAGCCTGGAGCATTTTTTGCACCATGCGATTACCTCGCGTCCGAACTTTATCAAAATCATTCACCGTCTGAAGCTTTTCCCGCATAAAACCAATGGCCGCGGTTTCATCACTCATGCCAGCTTCAGATGGGATCCCGTCCATGTTTTCAAGGTATTGAAAAGATTCAATCAAAGACATGTGACTCGCCGCCAGCGGAACATCATCCTGATCAGGTCGAATATCTTTAATCGAAACCGCTTGAGATAAACGTTCGCGCAATTGCATTGCCTGCTCGGGCGCGACATCTTTTAAAATAACGGTAAAATCATTTCCAGCTGTTCGATAGATATCATAATGCGCAAACAAAGCCGACTCATCTGCTTCGGGAAAGACTTCGCGCAACACTTCGAGGGTTCGATTTTGACAAGCTAAAAACGTTCTTTCTAAAGCAACATCCCCCAAGG
>CAYRRZ010000006.1:0-6822 GCA_964426815.1 uncultured Gammaproteobacteria bacterium | reverse complement strand
AGGGTTCGATTTTGACAAGCTAAAAACGTTCTTTCTAAAGCAACATCCCCCAAGGCATGATCACCCGAGCTATTCAGGCGATCAAGCTCACTCATATTTACTTGAACAAGATGGGTTTTACGCAAAAGATCCGTATTTGCCTGCGGTAAACCATCCGGTCCACGATGCAAATCAGCGGTATCTAAGATATTCCGTATATCCTTTCCAAAACGGCTGTCTTTTAAAGCACCCGTTACATCATGCTGCCATAAAAACAATTCAAACTCGGCTTCAGCTAATTCAAGTTCATCCTGTTTTCCTTCCGTCTTCAGCAAATTGATGCGGTCCTCAAAAGCCTGTGCAGCCAAACGCTGTTTAGGCGTTTCTTTCATCCGAACCTGCTCGCGAGTAGAGGGCATATATCATACGGAGTATAACAAAAAAACCGGACTACTGGGATGCAGTCCGGCGGGCAACGGCGATCTCTTCGATCGTCGATTGGGGCAAAGAGGTTCCAAGCACGGTTGGCAGAACTTGTTCTGCCACATCGAGTTGCTCGGAGGTAAACCGATCGAAGCAAGAGGGGCGCTTAAGCGAGACCGGATGTCCCAAGCGCGCCATTTCTACCTGAATCAGGCCACAAATCGTTGTGAGAGTGAAAGGACCCTGCGCATCACGAATGAGTTGCTTGAGCCTTTCAACACGGTTTTTTGAATCTGAGTTTTCCATGGAGAGGCCCTTTCTCATCCTTTCAAACCAACCCCGATTAAAGGTCGATGGATGAGTTAATCAAAGAATAGCAGAAATGTCAACCCTCTAATACCTTCACCGCACCCTTTCCAATCACCTCTTCAATCCGCCGCACCACCTCATCTGTGTAGGCAATCTTAGCACTCGATTTAATCCGACGAACCCCATCGATATCATCAATCAAAAACACCACCGGAAATGGACCTTGAAATTCATCAAAAATCTTTCGCAAAAAGGTCAAAATCGAATCCGGCAAATTAGCACGCATATGAAGCTGAATCGAATGCGTTTGAGGTGCGGCAGCTGGCACAGCTGAACCATCCTGCATTTTAACGCCTTGCAAGACATCTTCGATATTTTGCGCGGTAACTTCAAAAGCGGTTTCAACCAAAACCTTCATTTCGCCATCTTTTTCCTGCGGTCGACCCGAAACAATCACGATTTTATCTTCAACCCATAATTGAGCGGTATCTGTTAACACTCGTGGAAATACAATCGCTTCAACTGATCCAGATAAATCCTCAAGCTTTGCAAAGACCATGTGCTCATTATTTTTTGTCAAAATATTTTTCGACAAAATCAAAACGCCACCCACGCGAACCTTTTTTTCCTTTTTGAACTCTCTCAATTGAGAAATCGGCATGGTAATTGCCGCCAGACGCTCACTATATTCACGATATGGATGCGCCGAAACATACAGGCCTAAAAGTTCTTTCTCCCAAGACAATAATTCTCGTGGATTACCCGGAGGCGCAGGTTTTAATTGCAATTTTGGTTTTGCCGAATCCGCCAAACTGGCAAATAAATTAAACTGACCGCTCGAAGCCTCATTTTTTTGCTGTTTGTGAAAATCTAATAAGGTATCGACATTAAAATACATCTGATTTCGATCACCAAAACGATCAAACGCACCAGATCGAATCAAACTTTCTAGGGATTTTCGATTAATCGTTTTACCTGGACCGCGCGAAATGACATCGGTTAAATCCGCAAATGGTCCATGCGCTTTACGCTCAGCAATAAACTGATCAACCACATCTTCTCCCAAACCCTTAATCGCCTTCAAACCAAAGCGAATCGTTTTAGGCGAAACCCCTTTCACCACCGAAAAACCAGCAAACGATTCATTAATATCTGGCGCGAGCACCACCAAACCCATACGACGACACTCTTCAACCTCAATCGTAATACGATCCAAATTACTTGAGTCAGAATTCATGAGCGCCGCCATAAAACACTCTGGCCAATGCGCTTTCAAATAAGCCGTTTGATAGGCCACCAAGGCATAACAAGCCGCATGTGACTTATTAAATCCATATGCCGCAAATTCTTCAAACTGTTGAAAAATCTCTTGCGCTACTTCATTTCGCACCCCATTTTTCATGGATCCAACAATAAACTTTTCGCGCATCTCAGCCATGAGCTTGGCGATCTTTTTTCCCATGGCTTTACGCAATGTATCAGCTTCACCACCGGTAAAACCAGCCATGTCTTTTGACACCTGCATGACTTGCTCTTGATACACCGGAATTCCATAGGTATTTCCTAAGGCATTCTCCAACAATGGATGAAGATAGGTAATCTTTTCCTTGCCATGTTTACGCGAAATAAAAGAATCAATAAATTGCATTGGCCCTGGACGATACAAGGCCACCATAGCAATAATATCTTCAATAACTGAAGGCTTTAATTCTTTGATATAGCGCTTCATTCCATCAGATTCCAATTGGAATACACCTGTCGTTTCAGCACGACCGAGCAATTCATAGGTTTCTGGATTGTCGAGCGGAATCGCATCAATATCAACCTTAATCCCATACACCGCTTCAACAATATCGATACATTCACGAATGACGGTCAAGTTAGACAAACCCAAAAAGTCCATCTTTAATAAACCAGATACTTCAGATGAATGCAGGGAATATTGAATAACCTGATCCACATCACCACCTTGGGCTTTTTGCAAAGGCGCAAATTCAACCAAAGGCCGAGGCGAAATCACAATACCGCAGGCATGCTGCGAAGCATGACGCGTCGTACCTTCAAGTTTAATCGCCAAATCAATCAATTGATGAACGCGTGAATCATTTTCATACAAAGCCTTCAAATCTGGTGACTCTTTAATGGATTCAGCCAAAGGCGTATGTTTTCCTTGAACCGGTGGCGGAATGACCTTGGCAACCTGGTCCACTTCTTGAAATGTCATGCCAAGCACACGCCCCACATCGCGAACGGCTGCACGTGCCGCCATAGTTCCAAAGGTAATAATCCCCGCCACACGATCATGACCGTATTTATTCGACACATATTCAATGACGTCTTTTCGTTTGACATCATCAAAGTCCATATCCACATCCGGCATGGAGATACGATCCGGGTTCAAAAAACGCTCAAACAGCAAGCCATATTTTAATGGATCCAAGTTCGTAATCTTCAGCGCATAGGCCACAATCGAACCAGCAGCCGAACCACGACCCGGACCCACAATCACTCCATGATCTTTGGCCCAATTCACATAATCCTGCACGATCAAAAAGTAGGCCGCAAAACCCATGCGCAAAATGGTAGCCAATTCAAAATCTAAGCGCTCCTGAGCTTCAGCCGGTGGCGTATCTCCATAGCGCTCTTTCAACCCAATATTACATAAGTCACGCAAATATTCATCCGGATTTTGCCCACCTGGCACTTCAAACACCGGCAATTTATTGACACCCAATTCCAATTTGACATGGCATCGATCTGCGATGAGGCGCGTATTGGTAATCGCCTCGGGCGTATCAGCAAAAGCAGCCACCATTTCTTCTGGACCGACCAAGGAGTGATCGATGGTATTAATCGAATACCGATTATTGTCGGCAATGATCTTTCCATCATGAATACATTGCAAAGCATCCTGCGCATCCGCATCATCCGCATGAATATAATGAACATCCTTTGTCGCGACGAGCGGGGCACCCGTCTTGCGCGCCAATTCAATTAAATTGGCATTAATATCATTTTGAGTTGCCGATTCTGGATGATGAACCAATTCGAGGAAAAAATTCCCAGCGCCGAAAATTTCCGTATATTCCTTCACCAAACTCTCCGCCCGTTCAAAGTCATGCGACTGACATGCTTTTGGAATCTCCCCTTTTGAACAACCCGATAAAGCAATGAGACCCGTATGGTATTGCCGAAGCATGTCCTTATCCATGCGTGGCTTATAATAAAACCCGTCTAAATACGAAATCGAAATCAAATGCAGCAAGTTCTGATAGCCTTCATTCGTTTCGGTCAGAATCGTTAAATGCGAAACATACTCGTCAATACGAGGACGTTTATCTGTATGTTTATTTGGAGCGATATAGGCCTCAACCCCCAAAATTGGCTTGATCCCCGCTTTTGTCGCAGCCTCATAAAACTCAATCGCTCCATACAGTGCCGCATGATCGGTTAAGGCAAGACTGTCATACCCAAGTTCCTTGGCCCGAGCCACGATATCACCTACATCACCAACCGCATCCAATAAGGAATACATCGAATGCGCATGCAAATGCACAAACGGTGATTTTGGCTTTTCTTCAACCAATGGTCCTGGGGAGGATGTGTCAGACATAAGCATATTTCGCTGACGGCTTAAAGCCTGCGAAAATGGGTAAATATTCAATTAAAACCTATCTTAGCGAGCTGTCACCTATTCGCCAAGGGGTTTGCCAAGGACTTGATTTTTATAAAAAGCAAAGCTTTTTTCGGACTCAATTTTCCAACCGTTTGCCTCAAGCGTACCTTGATGATGGCTATCATAAAGCTGACCCTGATAATCCTCAAATCTAATATGCAAATCAAGTTTCTTAGAAGAAATGACTTCAGGCGGCACAGGAATCGCATACCAATGGTCTCCCACATTCGGCAAAGCACCTCCACCCATAGATTCTGTTTTTCCATTTAAGGTAAACTCCTTCAAATACACTGGTCGCGTCCCAACATTCACCACATTTACATTTCCTTGTGCAGGAAACACATAGAGCTCAACATAATTCTCGAGCTGTATTGCCCGCGTATTGATCTCATTTTGTTGCAAACCAATCCGATACGCCAAATAAATCCCTACACCTGTTGCCAGGAAAATGCAGAGATTAAACAATGGCTCAAATTGACGAAGTTTTTCAAGCAAGCGTTCCATCCAACTATCCTACTTCTTTCGACGCTTTCGGACAATCTGGATCTCATCATCGTCCTCATCTTCGGTCTTATCCTTTTTAAAATACGACATGACGGCCTTTCCTCCATCCGCAATCATGCCTAAATACGACATCGAAGACTCTAAACGATCTTTCACGCTCATAATCGCCTCTTCTACTTTTGAAACTTTTTCACGCGTTTCGGTGACAATCTGATTACCTTGATGCAATAACTTTGCAATTTCATACAAAGCCCAGCAAAAAAAGACTGCCGCCCATCCAGTCGCAATCGACAGAACGAGAAAGAACAAATCCTGCGTATTTGAAAGTGTCATACCTACACAGTATAGCACAATAATAAAACCGTCATTGCGAGGAACGAAGCAATCCTGAAGCCTCCAATCGGTTGCTTCAGGATTGCCGTGTCGCTTCTACTCCCTGCAATGACGAAATTATCCTCGCAACTCTGCTTTAAAATGTTCTTTCAATTCTAAAGAGATGCGCTCCATCAAGCCATCAACTTCAGTGCTTTCAAGCGTGCGATCTGCATGTGAAAAAACCAAATGCATAGCCAATGATTTTTTGCCGGCAGCAACATGCGGACCCTCATAGGTATCGAACCACTCAACCGTGGAGACAAGCGGATCAACTCGACGAATGGCACGAGCCACATCGTCATATTCAACATGACGATCAATCACGACAGCTAAGTCACGCTTTGCCTCAGGAAACACTGAGTCTGGCTGATATGCCTTGGTCGAACGGGCATGTGGCAATAATTTTTCCAAAGGCATGTCCACCATTGCTACGCGTTCTAATTTGAAATTCTTCAAAATCGCGGGTGATACTTCACCAACCGTGGCTACTAAATCGCCTTTGTAGAAAGCCTGAACACTGCGACCTGGATGCCAAAAGGTATCGCCTGATAAACGCTTCCAAGCAACATCCGTTAAACCGAGAGCGTTCAGCATGGTCTCGACATATCCCTTAGCCACACGCCAAGCATCATCCATACCGACAAACAAGGCGCCGATTTCTAATTGCTCATCTGGAAGCATCGTCCAAGCCTCAGATTGCGGATAATAGACATTCGCAATCTCAAACAAACGCTGTTCGGCAAAACGCTCCTGATTTTGTGCCGCAACTTCAAGCAAAGATGGAAGCAAGGTCGTACGCATCACCGCAAAATCTGCAGTCAATGGATTTTGCACATGCAACATTCCAGCAGGGTCATAGCCCGCTTTCTTGAGCAAATCTTCAGACACAAAAGAATACGAATACACCTCGGTCAGACCAGCTGATTTTGAGGCTTCGCGCATGCGGCGTTCCCATACTAATTCAGCATCAATCGGACGCGGCATCAAGCCAAATGGAATTTCAGCCGGAATGGCCGCATATCCTTGAACCCGAGCAATTTCTTCAACAAAATCACGTCCATCTTCAATATCATGGTCACGCCACCAAGGAACTGTCGCCTGAATCTTTTTACCCGTCGTTTTCACCGCAAAACCCAAGCGCTTTAAAATATCGACCATGCTTTTTTGATTCATGGTGATGCCGATTTGGCGATTCACTTCATCGGTTGTAATCGAATAGCTCTTTGGCTTATAGGTTGTCTGACCAAGATCAACAACTTCGCCAGATAGCTTTGCGCCAGTCAATTCCGTCAATAATTCAACCGTACGAGCCAAAGCCGACACCGGAGCTGCGGTTGATAAACCCTTTTCAAAGCGAGATTGCGCATCCGTTTGGATATTAAGTTTGCGTGCACCGCGACGAATAATCACCTCATCAAAGGTTGCTGCTTCAATAATGATCGACGAAGTCTGACTCTTTACGCCGCTCAATTCACCGCCCATCACACCGGCAATCGCAATTGGTTTTTCTGCATCCGCAATCACTAAAACCGAATCAGGCAAGGCATAGGTCTTGC